>CAVJQD010000006.1:0-38080 GCA_963651555.1 uncultured Clostridium sp. | reverse complement strand
AGTAGATGGTTGGCTTGAACGAAGGAGCAATGCGAGCATTGTGACTGAGTGAAAGTCAAGCAGATACAAATAAAAAAATCACAAATCATCTCAAAAGCAATTTTTAGGACATCCCTACTACTTTCTTAAATAATCACGCCACTTAATGAATTGGTCCTCGGCTTCTACCGACTCGAACGCCAACTGCGCATACAATGTCTGCGAGATACATCGCATATCGTTCAGCACACGCCAACGCACCATACAATCGGACAGCAAGTCGATTGCTTCGTCTATATATGCCAACTTTTTTACAGCATCCTCTTTAGCATTGGCTTTGCGCACCAAGAGCAGGACACGCAGCAAGTCTTTGTTCAAATCCTCACATAAGGTGTATCTATACTCTCGGGACACACGCTTGGTCATGTTGAGTGATTTGAGCAACAACTCATACACTGCTATGTACACTGGCAATTGATCGTACTTGCGAGCCATTGTTCTAAAAATCGGCGCGGCTACAGCCGCGTTTAGCGACTTTTTTCGTCGGTAGAGGGCTTACGCCCCATACCAACGAAAAAAGACCATGCGGATCAACAATTCAGTCTCTTTTTCCCAACATGAGGTCAACCCTACGGGATTGCCTCCTGATTGGGAAAAGGCACGAGGTTTTTATAAATCTTGGACTAAACGCACACTAAGCCCGTAGTACCGATCGTAGTCGTCCTGCGGACGGAGGCGACTATCGTAGAAGTAGAGGTAGTACGCGCGGTACGTGCCGATCACCGTACTTGACCAATAGTAGCCGCCCGACTGAACATAGTCCACACTCGTACCATCGCGGCGGCCCGCAGCAGGCAAAAAGACAGCGCCGGCTGATTCCATCTGCGACCACTGCTTGGTAGAGTAGACATTGTTAGTGAAGGCAGCAGTGCCTGCATTGAAGGTGAGACCACTTGGCAAAGTCCAACTATCTGGCAACAAGATGAGTCCTATCGTGCCGTTGACTGTGGCAAAACCATAGAGACTGCTTGCGTTGGTGCGAGTTTGGAATACATACACCCACTCATCTTTAGTCAATGTACGCCAAAAGTCTGCAGGATAGATACCTATTGCGTTCTTGCCCCAATCTGTGAAAGTGGAATAATCACTATACGATGTACTCGTGTTTGTAGGGTTATTTCCTGTTCCCCAACCAAATAGGTCTATCCAACCGGTATAGGAGGATGAGATGTTGCTATTAGCATCACCTATATAGTCATATTGATTATCTGCAAAGCGCCAAGTGTTGGTGCTGGCTTGGTATTGGAGGTTACCAGGAGCGAATATCACCTTCTGGGTAGCAGAAATAGAGAAACGTATTTCATTCCACTGAGCATATAGAGTAAGGTCTTGTGGTTGAAGAATAATATCACCTACAGCAAATGATACGCCCATTCCATTGGCTTGTGTGTTCCAACCTATGAATCTATGACCTGCATTATATGTAAATGTGCATGCCTTCACCGTAGCGGCTTTCATTGTAGAGTATTGCTCTGCCTCCATCGTTCCTGTGCCTCCGTTGGCATTATAAGTAATGGTATAGTAGTCGTTCTCTACATACTTAGACACCGTAATAACTGTCGTGCCATCCGCCAATGTAAAATAGACATAGTTGTCGTCTTGCGTAACAGAAGAGAACATAGAGTCGCCTTTATCACCCTTTTCACCATTTGTACCATTCGCACCATCTTTACCGTCCTCGCCAGTGGCTTTGCCAAGTTTCTCCCAAGTGGTGCCATTGTTGTAAGATACATACCAATAGCCATCTTCCTCAATCTTTAGTTGTGGAGTGATACCATTCGTGCCACTTGCACCGGTTGTGCCAGTATCGCCTTTATCGCCTTGATCGCCTTTCTCGCCTTTTGCTCCTGTAACAGGCAGTTTATTACCGTTTGCATCAAGCAACCAAGCACCATCGAGTGTCCAATAGTAAACACCATCCGTGTCTTGGGCTACACCAATCGAAGGCGAGTAACCATCCGTCCCATTGGTTCCATTCGAACCATCCTTGCCATTTTCACCATCTTTGCCATCTGCACCATCCTTTCCGTTGTAGAGTGTAATAGTCTTACCACTCGTGAAAGTGATAGTATAGCCAACAGTGGACTCTCCATAAGTAATCTCACTCACATTAGAGATCATATCGCCACTACTCTGCGCATTGACAAGAACCTGCAATGCATCGATATTGGTGTTCATGGTGACGCACTTTTCTTCGAGCGTAGTCACTCGGTTTTTGAGATCATTGATCTCATTAAGGATATCCTTGTGGCATCCCGTCAATACTAGCATCAGTAGTGCTAGCGATACTGAGAAAATCTTTTTCATATCATATTCAATTTATGTTAATATCGAGGAACTGTATGTACACAAAACCGACCAACAAAGAACATAACATGTCCCTTGTTGTTTTATTAAGGAGTAAATACCCGCAAAGCGGCTGATTCTAGAGAGAGAGAGAGAGAGAGAGAGAGAGAGAGCACGGCTTGGCGCTAATGGTTTGGTCGGCCAATAGTCTGCCAATGCCATTCGATTGTATATACCAAGTAAGTATCACCCTGCCTAAGTTTGTTGATTTTCAACTTTGCTGCAAAGGTATACATTTATTTTTGAGTACACAAGCCTTCCGACATTTTTCTTAGTAGTCGCACAAAAGTACTACTAATACACAAGTTCATTAAAGACCCATTAGAAAGGCAGTTTCACTAGACGAGCACTCGAATTGTTACATGACATCGAATTACCCACAGACGAGCAAGTCTACACCCACACCAATGTATTATTCATTTCTTTTATTTCCTTTAAGTTCGCTCACATATCAAGCAGAATATATGTATTGTGCGACGAACAGAAGTTATATCGTGTAGCAGGAGTTATATTGCATAGCAGAAGCTTCTATTCATTTCTCTTGCACGCAGTGCAAATCATTCTCTTTATTTCTCTGCCACGCAGTGGCAAGGAAAACTCCCCATGCAGTGGCACGGATGAATAATATACTCCACATACAAAAATCTACATATTGTGTCAAAATTTGCACAAGAAAAATACGAAATCGTATTATCTTTGCATCGTGAGAAATGTGCCTATACAGAATGGCACACCCTCTCTTTACTTTAACTGTAAAACAACAATTTAATACACATGGCAAAACGAATCACAGCCTTTTTAGTGTCGGTGCTCTGCCTCGCATCATTCGGCGCTGAAGCAAAAGTAATTCATGGTACTGTACATGATGCAACAGGTGAGACCATCATCTCAGCCTCTGTAGTGGTCAAAGGAACGACCATTGGTACCGTTACCGATTTCGATGGTAACTACTCCCTCGATGTACCCGACGATGCACAAACACTCGTCTTCTCTTACATCGGATTGGTCACACAAGAAATCCCTATCACGAGCGACAACATCAATGTCGTCCTCAAAGAGAATGCCGAACTGCTTGAAGAAGTAGTGGTAACTGGTTACGGCACAACAAAGAAACGCGATGTAGTCACCGCCGTATCTTCCGTATCGGCAGAGCAACTAAAGGACATCCCTGTCACCTCAGCAGCCGAAGCGTTGCAAGGTAAGTTGTCGGGTGTCAGCGTAACGACCACCGAAGGTAGTCCTGACGCCGATGTCAAGATCCGTGTCCGTGGCGGTACTTCTCTTACACAGTCCAACGACCCTCTCTACATCGTCGATGGATTCCCTGTATCGAGCATCTCCGACATCGCGCCATCCGACATTGCCTCAATGGACGTCCTCAAGGATGCAGCCGCAACAGCTATCTATGGTGCACAAGGTGCTAACGGCGTTATCATCATCACCACCAAGGATGCCGACTCCGACGAAGAGGACAAGATGACCTTCCATGTTGACTACACAGGTTATGTAGGATGGAAGAAGATTGCCAAGAAGTACGATGTACTCGACCCAGAGGAGTTTGCACTTATGCAGTATGAATGGGCTTATCAGAAAGATAAATCCATCTCGGCATTGCGCAGTAACTTCTACGCTTACTTCGATAAGTTGTACAACGATACGAAGTACAAGTCTGAGACCGAGATACAGAACACCTCTATCAGCGAACTGCTTACCGAATACAAAGACCCTGCACAACACGAGTTCATCGATTGGCAGGATAAGACTTTCGGACGCACAGGCTTCGCCTCGAACCAATCAGTCAGCGTAAGTGGTGGTAACAAGAAAGCAACCTTCAACCTCAGTTACAACCGTATCGACGATAAGGCTATCATGGAGCAGTCGAACTACACCCGTAACAACATCAACTTCAAAGGTAAGTTCAAACCATTCAAGAACTTCACCCTTGGTGTTACGGCACGATACACCAATACCGGCGTACTCGGTGCAGGTTCGAACGCTATCAAGGATAACGGTACTGCCACCGAGTCTCGTCTGCGTAACTGCGTGGTTTATACGCCTACTACCCTATTGAGCAAGACCACCGGTGACGGCGACGACGATGAGACATTCGGTTCACTCTACGACCCATTGACCACGATTCGTGATAACTATAAGTACAAGACCGACAACAAGTGGAACTTGCAAGGATATGCAAGTTACAAGTTTGCTAAGTACTTCACAGCGCGTGTCGAGTTGGGTTATGAGAGCCGTAATATCTTGACCGACCGCTACTATGGTCCTACTACCTACTTCTCGCGTAACACGGGTCGTCCAGGTATAGAGAGCGGTACTGCTCAATTGCAAGTGGATGAAGAGAAAAATTCGACATTGCGTAACGCCAACACCATCGAGTGGAAGCAGACCTTTAATAAGGCACACAATGTAAGCCTCCTCTTGGGTGAAGAGACCATCATCCGCAAAGGTGAGACCAACACCCAGAAAGGATTCGGATATAAAGGCGAATACGATGTAACCAATGGCGAGATATTCAACTATCTCGGACAGGCTTCCTATATGGAGATTACCAACTACATCGACCCGAAAGATAACCAACTGTCATTCTTCGCTCGTGCTAACTACGACTACCTCGGACGGTACTACTTGACTGCTACCTTCCGTGCTGACTGCTCCACTCGTTTCGAGAAAGAGAACCAATGGGGTTACTTCCCATCTGTAGCAGCCGCTTGGCGTATGTCCGATGAGCCTTGGATGGAAGGTGCACAAAACTGGATGTCGAACTGGAAATGGCGACTCAGTTATGGTATGGCGGGTAACAATAATGTAGACCTCGGCTACCTGCACCAAGACTTCCTCTCGCAGACCGCTACTTATATAGACAACGGCTCGGGTACTACAAGCAACATCCTCGTTGTAGGTAGTTCCGATAAGATAGCACCCAACCCACACCTCAAATGGGAAACGACTATCACGCGTGACTTCGGTTTCGACTATGGCTTCTTACGCGACCGCCTGACTGGTACAGTTGACCTCTATTGGAACACCACTAAGGACTTGATTATCCGCCAGACACTGCCTGCTCGTTACAACTACCAGTATCAGAACATCGGTTCAACACGTAACATGGGTATGGAGTTCTCTATCAAGGGTATCATCCTCGACAAGAAATCGAAGAACCTCAGTTATAACCTCTCTGTGGATGCCAACATTGCATTCAACAAGACCCGTGTAACCGACCTCGGTAATGTATCATCGCTTACAGCACAAACCAGTTGCTTCGGCTCATCCGAATACCTCACCTTGGCTGAGTTCCTCGTTGAGGTAGGTCAACCTGTTGGTAATGTGGTAGGTTACGTAACCGATGGTTACTACACCGCAGAAGACTTCGTATCGTATGTACCAAGTACTAACTCATGGGGCTTAGCAGAAGGCGTTGCAGACTATGGCGATGGTTTCTTGACCAATAAGCCTGTTCCTGGTGCAATCAAGTTCAAAGACTTAAACAACGATGGTAAAATCGATGAGAAAGATAAAACGGTGCTCGGCAATACCGTTCCTACACACACCGGCGGTTTCAACATCAACTTCAACATTGGTGGAGATAAATGGGGACGTTTCGACTTAGGAGCAAACTTCACTTTCTCCTTCGGAAACAAGATATTGAACCTCAGCGGCATGGAGTACACCACCGTTACCGAGAAGACTAAGATGCGTAACCTTATCTCGACAGCAAGTTATGCAAATCGTTACTCACTCTTCGCTGCAGACGGTACTTATATGCCAGAAGCACTTGCAACAAGCGCATTCGTCTATGGCGACGAGTACACCGCAATGGCACAACAACTCGACCAAATGAACATCGACAAGGGTGCTAACACCAACTCACCTATCATGTCGCACTATGTAGTAACCGACAAGAACCTCGAGGACGGTTCATTCCTCCGTCTCAATACCCTCACCATTGGTTACTCACTGCCTAAGGTTTGGATGGAACGCTCTAAGGTAATAAGCAACATCCGACTCTATGTACAAGGTACTAACCTATTCTGCGCTACTAAGTACTCGGGACTCGACCCTGAAGTAGACACCCGTTCTTCGAAGAACCCTCTTACACCAGGCGTTGACTTCTCTGCTTACCCAAAGAGCCGTGGTATTAACATCGGTATGAACATTCAATTCTAAAAGACGATGAAAACAAATCTCTATAAACTAGTTCTTGCAGCATCCGTATTGCTGCTCGTATCCTGCGAGAAGGACTTCTTCACTACCGACTCTCCTTCTGCAATGGATGTGTCAGTGTTCAAATCAACCGACCTCACAAGTCAGGCTGTGAACGCTATCTACAACACCTTCGGTGAAGATAAGTCTTTCCGTAACCGTCTATGCGGCGGATATGTGGCTATCAACACCGATATAGAGCACTGCAGTAAGGCAGAAGATAAAGACTGGGCAGTCTACAACACCAGCAAAGGTACAGGCGACATCTCTACCTCCAACGGTAAAGACCCCTGGGCTTACCTCAACTCAGCAGTAGAGCGTGCCAATGTAGTAGTCGATGGCATACGCACCTATTCCGATACCACCGACGCTACCTTCCGTTACCTACTCGGCGAGACACTCACACTACGCGCGTTCTGCTATCTCGAGATGATCAAACTGTGGGGCGATGTTCCTGCTTGCTTCACCTCATTCGATGGCAAGGACCTCAACGACCTATATATCGATAAGTCCGACCGTAATGTTATCTACGACCAACTGCGTATCGACCTACGCGAAGCCGCACGACTGATGCCGTGGTCAGCAAGTTGTCCTGGATTGGCAGCCAACTATATCGGACGCCCAAGCAAAGCCGTAGCGTATGGATTGCTTGCAAGACTCGACCTTATGTATGCCGGACTCGCTATGCGTCCTAATACCTTTACCAAAGGTGGAACAAGCGACTGCTCTGTGCAATATAATGTAAAAGATGCCGAACTGCGTAAAGAACTCTACCAAGAGGCTGTATGGGCTTGCGCTCAGGTAATCAACCAAGAGGACTATAAACTCAATAGCAGTTTCGAGCAGGTATGGCGTGACCTCTGCTCCGACCAGACCGACTATTCAAAGTCTGAGTTCCTTTGGGTAATACCATTCCTCGATGGAGCACGTGGACAAGTACTTGCACTTACTGGTGCTAAGTTCTCCGATAAGTGCCCAGGTATACTGAAGAACACGATCGACAAAGGTGACTCAAAGCAAAATACCAAGGCTCAAGCCATGATCGAGATTGTACCTACCTTCTACTTTAAGTACGACAAGGCTGACCTCCGCCGTGATGTAACAATCCTGCCTTTCGCATGGGAGTACGACAATGGTTCAGGCGTTAGCAGTGATGGCGCATGCTTCCCAGAGTCGACAACTTCTGAGAAGAAACTCTATACCAAACTGGCAGATGCATCTTGTATGCACCTTGGCAAACTGCGTGTAGAATGGATGGCTCGTAGTTACGATAGCAACGAGGACTGCGTCGATATGCCTATCCTTCGTTACTCCGATATTCTGCTTATGTTTGCAGAAGCAGCCATCGGTTCAAAAGAGGGCAATGCACCTTCTAACCTCTATGGACTGAGTGCACAAGATCAGTTCGATAAGGTACGTGCTCGTGCAGGACTGCCAAGCAAAACACTCGACTTCCAAGCTATTGTTGATGAGCGTGCCTTTGAGTTCTGCGGTGAGAACATTCGTAAGTATGACCTCATGCGTTGGGGATTGCTTAAGGATTATCTGGTACAGACCTATAAGGACATTGCCGATCTACAAGCCGGTACAGGTGCTTTCGTTGGACGTAGCGACTCTATCTACTTTACTTACAAGAAAGATAACTCCTACGCACAGAGCGGCAACGCTTATGTATTCGATAAGTTTGTAGGACTCGACCTTGGTGATACGCGCCCTGCAGAGTTCGACAAGACACAAGGTTGGGTAGCAAAAGCCTTCTATGTTAAGTCTGCCGACGATGGCACAGAGACTAAGTTCCTCGACCCAAGTTCGTATAAGTTGTATGAAGACGAGAACACGATAGATGCACACCAATATTGGCCTATCTTTGATGTCAATGTCAATGCATCAAACGGTACTCTCTGGAACGATTACGACTATTAATAAATAGAATAGCCATATAAGATTACCTTAGTGCCCAACACGAGTACTAAGGTAATCCGTATAAAAAGAGAACTACATGCGTATCATCAAAGCAATATATCTGCTACTATTAACATTTTGCTTTATATGTTGCAGCGGGAATACTCCTACCGATACTACCCAAAAGGTATTGGCTTTCCCTCATGCTGACGGTGGAGGCAAATACACTACCGGTGGGCGAGGAGGAGTCGTACTGCATGTAACCAATCTGACCGACGATGCCAATGACCCTGGTTCACTTCGCCATGCAATCAATGTGGCAGGTACTCGAACTATCGTATTCGATACTACAGGTGTCATCTACCTCAAGAGCGAACTGAACATCATTAACGGTTCACTCACTATTGCCGGACAGACTGCGCCAGGAGAGGGTATATGTATTGCAGGATACCCTACTATTGTCAAGACAGGCAATGTAATCATACGTTTTCTGCACTTCCGCATGGGCGATATCAACAAGGTAGAAGACGATGCACTGACGGTGCGTACGCACAAGAACATCATCATCGACCACTGCTCTTTCTCTTGGTCAACCGATGAATGTGTGTCATGCTACGGCAACACCGACTTCACATTGCAATACTGTTTCATTACGGAATCGTTGCGTAACTCGGTACATGTCAAAGGCAGTCACGGATATGGCGGTATATGGGGTGGCAGCAATGCATCCTTCCATCATAACCTACTCGCACACCATGACTCACGTAACCCACGCTTTGACCATGCGTATGTAGATAAGACCACCTTCGGACCGCTCGACTATGTGAATAATGTGGTCTATAACTGGGGAGGCAACTCCTCTTATGGAGGTGAGGGAGTGAATGAGGCACGCAAGATAAACATGGTCAATAACTATTACAAGTATGGACCTGCCACATCGAAGAAGACACGCCTTGTCGACCCAACGGTCAGTTGTAGTTATTGCAGTGAGTTAGGTACACTTGTCCCAGGCAAGTTCTATCTGTCAGGGAACTATATGTATGGTTCAGACGCTGTCACAGCCGACAACTGGCAAGGTTCTACCGTACAGACAGCAGCCGTGAAGGCTGATACGCGTTGGATAGATGGACTGACTACGCTGAGTAATGAACAGACTGCACAAGATGCCTACGAGACGGTTCTCGCTAAAGGTGGATGCTCTCTGCGTCGGGATGCTATTGATGCTCGTATAGTGAACGAAGTACGTAATGGTACTTCTACCTACAAAGGGTCTAACGGTTCAAAGAACGGACTGATTGATTCACAGACTGATGTAGGTGGCTATCCAGTATACACGGCTTCGGCTGCACCTATCGATAGCGATAGAGACGGTATGCCCGATGAGTGGGAGACCGCTAATGGACTCAACCCACAGGATAGTGCCGACGGTAAACTGACTACCCTACAAGCACCTTACACCAACCTTGAGGTATACCTCAATAGTTTGGTACAAGATTTGTTTTAATAAGAATAAAAACACTACTGAATATGAAAAGGATTATGACATGTATGTGCGCAATAGCCGCAGGGATTACGATGCTTTGTGCGCAGTCGCCATACAGCGAATACTACAACAACCTCCCTGTTGAGATGCAGCAAGTGCAACCCGTTGCATTCCGTAATGTAGAAGTCAACATAGCCAATGTGGGTGCCGTAGCCGACGGCAAGACTAATGTAGGCGACATCATCAATAAGGTCATCAAGAAAGTGTCGAAGCAAGGCGGTGGACATGTCATCATTCCTGCTGGTACTTGGCTTTCTGGACCTATACGTCTATACAGCAATATTGACCTTCACCTCGAAGCAGGGGCTACCCTACTCTTCTCGACCGACAAGGAACTCTATGTGCAAGCATCCGACTCACTTCGTGATGGGTCTAAGAAATGTAATGCCTGCGTATATGGGTCTAAACTGGAGAATGTAGCCATTACAGGTAGTGGTACATTAGACGGTCAAGGGTTCTATTGGCGTCCTATAAAGGAGAAGAAGATAAAGAAAACCGACCCACAAGTGTGGGAAGATGCTTTGGCTATGGGAGGTACACTCCGCCCTGACGATAAGAAACACTCTATCTGGTATCCGTTCAACCTTAACAAAGAACTGGGTATACCTAATATCGCCAAAGACGCTGTTACACAAGAGAAGATGCGTCCACACTTGGTGAATATCACCGACTCGAAGAATGTACTCATTCAAGGCGTTACCTTACTCAATTCACCTAAGTTCCACCTCGTACCAACACGCGTACAGAACCTTATCATTGACGGTATTACAATTCGCTGTCCTTGGTGGGCACAGAACGGAGATGCTATGGACCCAGGTAATATACAGACAGGACTGATTGTGAACTGCAATATCAGCTGCGGTGATGACGGTATCTGTATGAAAGGTGGTGTTGGACAGAAAGGTGTGAATGCAGGACCTCAATCCGATATTCTTATTATGAACGATACAGTCTATCGGGCACATGGTGGATTCGTTATCGGTTCAGAGTTCTCGGGTGGTATGCAGCGTATTGTAGTACGCAACTGTCTATTTGATGGCACAGATATAGGCTTCCGCTTCAAGTCTGCTCCTGGACGAGGTGGATGGTGTAAGGACATCTATTGCATCGACAATGTAGTGCGCAATATCCGTGAGGAGGTTATACATATTGAGTCTGGCTATGCAGACCGTGGAGCAGGAGTGAGTGCAACAGACAAAGACAAGAAGGATGCCTTCTTCCCTGACTGGAGCAATATCACCTTCCGCAACATCAATGGCGCAGTGGCAGAGAATGTTGTCAATATCTGCGGCATGAAAGGTATGCCCGTACACGACATCCTATTCGACAATATCATGATATATGGGGTTTCGGATGTAGGTGTTAAGTTGGATTATACTGAGAACCTAACCTTTACCAACTGTACCTTCCGAACGAAAGCAGGATATGACTTCGATATTAATCACTCGAGCCATATACTGTACAACGGTAAAGACCCGATGGTGGAATAAATCCTGCCAATAAGTAGACATATTTTGTCAATTTATGTATTGCAGTATAGGAATAAATGCCTACCTTTGCAACGTGGAAAGAAGGTTATAGTACTTCTCTTCCACTAGCAGAAGAACAAAGAACAAACAGAAATAAAATAGAAATACAATAAATTAATTACTAACTAAAAATTATATCTATTATGAAAAAACTACTCGTTATGGCTACTGCTCTTGTAGCCGCATTAACTGTTAACGCAGCCACTTATGATCTGTCTACTATTACCGCAGAATCAGGTTGGACTGTATCATCTGAACTTACAAAGAATTCAACATCTACTGAGGCTAAAATCATCTTAGATGTTCCAGCAAGTTCAACAGGAGATGCTGTAGCATACACTGCTATTCCTTCCCAACTGACAAATGACATTGTATTCTCATTTAGCACAGCAAAGGAAAAACAAAAAGCAATGACACTTTTACTTGGTAGTGGTTTCGAGTTTGGTGGAAAGAATGGTATTATCAAATTGACAGTTAAGGCTGGCGACAAAATCCGACTCGTTGTAGCTTCTAAAGGGACAACATCAGCAAACTTTGTAGATCCAACACTCGCATATCCTAAGAATGCAGTTGCTGTAACAGCTGCTGCAGATCTTGTATTGCCAGCTAAATCTACAGGAGCTGAAGGTGCTGATGAGCAAGGTTATATTTGGAAAACTATCGAATATCAGGCAACTAGTACTAGTGTAGAAATCAAAGAGTTCGATGGTGGTTATCGTATCAAATCAATCACTATTGGTTCTTCTACAGCAGTAGAGAATGCAGCGCTTGAGGCTAAGGCTGTTAAGTCATTCGAGAACGGACAACTCGTTATCCTCAAGAATGGTGTTAAGTACAACGCTCTTGGTACTGTAATCGAATAATAATAAAGTAAATATCAATAATAGCAGAGGCTGTCTAAGTAGTTAGACAGCCTCTACTGTTTTTATAACTATAACTTAGTTAGTTGTAGCTATAGTTGTGTTTAGAGTCGTGTTAGAGTCGTAGTTGTATAATAGAGGGGTTATACTTTAGACGAGTTGAAGAGCCGCATTGATGCCATCTAATGCAGAGGAAGTGATACCACCGGCATAGCCTGCACCCTCGCCACATGGGTATAAACCATGTATATCGATATGCTCACGAGTATCAGGGTCACGAGGTATACGCAAGGCACTACTCGAACGGGACTCTACACCTAAGATAACTGCTTCATTGGTCAAGAAACCATGATAGTGTCTATCAAAGTCACGGAAGCCTTGTTGCAGTCGCATAGCAACAAAAGGCGGCAACCATTCATCTAAGCGAGATGGTACAATACCAGGTAGATATGAACAGTTAGGTAAGGTCTTCGAGGCTTTACCCTCTACAAAGTCTTTGAGTCGCTGAGCCGGTGCTTTAGACGGAGCCTGACCATGTATATATGCCAGATGCTCTACGGCTTGCTGCAGTGCTAAGCCTCGCAAGGCAGTAGGCGTATCGGGTGATATGTAATCCTGCATCTCGTCTAAGTCCTCTGGGCGTATCTCTACTACCATACCCGAATTAGCATACGGCGAATTACGCTGACTGGACGACATACCGTTAACCACACAATGCTCCGTTCCACTACCTGCCGGCACTATATGTCCACCAGGACACATACAGAACGAGTATACTCCCCTACCCTGCACTTGTGTGACCAACGAATAAGCCGCTGCCGGCAGATAAGTACCTCTTAGTTGACCATGATACATCAAGTTATCAATCAACGCCTGAGGGTGCTCTATGCGTACTCCTAAGGCAAAGCCTTTCGGCTCTAAGCGTACACCTTGCTTATGCAGCATCATATAGGTATCATGGGCAGAGTGACCAATAGCCAAGATAACGGCTTCGCCATGCCACTCCGCACCATCGGCAGTGCGTACTCCTTCGACACGACGTGCGGCAGCAGACGATTGTAGCAGCAACTCAGTCACTTTCGTTTGGAAATGTATCTCGCCACCGCAAGTCTCTATCGTGGCACGCATAGCCTTGATGATACGAGGTAACATATCACTACCAATATGGGGATGGGCTTCGTATAAGACCGTATCATCTGCACCGAAAGTGTGGAAAATCTCCATCACTCGCTGCATGTTACCTCGTTTCTTGCTTCGGGAGAACAACTTGCCATCTGAGAAGGTACCCGCACCACCCTCACCGAAACAGTAGTTTGACTCTGCATTGAGTCCCTGATTACGATTGAGTTGGGCTATATCTACCTTGCGTTGAGACACCTCTTTGCCTCGCTCTAATATGATAGGTCGAACGCCATGCTCAAGAAGAGTGAGGGCAGCAAAGAGTCCAGCCGGTCCACCACCCACGATGATAACTTGCCGCTTGGCATTGTGTACATCTTGATAATGCGGTTTCTCGTAAGCGGGTAACTGCTTCTCTTCTTCGGAGAAGAAAGGTTGGACGGTAAGTAATACCTTGAGTTGCTTTTGACGAGCATCAATGCTCTGTTTGATGAAGCGAAAACCGTGTAAAGACGCTAAAGGCACTCGCAATTGCCTTGCCAATGCCTTTAGTATAGCGTCCTGCTGAGCAGCCTCAGCAGGAGAGAGTGTCAGTTGAACAGTGTTCATTCTTTAACCTGCTCGGACTTTTCCTTCTTCTCCCTCACAGCCGCCATAATCTTACCCTCTATCTCGGCTGCGAGTTCCGGATTATCTTTGAGCAATGCTTTTACTGCATCACGACCTTGTGCCAGTTTCGTATCGCCATAACTGAACCAAGAACCGCTCTTCTTGACGATATCGTACTCCACACCCAAGTCGACTATCTCACCTACTTTCGAGATACCTTCTCCAAACATGATATCAAACTCAGCCTTACGGAATGGAGGTGCTACTTTGTTCTTGATAACCTTAACACGAGTCTGGTTACCAATCACTTCGTCGCCATCTTTAATCTGTGAGATACGGCGTATATCCAGACGGACAGAGGCATAGAACTTGAGGGCGTTACCACCGGTAGTGGTCTCGGGGTTACCGAACATCACACCGATCTTCTCACGCAACTGGTTAATGAAGATACAGCAGGTGTTGGTCTTATTGATAGTAGCCGTCAGTTTACGCAATGCTTGTGACATCAAGCGTGCTTGGAGTCCCACTTTGTTATCGCCCATGTCACCGTCCAACTCTGCCTTAGGAGTAAGGGCAGCAACAGAGTCAATCACAATAAGGTCGATAGCACTTGAACGAATCAGTTCATCGGCAACCTCGAGTGCTTGTTCACCCGAGTCAGGTTGTGAGATAAGCAGGTTATCAATATCCACGCCCAGTTTCTCTGCATAGAAACGGTCGAAGGCATGCTCTGCATCGATGATAGCAGCAATGCCACCTTGTTTCTGCGCCTCTGCAATAGCATGGATAGCGAGAGTGGTCTTACCAGAAGACTCTGGACCATATATCTCAATCACACGACCACGTGGATAACCGCCTACGCCTAATGCGAGGTTAAGTCCTACGGAGCCGGTAGAGATGACTGGTATATCGTCTACTTTGTCATCACCAAGTTTCATGATAGTACCTTTGCCATGGTCTTTCTCAATCTTCGCCATAGCAAGTTGCAACGCCTTTAGTTTGTCGGCGGATGGATGTTTCTCTTCTGCCATAAAGTGTAGAATATTATAGGTTAATACTGCTTGTTCTTTCGGATGATACTTATTCGGACAAGACTCCTGTTATTAGTAAGTAACAGACTATCAGCATTATTACACTGTATCTTATTCATTGTTTCATCCAGGACAAAGATACGTTTATTTTCTTGAATGGACAAATAAACTGTACACTTTTTTTGTGGTGGGGGTAATTTATGTCTGTTTGAAGCCTTATGAATATTCAAACACAGTACTTTACGACACCATAATAACCGCTGTTATTACAACGATTCGGCACAGAATAAACAAACCCTATCTATCGTTCAAGCAGTACTCCTCCCCAACTAAACCCGACACCAAATCCTGCCAGCAGAATATGATGTATATCTTGGGTCTCTTTATTGCACAACCCACTATCGTACAGCGCAATAGGTATAGTAGACGACACGGTATTCCCCACCTGAGAAAGGTCCAACACCATCTTCTCTTGCGGGATATGCATCTTCTTCCGTAAGAACTCCAACATATAAGAGTTGGCTTGATGGAACACATATCTGTCTACCTGTTCTGCTTCGAGATGGTTATTCTTCAGCACCTCCGCTACCGTGGCAGGTACACGCTCTAAGGTAAACGCCAGCACATCTGCTCCGTTCATATAGAGATAATCAGGTGAGGATGGATTGCCACTCTCGTCAAAAGAGATATCCCCTACGGCTGTGCGCTGACGTGCAGCACCCGAGTGTACTATCAACGACTCCGCACCACTACCATCTGTCCCTAACACGAACGCCCCAAGGAGGCTGATGGAAAAAGAAAGGGCGACTGGGAAATGGATACTATCGTGGGGAAAGGTAATAATGGTGCTATTGTGACCCTAGTAGAAAGGAGTACAGGATTACTAATAATGAGGTTGTTACCGTATGGTAAACAACCTAAAGAATTGGCACTAATGGTATGTGAGATATTAGCACCATTCAAAGAAAAAGTACTAACAATTACAACTGATAACGGACTTGAATTTGCTCAACATGAGATGATTAGCAAGAAAATTGGAGCTGCTATATATTTTGCTGATCCCTATTCTTCATGGCAAAAAGGGGCTATAGAAAATGCCAATGGTTTGATTCGGCAATACATACCTAAATCTACTGATTTTTCGACTTTAACCCAACAGCAAATAATCGAGTATGAGACAAAAATTAACAATAGACCAAGAGAACGATTGGGGTTTAAGACACCTCACGAGTGCTATTATGGACAAAATACATAATGTTGCATTTGCTTGTTGAATTCACGTTGTTCTAATTGACATGCAAAGATACAACATTTTTTTTGATATGCATAGGAGTGTGGCGTTTTTTATCTGGACGAGTGCGGTATAAGTTGTAAATGGACGCTTCTAGTGTTTGTATGCAACTCTGTTTGTTGCACTAAAATATTGTTTTTGGGTGGTCTATTACTTCTACTTACAAAGCGGGTTAGAGGGTGTGTATAGGTGCTCTATAGGTAGTATATACCCTTTACAATGGACAGTGTATGTACCGTGTATCAACCGTGTTTTGACAGTATTTTGTTCGTCGGATGCCGCTGACTGACTCGGGGCAGGGTCGAGGCGGTTTCGAGGCAGGTTTGGTGCAGGGCTTGGGGTGTTTCTAGGTTTGGGCGAGGCAGGGTTTGGGCAGGGTTTGGGTTGTTTTTTGGATATTTTTAGGTTGGTTCAATGGTAGTTGTGCGAAAAAATGTAGGATGTTGCTTGTGGGATTGGGAAATAGTCTCTATCTTTGCAGCGTAATTAACCATTAAGCACTACATTTATGGCAAAAGTAAGTTTTATTCCACCTATAGCGAGCATTTCTGGTCGCTTATCTTGCAACAGTAAAATTGTACTTCGTACTCGTAATGGACGCACGCAGGCGTACGTCATTGAGCACCCGTATACAGGTCCGGTAGCACCTGAAAGACAGCGTACTATCAATGCTTTCGCAGAGGCTGTCAATCAATCTAAGACCGTTCTCGCAGACCCAACGCAGCGCGCTGAGTGGCAGAAGCAATACAATAAGCATAAGGACTATTTTCGTCGCCATCCGAGTTCATCGAATAAACGGTATTCGACCCTTCGAGGGTTCGTCATTGCGCAGTTGGCAAAGCAGATCAATGCGCAAGCGAGACAGGAGCAAGTAACTGAGAGTCAGGTTATAACGACGGCTGTAATTACTTCGTCCGAGACTCCAACAACGACCGTTTCTACTGTAAAGTCGCAAGTCACCACTGAAGAATTGAAAGAATTGCTCGGTGGGATTATGTCGGATAGTTAATTAACAATTAACAGTTAACAATTAACAGGCGGAGTGTGGTCATTCGAGCCTTGCGGTTTGGGCGACACGATGGCGTGTCGTCTCCATATCCATTACATCTTATCCACGGGTGAAGACTTCCATGCACCCAATATTTATAGGGCAGAGAAACAAAGACTGCTTAACTAATAGATTGTCAAGCAGTCTTTGTATGTTGTTGACGTTGTCTTCGTTGTTTACTGTTTTACGGAGGCAGGATGCCTACAGCAATAACGTAAACTACAAATATTACGCAAACTACCTTATGCTATAGGTGCCATGAGGGCAGCGACGAGTGCAAGGATGGCGTAGAACTCAGGGAGAGCCGCATAGATCATGGTGTTGGCTTGTACATCATAGCCCGCAGCGATACCTGCAATACCATTCGCGCAGACTTGTCCTTGGCGGATACCAGAGAGCAAGCATACCAAGCCGACAGACAGACCAATAGCAAAGCACATTGGACCGTTAGCAGCGATGAGGTCGATGCCTTTGTTCAGCCACATAAACCAAGCCACGAAGCCGTACAGACCTTGCGTAGCAGGGATGGCGGACAGAATCATGTAACTGCTGGATTTGTCTTTGTTCTTCTTGAGCGCACCTTCTGCAGCGTTACCTGCGATAGTCGTTCCGTAAGCAGAACCAACACCGGCGAGAGCCAACATAAGACCCCAACCGAGATAACCTAGAATTTCATTCATAATAGTTTGTTTTAGTATTTAATTAGTTATTATTTCTTATTAGTAAACGGTTGATAGAGTGTACCTTTGCCTTCGTAGCCACAGTTTTTGAAGTACTCCACGAAGCTTAGACGCAATGGGTGCACGAACGCACCGAGCGACGAGAGGGCGAGGTTGAGTATATGTCCCAAGATGAGGATGAGTACGCAGCCTATCCAACCGCCTATTGAGCCGGTGAGCGACATGGCTAAGTCGTTGAACGCTGCGCCGAGCATTCCGCCTGCTAATCCGAGGGCATAGAGTCGGATGTAGGAGAGCACATCGCTTAGCACGCCTGTCACCATTCCGTAGGTGTCCCAGAGTCCTGCGCCGATGTTTATCAGTGGGTTACGACCTGGGGTGTTGAATATGAATATACCCAAGGCGGATATAGCACCGACGATGATGAATGCCCACTCTGCCACTTCTGCGGAGAAGAGATGCGTCAACATCAAAACTGCAATGATAATGCCGCCGACTATCAGCAAGAGCCAACCCCACGTGGAGGCAGTCTGCTTGAAGCCGTAGCGTTTGGTGAAGCAGAGCGCTTTGACCGTCATGGCAAGGCATATATGGAACACACCGATGGCGAGGGCAAGGAGCATCTGTATCTCGTACTTCGTGCCGAGGACCTCGACTTGTCCCGTTATCATGATGTCTTTCAGACCTTGCGGTACCCACGATGCGTCGGGCAGACTGATGCCGAAGAATGTGCCGAGGAAGAAACCTACGACCATGGTGCCTACGCCGAGAGCGGTGATGATAGGTCCAAGTCCTTCGAACATCTGTATCTTGAGTTTGTCGTGAGCAATGAGTTGACCAATGATAATCAGCAAGATACCATATCCTGCGTCCCCCATACAGAGTGCGAAGAACAGCAGGAAGAACGGTGCGAGTATCGGCGTTGGGTCGAACTCTCCGTAGGTAGGCCAGCCGTACATGCCTGTAAGGCACTCGAACATCTTGGTGAAGCGATTGTTGTGCAACTTGATAGGTGTGTTGTCCTCCTCAGTCGGGTCTTCTGCCTGATAGTAGATATGTTGTTGCTCCAACAGAGTGTTGAGGGCTTCGACCTTGTCGACAGGACAGAAGCCTTCGAGCAGTTTGAGGCTGCCCTCGGCGAGAGTGTCGGTATTGAGGTGCACACGCTGCCAGTCGATCTGTTGCAGGGTCTCGTTGAGTTGCTGCTGCAGCACAGGGATGTTCTGCTTTGCCCAGAGGTCGATGCGGGTGTTCTGCGCCACAAGTAATCCGTTGAGTGCCTCGACATCCTTCTGCAAGTCGGCAGAAGACTTCTCGTTGAGCGTCTGCTCTTGGCATGCGTCCGGCAGTTCGACGGTATCACCCTCTTTCAGTACTTGCACGAAGTAAGTGAGTGAGCCGATGGTGGTTATCTCGATACCCCACTCTGCTTGGTACTGTTTCTTGGAGCAGGTATAGAAAAGCAGTTGGTAGCCGGCATCACGGAGTTGCTGCATGCGCTGTTGGGAGAAGTCACCCCACACTTGCATGCGCGATGCCTCTTTCTGGGTGGCAGCGATGCGTTGCTCGAGG
Organism: uncultured Clostridium sp.; assembly: GCA_963651555.1. Lineage (GTDB taxonomy): Bacteria > Bacteroidota > Bacteroidia > Bacteroidales > Paludibacteraceae > Colicola. The sequence goes on along the minus strand of CAVJQD010000006.1, from coordinate 18,296 downwards.
TTAGTACGTTCTTGCAGCAGTTGGTCGGGCGCGCCGTTGGCGATAGTCTTGCGCAGCGAGTCAGCCTTCTGCAGCAGTTCCTGCAGTTGCTTGTCATCGGCTTGACCCGAGGCTTTCTCGGTGACATGTACCACGCCAAGTGTGCGCAGTTGCTCGAGGAAGGTCTCGTAGTCACGATGGAACACCAAGAAGGTGTATTTCTTCATTTTGGTAATCATACGGCAGCCTCCTTTCTTGCGTTCTCTTCTTCGGCACGTGCTTCTGCCTCACGCTTCGACTTGACTATCTTCTGGCTGGACTTAGAGAGGTTCTCTTCGTCTTCCATGAAGCGTTTTATCTTGCGTATAGCGTCCTGATAACCAGGTATCTGCACTTTCTCGAAGAGGTTCACTTTCTGGGTTGTCTTCTTGCGGGCATAGTCGAGCAGTTCCACCTTGCGGCGCACGAACTCTTGCCGGATGCCTACGTCGGCGATAGCCTTGAGTTGCTCAAAGCCATCGGCGAACCACTTAGGACTGGAGAAGAGACTGAACTCTTTGGTGGAATAGACCACCTCGTCCAGCACGGGTACGCGTACGCCGGCTATCTTCTTGATAGACATGCGCACATCGTCCACATGGATGAGGCTCGTATCGAACTCACCCCAGAGTGCGAGCATCTGGTCGTAGTCCTTGATACGGCGATCGACCTCCTCGTCCAATGCGGCTATCTCGTCCTTTGCCTTCTTGACTTCCATGCGGAGGGCAGACTCCTTGCTTTGAAGCGTTGGCAGAGTACGTTGCCGCATCTTGAGGTCTTTCTCCAAGCCCTGCAACGACGTCTTATTATATTGAAATGATATCGCCATGTTATAGTTATTTTCGTTATTTCGCTTCGCTCGTTGTTTTCGTTACTTTATACTATTTACGAAGACAACTCAAACTACGTAAACTACCCTTTCACCCAGTATTTATCTACGAGTGCTTGTTTGATGTTGACCTCTTCGGGTTTGAAGTACTTAGCGAAGAGTGACCATGCTATATCGAGCATCTGGGTGGTGTTGATATTCACGTCGATAGCCAATATCTCGCGCGAGTAGTCTTTTGCGAAAGCCAAGCAGCGCTCGTCGTAGTCCGTCAGGTCGAAGCCGTTCTCCTGTTTGGTCTTGGCATTAGCGGCATCGGCGTACAGACGCACGGCAGCGTTCATCACTTGTGGATGGTCCTCACGAGTCTTCTTACCTGCAACTAACTGTTTCAGACGTGACAGCGAGCGGAATGGGTCGATGATGACTTTTCCTATGTCAGAGTCACGGCGGAGGTACAACTGACCCTCGGTGATGTATCCAGTGTTATCAGGGATAGCGTGGGTGATATCACCTCCCGACAGTGTGGTCACTGCGATGATGGTGATAGAACCGCCGCCTGCCTCTTCTGGGAACTGTACGGCTTTCTCGTAAATCTTGGCAAGGTCGGAATAGAGCGAACCAGGCATTGAGTCCTTCGAAGGAATCTGGTCCATACGGTTGCTGACGATAGCCAAGGCGTCCGCATAGAGCGTCATATCGGTCAGCAGTACCAGTACTTTCTCGTGCTTCTGCACAGCGAAATACTCGGCTGCAGTCAGTGCCATATCTGGGATAAGCAGACGCTCTACAGGCGGGTTCTCGGTGGTGTTGACGAAGGACACGATACGGTCGAGTACGCCCGCGTTGGAGAACACGTTCTTGAAGTAGAGGTAGTCGTCGTTGGTCAGTCCCATACCGCCCAAGATGATCTTGTCCGCTTCGGCGCGCAGTGCTACGTTTGCCATCACTTGGTTGTACGGCTGGTCAGGGTCGGCGAAGAAAGGTATCTTCTGTCCGGACACAAGGGTGTTGTTCAGGTCGATACCTGCGATACCCGTAGCAATCAGTTCCGACGGTTGCTTACGACGTACAGGGTTCACACTTGGACCACCTATCTCCACCTCTTCACCTTCGACAGCAGGTCCGCCGTCAATAGGCTCGCCATAGGCGTTGAAGAAACGTCCTGCCAGTTGGTCGCTGACACGCAGGGACGGTGCTTTGCCGAGGAAGACCACTTCGGCATTGGTCGGGATACCTTCTGTACCCTCGAACACCTGGAGAGTTACGTCGTCGCCCATAATCTTAACGACCTGAGCCAGTTTACCGTTCACAGTAGCGAGTTCATCGTTACCTACTCCTTCGGCTTTCAGCGAGCAAGTCGCTTTGGTGATAGCCGTAATCTCGGTGTAAATCTTTTGAAATGCTTTTGCCATATTTTTGCTATTCTAATTATTTCTTTACTACGAACAAGATATCGGCTTTAGCCGAATACTTATTCCCCTTATATTTGATGTAGGCGTTGCCACTTGTCAAACTCTTTCATCATGAATATCATTTAGGGTTACACACTAACAAAATCTCACTACTACCAGCTACACTTCCTTTGCCTCCTCGACCATTGCGATATTCTTTTTTATGAATAGACACATCTCGATATTTTGAAATCATACCGACCAATGTATCTATATCAGGATAACTACGATCATTGTAACTTAGCAACCAATAGGGTATATGTTCTGCATTTTGGAACAGAGACTCGAAAGATTGTATTATCTCTGTTTTCTTTTCGAAGCCACTATACCGACGTGGTTCATAGCGTTTTACTCCATTCACAAAGGTTTTATCCTTCCAATATATAGTATAGGTTTCTAATAGATGATAAAAGCCTTGGTAATCGGAATGGCTATCACAATATGGAGGATCAAAGTACACTAAATCTACATCATTTAATGTGGGCAATAAGTCTATAATATTGGTATTAAAACTTTTGTTATCTTGGTGGTTATCAAAAACAGCAGCATTATATTCTTGCAGTAACTCCATAAATATATCCTTTATGGGTCGCACAAGACTTCTATTTCTTTTCACTCGTTCTGGGTCTGCAGCATAGTCTAAAGCTTTCGTATGAGCAAAATGCCCCATGGTCACTTTTCGAGTTAGACTACGATTCATTACAGCCAAAGCCAATGCTTGTTTATAGATATTATCAAGATGAGATACATTAGAACGGAATGCATCTATAAATACTGCCTCAGCCTTTTCAAAGAATACATTGGTAAACAATGTCTCACAAAGGTTATACTCTTTGGGATTGGCATTTGGCGCAAATAGGATGTTTAAGTCCCCATCATCTAATGTATAACACTTATTCTCTACCAGCGATAGACCAATTTGATGGTTAAATGCGAGGAAGTCATTGGTATAAGTCTTAAATCCCAATTGCTTAAACATATAAGCGATGGATTGTGAACCACTAAAAGCATCAAGGGCGGTTCGAACATCATTGGATATAAATTGTCGTATCCAACAACGATGCACAAACTTGGCTCCTAAATACTGAGGTTCAGGAAACTTATAATCGAAATATTTATCTTCCTCAAAAAGCATTCGTTCCTTCTATTCCTTATCCTTTTATTTGTTTCTCAGCGAGGAGAGTGTTGAGTTTATTTTGGTAGTCTTCGAATTCAGGTGAGTGGAACTCGCTATAGTTCATCTGTTTGCAGAGGTTGATGACACGTTTGAAGTACTCACTGACCTCCAAGAAGTTTTGGAAGTCATAGTCGTGCTTGCAGATATCCATCACCAAGTTGAGCATATACTGCTGGCGCTCCAATGGGCAGACAGCATCGATCTTATCGAATGCATCTTGCTGCAGGATGACGAAGTCTATCACCTCCGATTTCCAGAACTCCTCATGATAATCAACAGGCACACCATCATCACCCAAGATGTTGATCTGTTCCTGTATCTCTTTACCACGCTGCAGATAGGTCTTCATATCGTTGACCTTGCCGAGCCACTTATCGTCAATCAGGTTCGAGATATACTCCTCGAACTCAGGATACTCAATATATTTGGAGTATGACTCAATAGGATTGACAGCCGGATAACGCTTACGGTCGGCACGGTTCTGCTCCAAAGCATAGAAGCAACGCGCCACTTTCTTCGTACCCTCCGTAACAGGTTCTTTCAAGTTACCACCGGCAGGCGATACCGTACCTAGGAAGGTAACAGAACCTGTCTTACCATTATTCAGATACACATATCCTGCACGTGCGTAGAAAGCGCCAATGATAGCCGACAAGTCCATTGGGAAGGCGTCCTGTCCTGGTAGTTCCTCCAGACGGTTACTCTGCTCACGCAATGCTTGTGCCCAACGACTCGTAGAGTCCGCCATCAGCAGGACACGCAGTCCCATCGAGCGGTAGTACTCGGCGATAGTCATGGAAGTATAGACAGATGCCTCACGCGATGCGACAGGCATGTTCGATGTGTTGGCGATGATGATAGTACGTTCCATCAGTTTGCGTCCGGTGTGTGGGTCTTCCAGTTCAGGGAACTCGGTAAAGGTCTCCACCACCTCGTTTGCACGCTCACCGCAGGCAGCGATAATCACAATGTCGGCTTCTGCTTGCTTCGAGATAGCGTGTTGTAGCACCGTCTTACCCGTTCCGAAAGGACCAGGGATAAAGCCTGTACCACCTTCGCATATCGGGTTAGCAGTATCTATCGTACGTACACCGGTCTCCAGCAGTTTGAATGGACGTGGTTTGCTCTTATAAGCAAGTACGGCTTTTTTCACCGGCCACTTCTGCACCATTGTCACCTCATGGTCGTTGCCCTCAGCATCGGTCAATACGGCGATAGTGTCAAGAATCTTATACTCGCCTGCAGGCACGATGCTCTTAATAGTATAGGTGCCCTCGAAAACAAACGGCACCATAATCTTATGCGGTTGGTGGTTCTCGTCCACCTCACCAAGCCATGCAGCAGCCTCTACCTTGTCACCTACCTTAGCGAGCGGCGTGAACTGCCACAGTTTCTCCTTATCCAATGGGTAGTTATACTCGCCACGTTTGAGGAACACACCGGTCAGTTTGTCAAGGTCGTTCTGCAGACCATCATAGTTACGGCTGAGCAGTCCTGGACCGAGAGTCACCTCCAACATGTGTCCGGTGAACTCCACGAGGTTACCCACTTTCAGTCCACGGGTACTCTCAAAGACTTGTGCATAGACATTAGCGCCTATGACTTTGATGACCTCTGCCATCAGTTTGGTATCACCAAGCGTGATATAGCAGATCTCATTTTGTGCGACAGGTCCATCCACCTCGATGGTTACGAGGTTCGAGATGATACCTTTTACTTTTCCTGTTGTCATATATAGGTTTGTTATTTGCGTTGTTTATGTTGTTTGCTACTTGATATCCGAGAGGTTGATACCTTTCTTCATGTCTGCCACCAGTTCACGGAACACTTTCTCGCCCTGCTCTACCGTGAGCACCTCCCATCGATTAAGCATCTCAGTCTGCAGGTAGTATGCCAACACGTTCTCTATCGAGAAGTCAATGAAGCGTGTCGCATTATCGAGCCACTGGAAACGGAGTGCGTCCATACGCTTCTCACGTTCCATCAGATTGTCGATGTCCACAAGCGACATGATATCTTGCACATCATCCATGACGGCAGCGATACCGAAATCCTTCTGCGGCAGGTTCTTACGGAGTATGTTTGCCACCTCGCTGTTACCGACAATCATCTTGCGGACATCAAAGCCATGTTTGCGACAGATGACTGCCACCAGCACATTATTCATATCTTGATTGTAGGTAAACCAGGCGCGAACAAACTTATTCTTGCAGTGCAGCCCCTGTTCGTACAGCAGTTGCGTGCGGAGGTCGGTCGTCGAGAGGTTCTGCTTAGCGTCCTCCCACCACGAAGGTTGACCAATGATGGTGTCGTCGTAGTGCGCTATCTGTTCCGTAATCTCCTCAGAGTCACTGGTCTTGCGCAGCATGGCGAGCAGTTGCTTGTCCTTATCGGATAGCGTCTCGTCGAGCATCTGCAGCAGCACCTCCGTCTTGATAGGCGCTTTAGCACCTGCTTTGAGTTCGGGCAGACTGGCTAATAAACATTCGTATCCCATAGCAATGGATTCTATAGGGTTAGAACAGCAGTTCAATCAGTTGCGGACGAAGGAACTCTTTGAAGTACTCCACGAACTCTTTGTCGCCGAAGTTCAGTTTGTAACCACCTTTCTCGGGCACGATAGCGAAGTCGGTCTTGATACCTTTCACCTCCTCAATCTTGACGCCCTTGTTCAGCAGGTCTTTGGCATTAGCAGCGAAATAAGCCTTCAGTGCCTCGGCATCCTTAGCGTCGATGGTCACATTGCCGTCCTTAGCCATCTCTTGTGCCAACTTAGCAATGATAGACTGCATGAACTTCGGGTCAGCCGTAGCAGCCTTCACGCTATCGCTTGCTACCTTATCCGTCAGCAGATTCGTAACCTCTGTCTTGAGAGCATTGACGCTCTGCTCGGCGAAAAGTTTGAGTTCGGCACGGGTGTTCTTATCCAACTCCTGTGCTTTCTTTTCAGCATTGGCAATCTTTGCCTGCGCTTCTTTCTCGGCAGCAGCAACAATCTCGGCAGCCTTTGCATTGGCATTGTCGATAATCTGCTGCGCTTGTGCATTACCTTTCTCCACGCCTTCTGCGTAGATCTTGTCGGTCAGTTCTTGTAGTGTGCTCATATTGATATTATATTTATTTCTAAGTAGTTATGTGATACTTCTTTCACACGTGGCAAAGGTACAAAACTCTTGCCAAATAGACAAGTTTTGCAGCCGATAAAAATTTTTCGGCGTACTTGGACAAGTTTGTGGAACAATTGTCCAAAATCTCACAAACCTTATTGGCAGGTGATTACGATACTGTCAGACCTCTTTCCGAACTCAAATCTGGTACAAAGATAATACACAAATGCCCATTTGTCAAGGACGCGCGTCCCTAAAAAATCGAGCCATGAGGACGTGCGTCCTCAAAACGTTCGTATCGCACTGACTATAAACGATATGCAGCACTCAAAAAAGTGCATTTATTGCTATTCTCATGCCCAAAACTGTCCAAACCCACAGTTATTCTGCTGCAAAGATAATACAAGAATGCCCGTTTTGCAACCACAGTTATAGACAAAATGTTAGTAAAGTCATCTATAACTATAGAAATTCAGGAGATAAACATCTGATTGTCAATCTATAGTAACACAGTGTTTTTGTTTCATTTATTTCTCTCGAGCGCAGCGAGTAGGCGTTTTTTGCCGCACCGCAGCAAGGAAACAGCACACGCAATCGTCACTTGCCCACTTGTCCAATCCACCTCACTTCCGCCGATGGGAAATAGTGCGCCAGTATCTCACGGTACCCATACCCCTGCGTTGCCATTACAGCCGCACCTATCTGGCATAGTCCCGCGCCATGTCCCCAACCTGCGCCATACAAAATGAAACCGCCATTCTCTTTCTTCACCACAAAAGCCGAACTATACAAATGCGAAGGCGACAACCACTTGCGTATCTCCAACTCTTTGCCGACTACCATCGTACGCTTACTGCCGCAAATCTCCAACTCATAGATGCGTCCCGACTCGCCACGCTTCATAGGTCGCAAATCGTATATCTCGCCAAAGTCAATACCACTCCGCTCACGCGCCAAGTCCGACAACTCCGCCACGCCATAATGCACCTGCCACCGATAGAAGTCCTGCGTCTCTTGGTCGTAGTCATTAAGCACCTGCGACAAGATACGCCTATCCGTTGTGTTACAAAACGCCTCTGGCGATGACATTATCCACCGTTCTGCCTCCTCTTCCTGCGTCAGATCGGGCAAGACACTCGACCGTGCATCGCGTATCGGACGCAGATAAGGATGCTTCACCTCCGCCCAACAATGCTCGAAACGCTCCGTTGCACCGCCACACGACTTATAGAACCGAGCATCACATATCTTACCCTCATACATCAATACCTCGCCCCATGTAGCACGAACAGCCTCAGCCACTCGGTCACTCGTCTGCCTTGTGATACCCTGATAACGCTGACAATGGTCGTCGGCACACACATCGAAATGCTTATGCGCATCACGCTCATACCAACGGATATGTCTCATCTCCGTATCTTCGACACACGCAGAAGTCGCATCATCAGGGTTTAAGATAGGACGAAGCACCCAACTTCTCGAGATGACAGCATGCGCCTTCAGCAGTTCCAGATGACTCTGAGCACTCATCTCACTCGATATCACACTCTGCAGATAATCCTCCACGCCAATCACATTAACCGCCGTCAGCCGATCGTCCTCCACAATGATACGCAAGTCTCCCACAAACCGCTGGTCCTCCTTGCGCTCCCAATGGAAATGAATACCGATCACCACATCATGCAGACAAAAGGTGGAACAACCATCCAGCCCTGTGAATAGCAATTCGTCATACAATCCGTCATGAAAGCGTATCTTACCCGCCTCAATCGTGACACATTGCTCGCCTTGATAGCACGTGCCATCAAACACATAACCCGTCTCAAGGCAAAAACGTATACTTGCCCCCGATAATATTCCTACCTGCAATGTAGATTGTTCTTGTTGTATCATAATAACCTATTTGTTTGTTCTCGGGGCAACGACACCTCCTTGATGATCCGTTCCAACCGTTCTGGCGTCAGTCTCCGAAAACTCCTCTTGTCTGTCACAATCGCCACACCCGCCATCTCGACACACGCCGGCGAGATAAGTATCTGGTCCTCATCTGCTGCAAAGAAACACTGCGGTCTCGACTCGCTCCGCAAGATAACCAACACCGCATACTCCTCAGCCTCAGCCCTATACCACGCAATGATATTCATCCTTGGTTCCCACTCGTCGGCTCTCTGCGGTGCTTTCTCATACAACTGCACAAACTGTTCCTTCACCGTCTCCCACGCTTTTCCAACAATCCAACACGCCGACCCCACATATCGCTCCACCCTATACATCCGCCAGCCGTCAGTCGCTTGCAGCAACTGCAATCCCTCTCCACGCTCACACATCCGTTGCAACGGCAGCACGCCAAAAGGTATCGCTTGAAAATGGAAATGGTCAGGCGCAGAAGCCCCACAAGAAGGTCCATTATAAAATAGGGTATAATGCGGCAATGCACTACACAACAGGAACATATCATCTATATGCGGCAATATCTCCTGCCGTTCATGCCGTGCTGCCGAGAACGTGTAATGTTCCTCAAAGATAGGATAAGGGTTCACCCGAAGGCAATAATGTCCTGCCTCGCCTGTCTGCAAAGGCGACTGCCAGTCTGTCGTCTGCTGATTCTTCTCCAGTCCCGAAGGGCACAAGAAACAGGCTCTCTGCCGCAGGCTCTCTGCATCGACCTCTGCCATCACCGACCGCACACGAGCCGGATTGAAGCGCACTTCTGCGTCCAGTCCATCGCACCAACAAGGCTTACTCTGCACCGCCGCTAAGGCTTTATAATGAACAGATGCTCGTCCGCAAGACTCCATCTCACGAACGAACATCTGTTGTAGTGTCTTCTCCAAAGGAGACTGTGGCGAGAAACGCATCATCAGTGTGCCGCATTCATCGCAATACGCGCCTTCAACTCCCATGTACGGATTCTATCCTTATACAGGTTATTGCGGTTCATCGCCTCCGTATCGCAGTTGGCGTCCGAGTTATCGTCCCAACGACGGCAGTTATACACCACCTCGTAGATACGACCAATCTGATACTCACGACTCACACGCAAGCCCACGGCATAGTCCTCGCCATACTTGGTTGTCGGGAAATTGATAGTCCGCAGCAAAGGTGTATAGAACCCACGAGGTGCACCCAAACCATTGATACGAAGAGCATTATTACGACCGTTATCTGGCGTCCACTCTCTATGGTCTATCACATCAGGAGGCAGGATATTACCATCGAAATCTGTCATACGGTATGTGCCCACCACCATGGCGCAGTTCTGTTCATGGAAAGCATCGATAAACTTCTGCACCGTGTGTTCGTCAGAATAGGTATCGTCGGAGTCCAACTGAATAGCAAATCGCCCACACTTAGGATGATGCAACGCCATGTTCCAGTTGCCGCCTATCGCATGCCAACTCTTGTCCTGCGCAATATACACAAGGTTATCATGTCCTTCAGCCACAATCTCTTTTATCACCTCCACCGTGCCGTCCTCCGAGTTGTCGTCCACCACTATCACATTGTACTTATAAGGCTTATTCACCTTCTGATTCAGCGCACTGCGTATTGCCGTACCTATCGTCCGAACTCGGTTCTTGCAAGGAATAACCACCGATGCCTCATACTCAAACCCACCGCCTTGCAGGTCGATGTCCTTAAAATGCGGTGCAAGATAACCACCTATATCTTTCAAGTGCTGCGTACAAGCCTGCTCCATCTCAATCTGTACGCCTCTGTTCTTGGGGTCGACATAGTCGAACAACTTCTCGCCCGACTTGCGGGTATCCAACTCCACATCATAGTATAGGTACTCATTGATATGCTCCAGTGCCCCATGTTGACTCACCTTCAGCCGCAGGTCATACAATCCCGCAAACTGATACTCCTTATCCATCCGTGCCACTGCCTCTTTGAGTGCACTCGTGCGATAGAGCAGCACCGAACCAAAGTCGAAGTCGTCACGCAACGCACCCATCTGATAGTCTATCACAGGCGCATTCGTGCGCTCATCGCCCACCTGATTAAAGTGGTCCGAATACACCATTGCAGCCCAACTATCCTCCAGCAATGTCTCCATGCGCTCTAAGGCAAACAGCACAAACGACAGGGTCGTGTACTTCGTATAGATAAGCGTATAAGGCGTTGTGGCATGCTCGGCAATGAAACGCATATTCGCTGTCGTGCGGATATCGCCTTGCAAGAAATGTATCTCATTGACCAACTCTTGCTTCTGCAAGTTAGCCACCGTCTGTCTCACCTGTTCCTCGCTCTGGAACGGTATAAAGCAATTGATATTCTTCATTGTTCTTATAATTATTTCAAGTTCAACTAATAGGCACAATCTCACCCAACACTTAGCATAATTGCACAGCGTCAATTGTCCAATCGCCAAACAACTATGCTTCTATTTCCTTTATTTCTTTCATTTCTCTCGAGCGAAGCGAGTAGGAGTTCTTTTTATTTCTCTGCCACACAGTGGCAAGGAAAACACTCTACCGCCTTTACAAGACATGATACTGCACAAATGCCTCGATCGCCTCATAGTTAGCCAGTCCCAACCGAGCATACAGTTCCGCCGTAGCACGGTTTCTATCCTCTGCCCGCTGCCAGAACGGTCGCTCATCATCACCCATAAACATTGCCGACTCCATCTGACTCTGATGTTTCAATATCGCATTGCGCTTGAACCGCAACTCCTCAGGCGACATTGGCACAGCCATCTCGATAAGGTCGATATCCCACTCCATCCAAACACCTCTATACATCCATATACGGCACTTATGCAGCCATTCCTCGGTGTCTTTCAGTTCGTCGATAGCCGCCAACACCGCATCTAAGCACACCTTATGCGTTCCGTGCGGGTCTGCCAAGTCGCCTGCCACGAACATCTCGTCAGGCTTAATCTCGATCAGCACCTGCTTCACAATGTCGACATCCCGTTGCGACAAGTCCTTTTTCTTTATCGTACCCGTCTCGTAGAACGGCAGGTTCAAGAAATGGATATGCGAGAGAGGCAGTCCAATATGTCGGCATGCCGCCGTAGCCTCGCATCGTCGTATAAGTGCCTTGATATCAAGCAACTCCCTTGTGTCCCGTTCGCCCGTTTTCTCATTGAGGAGATAATGGGTATACTCGTCACACTTCTCCTCAATCACCTTGTTCTCTGGGTCATGCATCTGCCCGAAGCCCTTCACGGAATCCAAGAAACGAACGACCACATCATCGCGCACAGCAATACAACCACTCGTCTCGTAGGCGACATGCACATCATGTCCCTGCTTGACCAGCCGAGCAAAGGTACCTCCCATCGAGATGACATCGTCGTCAGGATGCGGAGAGAAGATGATCACTTTCTTAGGAAACGGCGTTGCACGCTCGGGTCTATTGTCGTCGTCCGTATTAGGTTTCCCGCCAGGCCAACCGGTTATAGTACGCTGAAGGTCGTTGAATATCTTGCTATTGCAGTCGTCTGCCGACCCATACAAAGCGACGAGTTCGCCCAATCCGTTCTCGATATAGTCCTTGTTCGTCAGTTTCAAAATCGGCTTACCGGTCTGCTGGCACAGCCACACAATGGCCCGCCGAGTCAGTTGGTCGTCCCACTCGCAGGAAGTCAATAACCAAGGGCACTTGAGTCGAGTCAGTTGCCCAGCCGCCGACGAGTCGAGTACCATCTCCGCATCCGGGTGAAACTGTAAGGCAGATACCGGACACGATCGATCATGTTGCCTCTCGACAGCGGCATAGACCTGCGCCGACATATCCTCGCCCCACGCCACCATCACCACACGCTTCGCGCGAAGTATCGTACCCAACCCCATCGTCACTGCACCCATCGGCACTTGGTCGACCGAGCCAAACAAGTCCACGGCGTCGTTCTTCGCCTTATTATCCAATATCACAAGCCGAGTCAGACTATTAAACGGCGCGCCCGCCTCGTTGAGCCCTACGCTCCCCCCACGACCAATATCGATCAACTGCAAGTCCACCCCGCCCATCTCCTGCAACTTCTGCTCATAATCCATGCAGGATTTCAAGATGTCACTCACCTCCTGTGTACCATCGATCGTAAACACGTGCCCCGGCGCAATATCCACCTTGTCAAGCAGTTGTGCATTCAATTGTCCAAAGCAACCCTGTCGATTATCTGTCAACGGATAGTACTCAAAGAGGTTGAATAGGACCACATTGCGAAAACTCAGCCCCTCTTCCTTATGCAGTCGCACGAGTTCAGCGAATACATCAACCATGCTCCTGCCCGCCTCAAGCGACAAGACAACATGCTCGTGGCGTTCCTGCTTCTCCCAAATGACCGCCGCAATCTGTCCGGCAACGACCTTAGCACCTTCCTGCGCACTGGCACAGATGTGCGTACGCAAAAGTTCCAAGTGACTCAGACGGGACTGTTCAAGCACGTCCTCCGTCTGATACAGCTTCTTCGATATATGAGTCAGCGATATTTGCGAACTGAGATTAGCTCTCATAATAATGTGAATTATCGGTATTTAAGGTACATTCTTTCTAAGGTCTCAAAAACCATCACCCCGCTCTTCCCCTTCACTTCCGCCACGACATCGCCCCTTACCTTAATCGCTGCAAAGATAATCATAATTCTTTCACCCGCCAAACCCGCCACAAAAAACCACCCCTCTACCCCCTCCCCTTTAAGGAGAACCCGCAGACAAGCACCCTTTCCTTTAAGGAGAACCCGCAGACAAGCACCCTTTCCTTTAAGGAGAACCCGCAGGTCTCCATCCCGCCTTTTATGAAGAGGCAAGGGGTAGGCTAATTTGCCCCACCTCATCCCCACCCTGCCCCGAGGTTGTCAGCGGCATATTACGAGACAAACACGGTACAAACACGGTAGATACACGGTAGATACAGCTTACCTTATGCTACTTTCTCCCTACTTTCAAGCCACTTTCGAGCCACCCCAAAACCACCATCAAGCCACTCAAAATTTACCCAAAAACCACCATCAAGCACCCTACCCCAAAGGACACACCAAAGCCCGCAGACGCCATGCCCACGGTAACTCCCAGCACCAAGGTTCCTCACCCCAGCCTATTAATTGTTAACTGCCTTGCCCTCGCCCCCACGCGCACATCCCCGCGCAGTGTGCCCTGCAGATAGACCGTCCCTGCAGGCTCCACGGTCAAGGTACTCATATCGATGATATCCGAGATAAACCAATCGTCATCCCTATAAACAAGTTCAACCACCAACCCCGACCGGAGTTGATGGTTGTACTCTGTTAGTGTTGCCAGATAGCGACGACGCATTAGAACGCATTCATTTGCTGAGCAACCTGGTCATTGATGAAACGAGCAAACTCTTCTACCTTCATCTGCCCTTTCTCCTCGGCGCCTTGTTGACGCACGCTAACCAAACCTTGTTCGGCTTCTTTCTCTCCCACAATAAGCATATAAGGGATACGCTTCAACTCGTTATCTCGAATCTTACGACCTATCTTCTCATTGCGGTCATCTACTATCACACGCACATCCTTATCCTCAAGCATCTGCTTTACTTGATAAGCGTACTCGTTCGACTTCTCCGATACCGGCAATACCACAACCTGATCAGGTGTCAACCACAATGGGAACTTACCAGCAGTATGCTCTATCAGCACGGCAACGAAACGCTCCATCGAACCGAATGGCGCACGGTGTATCATCACAGGACGATGCTTCTGATTGTCCTCACCTACATACTCCAAACCGAATCGCTCTGGGAGGTTATAATCCACTTGTATCGTTCCCAACTGCCAACGACGACCGATAGCATCCTTCACCATGAAGTCCAACTTAGGACCATAGAAAGCAGCCTCACCGTACTCTACAGTGGCCTCCATACCTTTCTCACGGCATGCCTCGATAATAGCATTCTCTGCCTTCTCCCATACCTCGTCTGAACCAACATACTTCTCATGGTTGTTCGGGTCACGAAGAGAGATCTGTGCCTCAAAGTTCTTGAAGTCAAGGGCCCTAAAGATAATTCCGATAATCTCCATTACCTTGATGAACTCGTCCTTTACTTGGTCGGCACGGCAGAAGATATGCGCATCGTCCTGAGTAAACGAACGAACACGAGTAAGACCGTGCAACTCACCCGACTGTTCATAACGATAGACCGTACCAAACTCTGCTATACGCAATGGCAGGTCCTTATACGAACGAGGCGAGTTCTTGTAAATCATACAGTGGTGAGGACAGTTCATCGGTTTCAGTAAGTATATCTCACCCTCTTCCGGCGTAGTGATAGGTTGGAACGAGTCCTTACCATAGTGATCCCAGTGACCGGAAGTGACATACAGTTGTTTGTTACCGATATGAGGAGTGATTACCTGCTGATAACCATAACGTTTTTGTATCTTCTTAAGGAAATCCTCAAGACGCAGACGCAATGCTGTACCACGAGGCAACCAGATTGGCAGACCTTTACCTACCATATCCGAGAACATAAACAGTTCCAACTCTTTACCTATCTTACGGTGGTCACGTTTCTTGGCTTCCTCCAGCAAGGTGAGATACTCATCGAGCATCTTCTTCTTCGGGAAAGTGATACCATAGATACGAGTCATCATAGGACGCTTCTCATCGCCACGCCAATATGCAGCCGAGAGCGACAATACCTTCACTGCCTTGATAGGCTCGGTGCTTGGCAAGTGAGGACCACGGCACAAGTCCGTGAAGTTACCCTGTGTATAAGTAGTGATATGACCATCTTCCAAGTCTTCTATCAACTCGCACTTATAGTGTTGACCCTTTGCTGCAAACTCCTTCAATGCATCTGCTTTCGAGATACTCTTACGGATGAGTGGCTCTTTCTTCTGTGCCAACTCCTGCATCTTCTTCTCTATCAACTCGAGGTCCGACTCCTTAATAGATGTACCCTCGGCTGGATAGACATCATAGTAGAAGCCGTTCTCTATAGCAGGACCAATACCGAATTGTATTCCAGGGAATAGTTCTTGCAATGCCTCTGCCATAAGGTGCGACGAGGTATGCCAAAATGCATGCTTGGCTTCCGCATCATCCCACTTGTGAAGAACTAATGTACAATCGGATTCGATTGGTAGAGTCAGGTCTTGTTGTTGACCATTTACTGTTACGGCTAGCACCTCTTGTGCTAAGCGAGGACTGATATTCTCAGCCACTTGTAGTCCGGTTATGCCTTCCGCATACTCACGAACGCTCCCATCGGGGAATGTAATCTTAATCATAATGTTTATAAACCTACAAATGTTTACATTCTAGTGCCATACAATTGACACTAAAAACGCGCACAAAAGTACACACTTTTTCTTTCTTTACCAAATCCACTTGCAAAAGCGCATAAGAAACGCTATCTTTGCAGCAAATTCTAACAACATGGTCACAGGATTCGACAACGACAAATATATCCGCATCCAATCGGAACATATACGGGAACGCATCGCTCATCTCGGCAACAAACTTTACCTCGAGATGGGAGGCAAACTCTTTGACGATTACCACGCCAGCCGTGTGCTACCAGGCTTCAAACCCGATAGTAAACTCGCCATGCTCACTTGCCTAAGCGACTCTCTCGAGATTGTCATTGCCATCTCTGCACTCGATATTGAAAAGAACAAGATACGCCAAGACCTCGGCATCACCTACGATGAGGATGTCCTGCGCCTTCACGACGAACTCACAGCACGTGGCTTCCTTGTCTCCTCAGTAGTCATTACGCACTACAACGGACAACACTCCGCTGATGCTTATCGCCAACGGTTGGAACGCAAGAAGATAAAGACCTACTACCATTACACCATCGAGGGTTACCCGCACAACATCGACCTCATTGCCTCCGAACAAGGATATGGCAAGAACGATTATATCGAGACCAATCGACCGTTGGTAGTAGTAACCGCCCCAGGACCTGGTAGCGGTAAGATGGCGGTTTGCCTCTCGCAGTTATATAATGAGCACACCCGAGGCAGGGATGCCGGATATGCTAAGTTTGAGACTTTCCCCGTATGGAATCTCCCTCTCAAGCACCCAGTCAACCTTGCTTATGAAGCAGCCACAGCCGACCTCAACGATGTCAATATGATTGACCCCTTCCACCTTGAGGCGTATGGTAAGACGGCTATCAACTACAATAGGGATATCGAGATTTTCCCCGTCTTAGATGCGCTCTTTACCAGTATCTATGGCTATAACCCCTACAAGTCACCCACCGACATGGGCGTGAACATGGTAGGCTATTGCATCACCGACGATGAGGTATGCTGCGAAGCCGCCAAGCAGGAGATTATCAGTCGATACTATGCTGCCCTCAACGAGTTAGCACTCGGCACAGGCACAGAGCAAGCCGTACAAAAGATTGCCCTATTGTTCAAGCAAGTAGGTATCAATACCGCCTATAGGCGAGTAACCGTTGCTGCCAAAGAAAAGAAAGAGCAGTTGCTTGACATTGCCTCTGCTGCTATCGAACTACCCGATGGCACTATCATCACCGCCCACCAGAGTGACCTGCTCGGTTCCTCGGCAGCCCTCTTACTTAATGCCACGAAGTATCTTGCAGGGATTGACCGTTCCGTTGACCTTATCCCACAAGACACGATACCTCCTATCCAGCATACCAAGATTGCCTATCTCAAAGGCAAGAACCCCTGTTTGCATACCGATGAGGTATTGATAGCCTTGTCTGTATTGTCTTTGCACGACGATAATTGCCGTAAGACCCTTGCTGCCTTACCTCTCCTTGCCGGATGTAAGGTGCACTCCACGGTCATGCTATCCGATGTCGACCGGAAAGTCTTCCGCAAACTCAACATCGACCTCACCTGCGACCCCACCACCCACTAAGAAGTATTAGCATCAACCAACACAACACAAACCTCATAAGAGAATAAACGAGATTGGACCTATAGATACCCAAAAGTAGGGATATGGGTAGAGGGAGAAATACTCTATTTATGGGATTGTGGGGATGATGTGGATGGGCTACCTTTGCAGCGTTCAAAGTTAGTTTATTGTATGCAAAAATCTTATGGATAGGTGGCCGCAGTGTTTGCGTCCACCTATCTTCTTTTGTTGGGGAATATGAATAATGCGAAAAGTACACCTGACATTTTGCATCATAATGCGAAAAATATACCTGATATTTAGCATGAGAGATTGATTCGGATTTCTATCAAGTCTTGATTTAGGGGGCAATTTGATGGATTCAAGGAAGAATATAAGACGATTGGAGCCATATTAGAAAGAGGAACGAAAAAAGTATTGATCACTATTACAGTGAGTTAAGTGATAGCGCGGAAGAAAAACGCTTTTTTTTGAAAAAAAATTGCTTCAGGTATTGCAGGAATAAGAAAAACGCCGTACCTTTGCAACCGCAAATGAGAAACGAAAGGGCGTTTAGCTCAGCTGGTTTAGAGCATCTGCCTTACAAGCAGAGGGTCTGCGGTTCGAATCCGTAAACGCCCACACATCGATGAAGATCAGTAAATTACTTGACGTGATTTACTGATTTTTTGGTCTATAGGTCATTTTAGATATTTTGAATGCCGCAGAATTACTATAAATCTGCAATATACAAGAATTTCAGCCAGCAAAATGACCTATAGACCCAAAATGACCTATAGACCTAAATATTTGCTAGTTCGCAAATATTTCCCTATCTTTGCAACCACAATAAAGTAAATACCCGTTGGCGGAATTAAAGGAGAGCATATTTGATTCTTCCGATGGGTTTGTTGT
>CAVJQD010000005.1:0-45846 GCA_963651555.1 uncultured Clostridium sp. | reverse complement strand
TGCCAAATCGAGCCTTGCGGCTCGGACGACACGAGGGCGTGTCGTCTCCACAATCATCAAAATGAAATATAGTGGGATCTAGTAGATTCTAGTGGAATATAGTTGAACATAGAAGATATAGATCGCCCATGCGGGGCTGTTCTCGAGGGACTAGATGTTCTAGTAGTTCATTAAAGTGGGGAGAGAGTGCGGTAAGATAAGGGAGTGGTAGGGTAGTGCTAGGGTAGTGCTAGGGATGTGCTAGGGATATGGTAGGGTTATACGCTCGAGATTTGCGGCTGAATTGCGGGGGAGGGGATTTGGAGGGGGTTTGGATGAGATTTGGAGGGGATTTGGATGGGGTCGGGATGGGGTCGGGATGGGGTTGGAAGGAGATTGGGATGAGATTGGGTTGGGGTCGGGATGGAATGGGGTTGTTGTAGGGGATATTGCGGGGAAGTTGGTGGGTTGTTTGCAATAACGACAATTATTCGTACCTTTGCAGCGTGTAATTATCTTGCATAGGGAGGCTCTTATGGAGGGGATTTGACTTGGGGAGATGGCGAGTGAATGGGGTGTTGGCTTGGAAAGTATAGGGAGGAAGCGGGGATAGTGTGGGTTGAGAGTCGGTTGAGAGTGGGTGGAGTGTGGGGCGGGAATCGGGAAAGAGTGGGGTGGAAGTTGTTTGAGTATTGGGCGAGGATAGGGCGATAGTAGGGCGAGTGTGGGGTGGAAGTTGATGGAGCGTGGGGTGAGGATTTGGAATGAACTTAATAAGGACTAAATAAAGTATTGATGAAGCGGTTTTTTCAGCATATTGGAGAGTACACTCTGCTCATGGGGCGCGTGTTTCGTGTGCCGGACCGGTGGGGTATGTTCTTCCGTCAACTCTCGAAAGAGGTTGAGAAACAGGGCATTCAATCGTTGCCTATTGTGATAATCATCTCGGTGTTTATCGGTGCAATCATGACGATACAGACGAAGTTGAACACATCGAATCCGCTATTGCCGACCTATACGACGGGATTGGTGACGCGTGATACGTTGTTATTGGAGTTTTCGTCGACCATCATGTGTCTTATCTTGGCGGGCAAGGTTGGGAGTAACATTGCGTCGGAGATAGGGACGATGCGCATCACGGAGCAGATCGATGCGCTGGAGATAATGGGTGTGAACTCGGCTAACTACCTGATATTGCCTAAAATCATTGCCTTTGTGGTGATGATGCCTATCCTCGTTGTCATCTCGATGGCGGTAGGTCTGGTAGGCGGTTACTGCGTGGGGTTGTTTTCTGATGTCATCACAGTGGCGGATTACTTGGTGGGTATACAGTATGCGTTCATACCGTTCTATGTGTGGTATGCCATCATTAAGTCGTTGGTGTTTGCTTTTCTGATCACCTCGGTGGCGTCGTATTATGGGTATTATGCCTACGGAGGTGCGTTGGAGGTAGGTAAGGCGAGCACGAATGCGGTTGTGAATAGCAGTATCCTTATCCTTTTCTTCAACCTGTTATTGACTAACTTAATGCTGAACTGATATGATTGAGGTGAATGATGTATGCAAGTCGTTTGATGGAGCGCTGGTGTTGGACCATATCAACACTGCTTTTTACGACGGGAAGGTGAATATGATTATCGGTCAGTCGGGCTCGGGCAAGACGGTGCTGATGAAGAGCGTTATCGGGTTGCACAAGGTGGACAGTGGTCGTATTGAGTATGACGGTCGCAACCTTCCGGACATGAAGGAGAAGGAGGTGCGGCTGCTGCGTCGGGAAGTGGGTATGTTGTTCCAAGGTGCGGCGCTGTTCGATTCGCAGACGGTGATAGAGAATGTGCTATATCCGCTTGAGATGTTCTCGCAGATGAACAATAAAGAGAAGGAGGAACGGGCGAAGTTCTGCTTGCAGCGTGTGAACATTGACCCTCGTGCGTACGGCTTGATGCCGTCGGAGATATCGGGCGGAATGCAGAAGCGTGTGGCTATCGCCCGCGCGATTGCGATGAACCCTCGATATCTGTTCTGCGACGAGCCAAACTCGGGTCTCGATCCTAAGACGAGTCTGGTGATTGACCGGCTGATTAAAGAGATTACGGAGGAATATAATATCTGTACGATCATCAATTCGCACGACATGAACTCGATCATGGAGATTGGTGATAACATCACGTTCCTTGCCGGTGGTAAGAAGGAATGGCAAGGGAGTCGCACGGAGATATTCTCGGCGGACAATAAGGCGCTGGAGGATTTCGTGTTTGCCTCCGAACTATATAAGAAAGTGAAACATGCCGTCACGGGCAAATAAATGATAGAAACAATGAAGAGACAACTGTTCTTATTATGCGCAGCGCTGCTGTTTGGTACAAGTTTTGTTTTAGCACAGAGTAAGCCGCAACGAGTACCGGCAATCCGTACTCCCATCGAGACGGTGCAACCTAATGGCGATACGCTCGTTATCCGTCTGCATGGCGATGAGCATTGGCACTGTACCACGACACTCGATGGTTATCTAATCCGTGAAAACGCCAAAGGTTACTATTGTTATGCGAAGAAGAAAAGCGATGGCACGGTTGTTGTCACACGCCGCATAGCCCACAATGAGCAGGACCGGACCTGCTGCGAGAGGCGTTATATCAAGAGGCATATCTCGCAGCCCTATCCGCTTAAGAAGAATGATTAGATAAACAATACGAATAATGAAAAAGACTATTCTCAGTGCACTCTGCCTTGCGGCTACGGTAGTTATGATGGCAGTGCCTGCGTACAAAGGACCGCGTGAGGTGACGCTCGCTGATGACGGCAAGGTCACGCTCTATCTGCACGGCGACGAGTATTTCCACTATTTTACGACCGAGGACGGCACTTGGGTGCAACTCACTGCCGACAAGCGATTGGACACCCTTGAGGCATTGACCGATGAACAGATTCAAGCACGCCGTATGGCTGACCGACGCTATGTGACCAACAAGGAGATACCGCTCAATATCGCACCACGAGGATTAGTCATTCTTGTTAACTTCAACGACCTTGCCTTCCAAGCAGAGAATACTCACGAGGCTATGGACGCCATGTTCAACGACTCGAACTATTCATACGGAGGCATGACGGGCTGCGTGCGTGACTATTTCTCGGAGCAGTCGTTTGGGCAATACCAACCTCAGTTTGATGTGGTAGGTCCGGTGACAGTAAGCAATGGCATGGCGTATTATGGTGGTAACAATGGAAGTCTTACCGATGCTAATGTTGACGAGATGGTACAAGAGGCGTGCGAACTGGCACATGACGCAGGGGCGGACTTCTCGCAATATGACAACGACGGCGATGGCAAAGTCGATTTTGTATTCTTCTACTATGCAGGTTACGGCGAAGCAGAGAGCGGCGACGAGGACAATATATGGCCTCACTCTTCTGATGTGAGTGGTCGGCAGAACATTGTGCTCGACGGTAAGAAGGTGGCTACTTATGCTTGTGCATCGGAACTGACATGGTTGTCTAAGAACCGTGCTGGTATCGGCACTTTCTGCCACGAGTTCAGCCATGTGCTTGGTCTGCCTGACCTCTACTATACGGGTAATCAGAACCTCACGCATAAGACGATGGGTAGTTGGGATGTGATGGATTATGGTCCTTACAACAACAATGGTCGTACACCTCCTGCCTATTCGGCGTATGAGCGTTTCTTCATGGGTTGGATTGAGCCGGTCGTGCTGAATAAGCCACAGACGGTTACGATGAATAATATCAACTCGACGCGTAATGCTTGTCTTATCGATTCCACGGGTGAACATGACTTGGTGGGCAATAACCCTACACCGGCAGAGTTCTTCATGCTTGAGAACCGTCAGCGGAGAGGTTACGATACCTATCTGCCTTGGCACGGACTGATGATTACGAAGATTAGTTATAGTTACTATAAATGGAACAATAATACAGTCAACAATACCGCCAGTGCGCAAGGAGTTGACCTTATTGAGGCTAATGGTAATGCACCTAAGGGTTCGCAGGGTAAGAAATCTGACCTATTCCCGAATGGGGAGACATCGTATACTCCTTATGAGAAATATCCTATTACGAATATCAAGGAGATAGCCGTTGAGGGAGGCGATAGTATCATTGTGTTTGACTTCATGGGTGGTGGCGACTCGCTTGACTTGGCTACGGAGAACATCTTCGACGAGGAAGAGCAGGTGGTTGCCATCTACAATATCATGGGACAGTTGCAGGGCACGACCAATATCACGCAACTGCCACAAGGCTATTATGTGGTCTGCACCAATAAACGTGCACGGAAAGTGTCGGTACGATGAGGATTATCTCCTATAACCTGAATGGTATTCGTGCTGCAATCAGCAAAGGGCTTCTGGACTGGCTATCGACTGCCAATCCAGATGTTCTGTGTATTCAGGAGAGTAAGGCACAACCCGAACAGATTGATACCGACACCTTCCAGAGGTTGGGGTATCATGCTTATATCCATTCGGCGCAGAAACGGGGTTATAGTGGGGTAGGTATCTTTTCGAAACAAACCGCCGACCGTGTGGTAGTGGGTATGGGGATAGAGCGATACGATGCGGAAGGGCGTGTGCTGCGTGCCGACTTCGGCGATATAACGGTGGTGTGCGTGTATGTGCCTTCGGGTACGACCGGCGATGAACGTCAGGCTTTCAAGATGGCGTTCTTGGAGGATTTCATGCACTACCTCGATATGTTGCGCATGGAGCGTTCGAATATTGTCGTTTGTGGCGACTACAACATCTGCCACAAACCTATTGATATCAATCACCCTGAGCGACAGGTGGGTGTGTCGGGTTTCTTGCCTGAAGAGCGTGAGTGGCTCGACCGCTTGGAGGCGTCGGGTATGATCGATTCGTTCCGTGTGTTCGACCAGTCGGCAGAGAAATACTCGTGGTGGAGTTACCGTTTTGCCTCTCGTTCCCGCAATGCGGGTTGGCGTATCGACTACCATTGGGTGTCGGAACCGCTGCGCAGTCGACTCGTAGGGGCAAAGATACTGAATGATGCGGTGCACTCGGACCATTGTCCGGTGGAAGTGGAGATTAGTTGAGTGTTTAGAGTTTAGTGTTTAGTGCTTAGAGCAGTTGAGAGTTGTTAGTTTTTTGAAGTTCTAGAAGGACTAGAAGGTTTTTAATATAGTTGAGTTATGGAAGATGATAGTCTTGTTTTACGAACGGAGCATTTGGTGAAGCGATATGGCAAGCGCACCGTGGTGAACGATGTGTCGATTGAACTGCATCAAGGCGAGATAGTGGGTCTGCTGGGCCCTAATGGTGCGGGCAAGACCACCACTTTCTATATGACTACGGGGCTTATCACTCCGAACGCGGGTAGTATCTACCTAAGCGATAAGAATATCACGCAATACCCTATGTACAAGCGTGCTAAGTGCGGTATCGGTTATTTGCCGCAGGAAGCGAGTGTGTTCCGTAAGATGACTGTGGAGGATAATATCCTCTCGGTATTGGAGATGACCAACTTCAGCAAGGAGTATCAGCACGAGAAGTTGGAGCAACTCATCAAAGAGTTCAACCTCAACCATGTGCGTAAGAACCTTGGCGACCGACTCTCGGGTGGCGAACGCCGCCGTACGGAGATTGCACGCTGTCTGGCTATTGAGCCTCGTTTCGTGATGCTCGATGAACCTTTTGCTGGTGTTGACCCGATTGCCGTGCAAGAGATACAAGATGTAGTGTGGAGCTTGAAAGATAAGAACATCGGTATCCTTATCACTGACCATAATGTGGACGAGACGCTGCAGATTACTGACCGTGCATACCTGCTCTTTGAGGGTAAGATACTCTTCCACGGTACGCCTGAGGAGTTAGCCAATAACCCTGTGGTGCGCAAGAACTACTTAGGGCGAGACTTCGTGTTGAAGAAGAAAACGAAAGTGACAGATACACCATCAATTGACGCAAAGTGAGACGACTGATCTACATACTACCTCTTTTTTTTCTTTGTTCCTGTTCTTATATCCTCAGTGCGGATGTGGCAGTGACGGAGTGTGAGGCGATGCCTGAAGGGCGTGCCGCCGCCACGGCTTTTGTGTGCAACGGAGAGGGCTATGTCTTTGGAGGCAGAACGCAAGACGGTACTTATCTCAATACTATATGTAAGTATAACCCTAAGGACGACAGTTGGACCAATCTGGGTGCAACACCTCTCAAGGCGCGCGTGAATGCGGTGGCGTGTGTGATACGCGACACGGTGTATATAGGTCTGGGCTATTGGCAAGGGCATGTGTATGTCGATTCATGTTACTTACAGGACTTCTGGCAGTATGTTCCTAAGACCAACGAGTGGAAGAGGTTGACCGATTATCCGAACCATGAGACCGATGGTTGCATCTGTTTCTGCGGCTCGCAGCATGTCTATACCGGCTTTGGTTATGATGGCAATCATACTCGCAAGATGTTTACTTATAGCCTCAAAGACTCTACTTGGGTGCAACAAAGCATCTCGAAACTGAGTATCCCAACGGCGGTGTTTGCACCCGTAGGTGCACAAGCGGGTGACCGTTACTTCATGGGTACTGGGTTCACAACGGAGAGTTCGAATCAGTGGTATGAATATATCCCCACACAGAGTCGGTTTGTTCGGCTGACGGTGTTGCCTGAGAAAGGGCGTGATAGTGCCGCTGCTGCGGGTAATAGTACGCATGTCTATCTCTTTGGCGGACAACGCTTTGGTGGCACAATGACAACCTTGGAGTACTACGACGATGTACTGCGCTATTCGACTGCGACAGGTACTTGGGAGTATTGCGTGAAGTTACCTTATGGGGGTGTCATCGAACCGTATGCTTTCACTATAGGCGAGAAGGTGTATGTGGGTGGCGGCGAGACACGCGATGGACGCGTGATGAGTAACTTATACCGGTATGAAGAATAGACTATTGATAGTATTCTTACTCTGCCTTAGTAGCCTCAGTGTTCGTGCGTGGGACTTCTGGCCTTTACCGATGGACGACCCTGATGCGGAGCGTGATACCATTGAGTATGGCTTTGCTGTATCGGCAGTGGCCTCTACGGGGCAGTATGCACCATTCTTTATCCAGTCGAACCGCAATGGCGATATATCACAAGAGCCTTTCTCTGGTAACTTGTCGGTCTATTTCGGTAAACGTGCGACTCGTCCGCATCGGTGGTTTGATTACGACTTTGCCGTGGAGTTCTCGGGGCGTATTGATGATAAGTGGCAACAGCAGAAACATCCGGTGACGGGCTATTTCAATCAACTCTATGCACATGTTCGGCTCTATGTGTTTGACATCACAGCCGGTATCACGCCTTATCTCTTAGGTCCGCAAGACCCGATGCTCTCGACGGGCGGTATGCTATTCTCTACGAATGCGCATCCGATCCCTCGTGTCACAATAGGTATTGACCAATATACAGCAGTGCCTGGTCTGTATGGTTTTGTGGAGATAAAGGGCGGCTTCACACATGGTTGGTTTGTGGATAATGTGTATGTGAGCAAGAGTTACTTGCATCATGCTTATGCCGGTGCGCGTGTGTTGGGTAATCTGCCTATCAATGTATCGTATGAGTTCCACCATGTGGCACAATGGGGTGGGTATTCGCCTGTGTATGGCGACTTGGGCAACACTTGGAAGGACTATGGACATGCTATCATGGCTAAGTCAGGCGGTACGATGGCAAACGACCAGATCAATGCACAAGGTAATCATATTGGGTGGCAGATACTCTCTGTCGATATCAAAGGTGAGGAGTGGAAGGCAACGGCTTATTGGCAGGCTATCTTTGAGGATGGACCAGTGCGTTTTATCTCACAAACGATGAATCGACCCGATGGTCTATGGGGTCTGCATATCTCGCAGAGTGCGTGGCCCTATATCAATGGGTTCACTTATGAATTCTTGAACACTACCGACCAATCGGGTCCTTATCATGACCGAGATGGGTTCGTCTATGGCGGTAACGACTCTTATTTCACCAACTCGATCTATCAGAACGGGTGGAACTATTTCATGCGCACCATTGGTACTCCCTATATCACGAGTCCGCTCTATAATGAGTCGGGTTCGACGCAGACGGTCAATAACCGTGTGAAGACACACTATGCTGGTTTTACAGGGGATATATATGGTTGGCGTTATCGCTTGATGGCATCGTATACACGTAACTATGGATCGTATAGCGCACCCCTCGAGACGGATAACACGGCGGTACTGCTCGAGGTGACAAAACGATTCGATAGACTGTGGGGACTAGAGATGTCGCTCTCGTTGGCTGGTGACTTCGGTACGCAGTTCGGTAATCAGTTTGGTGCTATGTTCCGTATTGCTAAACGGGGGATTGTTTGGAGAAATTGATTTTCTCCTTGTTTCCTTTGTTTCCTCTGTGTTTTTTGTTGCCTTTACACTGCGTGGGCATGGTTTCCTTTGCACTGCGTGCAAGAAAAATAGAGAAATTAGACTAAGTGACCTTTTATTATTGTGACGATATTGGGGTGTGTTGTACTGATGTCTGCAACGGATTGATAGAAAAAGATGTCAGACTGCAGTGCGGGTTGAAGGACTGCGGACTGCGGTGCGGAAGGATATACGGATGCTGTGGTAGAGGACTCATTACTTTATTATAGGGCGGGGTGGGTGTTAATGTTTGGCTGGTATTTATTAACGGTTTTGTGTAGAAAATGGCCTTTTTGGGGTGTTTTTTGGGTACTGTGTAGGTAGCGTGAGGGTCGCCTATCCCTTCGATATCCCTTCGATATCCCTTCGATAAAGTTGCATCATTTTTCCAATAGAGGTTTGTGATATATTTCTTTTAGATTAGAGATATTGGCTTTTAGATTTGATTGAGGGGTGTTTTTCCTGAATTTTAGATTTGGTTGTCTTTTTGTTGGCTGATTGTTGTTGCAATTAGGGGATTTCGTTTTTTATTCTTACCTTTGCGGCTTAAAATAGATACAACATCAACTTAATATAAATACAATATCAACTCAATATAGGTACGACCTCAACCTAAAGATAGTTATAACATCAACTTAATAACGAACGACTTAAACTCTATATACTATGTTGTCACAAGATGAACTTCAAGACATCAAAATGCAGTTTGGTATTATCGGTAACGACGATAGTCTGAACCGAGCCATAGAGCGTGCTTATCTTGTTGCGCCGACAGACTACTCGGTCCTTATTGTAGGCGAGAGCGGTGTAGGTAAGGAGCATTTCCCTAAGATCATCCATCAGTTCAGTGCTCGCAAGCATCAACGATATATAGCCATCAACTGCGGTGCTATTCCCAATGGGACGATAGATAGCGAGTTGTTTGGTCACGTGAAGGGTTCGTTTACGGGAGCAGTGAACGATCACAAAGGTTACTTCGAGGAAGCCAATGGTGGTACGATCTTTTTGGACGAGGTAGGCGAGTTGCCGCTCGAGACACAGGTGAGGTTGCTGCGTGTATTGGAGACGGGTGAGTTTATCCGCGTCGGTTCATCGCAACCGCAGAAGACGGATGTACGAGTAGTGGCCGCTACGAATGTGAATATGCAGGATGCTATTGCCGCAGGGCGTTTCCGTGAGGACTTGTTTTATCGTCTTTCGACCATCAGTATCCATGTGCCGCCATTGCGTGAGCGTAAGGAGGATATCCCTTTGTTGTTTCGCAAGTTTGCTGCCGACTGCACGGAGCATTACCGTATGCCTTCGTTGCGCTTGACTGACGATGCGAAGCAGTTATTGAAGAACTATTATTTCCGTGGTAACATCCGTCAGTTGAAGAACATAGCCGAGCAGATATGCGTATTGGAACAGCGGCGTGAGATACCGGCGAGTGTGCTCCAACAGTATCTGCCTGAGGATGAGATAGGTAGGACTCCTATGGTGCAGCCTGCGGGGAGCGGTAATGACAGTTTCGCTGCAGAGCGTGAGATGTTGTATAAGTTGCTCTTTAACATGAAGAAGGAGTTGGACGATCTCAAGCATGAGGTGTCGCAGTTGAAACAAGAGGAGCAGGCAGTGGGTCAGCAGGTGAATAGCGGTGCGTTGGTAGTGCAGAACACGAGTGTAGCACCGATACTGCAGAAGTCGAGTGAAAGGATTGTTGAGGACCAGTATCAGCCCGTGGAGGAGGTTCGTGCGGAGGATGAAGGCTTGACGCAGATGCAACAGATGGAGAAAGATACTATCCGGCGCGCCTTACAACGCAACCATGGTAGTCGTAAGGCAGCCTGTAAGGAGATAGGTATGTCGGAGCGGACACTGTATAGGAAACTAAAAGAATACAATCTATGATACGACAACTACGGGGTGTGCTGAGTGTAGCATCGGTAGGGGTATTGCTATCCTTATTGTTGGCAGGTTGCACCATCACTTATAAGTTCAACGGAGCGAGTATCGACTATAGCAAGACGCATTCGATCTCGATTGCCGATTTTCCTAATCAGGCAGCGTTGGTCAATCCTACTTTAGCGAGTGACTTGACGGAAGGGATACGCGATGTGTTCACTAAGCAGACGCGTCTGCAGATACTGCGTAAGGGTGGCGACCTCGAGTTGGAGGGTGAGATAACCGATTATCAGTTGACGCCATTGGCTATCGCAGCCGATTCTTATGCGGCAGAGACGAAGTTGACTATGACTGTGCGTGTGCGTTTCACGAATAACGTCAACCCAGAGGAGAGCTTTGAGAAGACCTATTCTGCGTATCAAACGTTCGATTCGTCGAAGATGCTGAACGATGTGCAGGACGAGTTGTGCACGGTAATGATCCAGCAGATAGCCGATTATATCTACAACGACACGGTAGCGAAGTGGTAAGACGATGACATTGGAGGAGTATCTATCATTGTTGGAGAGTCCTGAGACGGTGGATGAGGGAGCGATAGACGACTTGCAGGCGTTGTTGCGCTATGCACCGTATTGCAGTAGTGCCAGGATATTACTCCTCAAAGCGTTTCATCGGTCGCACAATACGAACTACAATGCCGAGTTGCCTAAGACGGTGCTCTATGCGCATAGCAATGAGCAGTTGTACTTTTTGCTTCACCCGAAGGAGGTTATACGACAGGTAGGGGGTACGGGTAGTGACTATTTCTCTTTCATAGAGCAGTTGCAAGCCAAAGCAGAGCAGACGGGTGAGTCGTTCCATGACTTGGCACTTAAGTTCCAACAGGCACGCATGGCATATCTGCAGCAGTCGCAAAGGACACCGGTGGTGCAGAAGGAGAAAGATGCAAAGGCGGAGCCTGAGATGAGTGAGGAAAGGGCTCGTGAATGCATCCAAAAACACGATTATCAGGGTGCTTTAGAAATATTACGCGTATTGCATTTGCACAGTCCAAAAAAAAGTAGTTACTTTGCAGACCAAATTGCTTTCCTCGAAAAAGCCGTCGTTTTGCAAGCGGAGCAGGGAGCAAGTGAGGAGGATAACAGATAGATAAATAATTAATACTGAGTATATATGTATACATTACTGACTATTCTTATCGTCATTGCAGCCATCTTGATCACCCTTTTGGTGTTGGTACAGAACTCGAAAGGTGGAGGATTGGCCGCAGGTTTCGGAAGCGGCAACCAAGTGATGGGTGTCCGCAAGACAACAGACTTCCTTGAGAAGGCTACTTGGTCGCTTATTGCAATCATTGCCGTGCTCTCTGTCTTTGCTGTAGGTGTACACAGAGGTTCAACGGTAGAGGCAACCAACAAGTCGGCTATCTCGGAGCAAGTGCAAGAGGCAGCGGAAGCAGCCGCACCCGCACAAGGTTTTGGTGAGGAGGCTCCTGCTGAGCAAGAGGCTGAGTAAGACTATTAACAGTTGTTTTACTGAGTGACGGCGCTTGATGCGTTGTTTGTTTTAGAGCTGTGGCGTCTTGCTGCGGCTCTTTTTGTTTGTTCTTTGCTTGGTTGCGGTGTGTTGGTTTTGGTTTCCTGCTCGCACTTCGTGCTCACGAAAAATAGAGAAAAGGACAAAGATGCTCTTTTTGCACTGTTGAAAATTACAGAAAATGGACAAAAGATACATTGATTTGATATTGCCTTACCATTGTTTGCGAAAGAGACCGCCGATGAGGGAGAGGAGCATGTAGAATGGGTAGAGCAGTTCTAATAGTAGCGCTATGAAGAAGGAGACGTGGGGGTCTCTTTGTCTTATGAGTCGGTATTCGATAGGGAACTTAATGAGTAGTATAGGGGGACAGATGAGTTGTAGGATATTGGCCGAGGCGATAAGTGCACCGCAGCGGATGATGTCGGAGTCGGTATAATGAGGCGCTTTGCCTGCCCAGCGCATGCGTTGGTGGAGGAACTGTCGCCACGAGGTGATGGGTCGGACAATGGCGGTGAGAGCAGGGGTATCGGCAACGGAGATGCGTAGGTGGCGGCGCTTGAAGGACTCGAGAAGGAACATATCGTCGCCGCTTGGGATATCGTTGTGGAGGTCAAGGTAGGACTCTATCCATCGGTCACGGCGTACGATGAGGTTCGCTCCGCTACACATCACGGGATGACCTTGTTGGGCTGAGGCTATGGTGAGTTGCTGAATAGCGGCATACTCGGCTATCTGTAGGCGTTCGAGTAGTGAGGGTCGGGGATGGTTGGACTCCATACGAAGGGGTAGTATGAGTAGGTCGGTGTTGGATAGGAGTGGGGATAGCAGTTCGTCGTTGAGAGCCGGTGGTATGATATCATCATCGTGCAGCCAAACGAAGTCGGCTGTTGAGGCAGCGATGAGTTTATGTAGGGCGTGCTTCTTGCCCAGCCCATCATCGTTTATTCCTTTGCGTGGTATGATGACTTCAATTCGCATAACTGTGGGTAGAATATGGGATAGGACTTGACGATGCAAGCGAGGTCGTCGGTCAAGATATCGGCAGATAGTAGTGCCATTGCCACACGGTGGTCGTGTTGGGAAGGGTAGAAAGTGGTATCGGTATGAAGATCTGTGAACGCCTGTAGACGGTCCGATTCTTTATATTGCAGTCGCTCTGTACCCAGGCTATGCAGCTGGATACCTAACCGGAGCGTTGTCACATAGAGAGCGGGATAGAGGTCGGGGCATGCTGTAAAGTCAATGGTAAGAGTGCGTGGCAGAGGGACATGGTTGTGTGAAAGGAGGACGCCTTGTGGGGTCTCGGTGGAGGTTACTCCGAGCGACTCAAAGTGTTGTGCCACAATGGCATCGCCTTGGATAGTGTGGAGGGAGAGTCCTTGTAGAAGGATGGTCGCCTGAGGGTGGAGGGCAATGTACTCGTACCAGAAGGCAGCAGAGGACCAGTCATATTCCATGGTGACGTTGCCTTGTAGCACTCGTTGGGTCATGGTTATGTAGGGCGAGCGGATGTCGGTTTGGATTGTTAGTGTACCGTCGAGGCAGTCACTTATCAAGAGTAGAGCAGATATGAACTGTGTACTCTCGACGCTTGGGATATGGATGGTGGTGCCATGCAGTCGGCGTCCGCTTATACGCAGAGGAGGGTAGCCTTCTTGTTGGAGATAGGCGATGTCGGCACCCATCAGACGTAGGGCATCAACGAGGACTCCGATAGGGCGTTGCCGCATACGGTTGTTGCCATTGAGGAGGGTGGTAGTACCTTCTTTCTGTGCAAGATAGGCCGTGAGAAAGCGCATAGCCGTGCCACAGTTGCCTATATTAATCTGATCGGTAGGGTGAGCAAGGGCGTTGTAGAGCACTTGGACATCCTCGGGTAGGTTGTTCGTTGGCAGCGATAAGAGGTCTCCTCGCAGGGCTGACCTTACGAGGAGACGGTTCGCAATGGACTTCGATATGGGAAGGGTGATAATTAACAAGCGAGTGGTGACTCGGTTAGTTTGTTTATTTGTTGATATCGGGTAGCCATGAGTAGTTGCGAGAGTAGCGCAAGTGTTGCTCGATATAGCCCTCGGTATAGTCGATCTTGACGTCGGTTATATTGCCATTGGCGTCATAGACAGGCGTATAGACAGGGTTGATGAAGCCTTTGTATGGAGCAAGGTCGAGTTTTGCATAGCGTTGTAGTATCTCGTTGTGCAGGGTAGGGTCGACCTTGACTGCATAGGTCTCGACCATCTCTTTGGCGGCCGGATAGTCACCTTCGGAGGTGATACGCTGTATCTCTGCGAGGAGTTCACCATAGAGCCGGCGTACGCCATCATAGTCGTTTATCTGGAGATAGTGCTTGCTATCTCGAACGATGATAGCTACTTCGTTGTTGGATGCGTGTTGGAGGACCCATTGTGCAATGAGTTGTCGGTTACGCATGTGTGCTTCTTCGATGTCCTTACCTGGCTCGATGCGGACAAGTTGGGTCATAAGACCGTTCATCATCTGCTGATAGTAGTAGCACTTATAGGCATCGTTGTTGGGCAATAGTCCCAGTTCCACAAGTTTCGGGTCAGCCATATAATACAACCCAAAGAGGTCGGCTCGGGCTTCTTCGATGGTGGAGGCGTGTTCCTTGAGGGCATCTTTGCTGACGCCAGGAAGGAGTTTGCCCGAACCGTGTCCGACGCACTCGTGTAGGTCGGTGTGTAGGTCGCCACATGTAGCGCCATATTGGTCGTATTGTTGGCGTATGGCATCGTCGATCATGAACTCTTCGTTGAAGCCGTTACCCTTTGCCGCTTCGTTGTAGGCATGCATAAGATTATCGATGGTGACGGACTTAGAGCCGTATTCTTTGCGTATCCAGTTGGCATTGGGGAGGTTGATACCAATAGGCGTAGAGGGATAACAGTCGCCTGCGAGAATGACGGCAGTGATAACCTTAGCGCTGACGCCTTTTACCTCTTCCTTTTTGAAGCGCTTGTCTGTGGTAGAGTTATCCTCAAACCACTGTGCGTTCTCGGATATGATAGTGGTACGCTTGGTAGCCTCTAGGTCTTTGAAGTTGACCATTGACTCCCACGCTCCCGTTATGCCGAGAGGATCGGAATAGGTCTCTGTGAATCCGTTGACGAAATCGATACGGCTATTGAGGTCTCGTACCCAAGCAATGCAATAGTCGTTGAAGGTATGCAGGTCGCCTGTGCGATTGAAGTCGATGAGTTTCTCAATCACTTCTTTCTGCTGTTCATTCTCGGCATAAGGAAGTGCTTTCTCGAGGTAGTAGACTACCTTTGAGAGAGCTTCGCCATAGAGACCGCCTACGCGATAGGTCTTCTCAACGATCTGCCCATCTTCTTTCACGAGTTTGGCATTGAGCCCGACCCATATAGGTTCGGGAGAGTTATCTTTGTTGGCAGCATAGTAGGCTTCTGCTTCGACTTGTGTGACGCCTTCATAGTAGTTACCGGCAGAGGTAAGTACGAGGTCTTGTCCGGCTGCTTGGTTGGTGCGTTTGGGTAGCACAGTAGGGTCGAACATGACGGGTATGATCTCGGGTGGGCATACTACATTCGACTCTTTACATGCGGTATTGAACCACTCTTGTGTGAACTCGGGTAGGAACTTGTCTTCGGAGTAGTGGTGGTAGATACCATTGGAGAACCATACCCGTTTGAGATACTTCTCGAAGAGCAGAAACTGCTCCTGTGTCTTGTCGCCGGTGTAGTTGAGATAGAGGTCCTCGAGGGTACGGCGAATGCGTAGGTTATACTTACCATTCTGGTCGTAGAGGATGTCTCGTCCTTGCAGCGCTGCTTCGGAAAGGTAGTATGCAAGAATCTTTTGGTTGAGTGTGAGGTCTTCGAACCCAGGTACTTGGTATCGAAGGATCTCAAGATCATAGAACTTATCCACGTTGTAATTGAATTGAGGTTGTTGTTCTTTCTTTTGGCAGGAGGCGCATAGTAGTGCGGTAGCACCTACGATGGCATAAACAAAGAGTCTGCGCATAGTATGTTTTGTTTTATCATTGTTGACTTATATTCGTTCGAGGACGGTTTGTACGAGTTGTTTGATGCGTGGCTTATAGTCGGTGTTAGCGGCTTCAACTTTTCGTTGTGCGATAACACAGCAGACGGTCATGGCTTTATGTCCCATGTGCAGAGCGAGTCCGGCGATACAAGAACCCTCCATCTCGTAGTTCGTGATGCGTTGTCCTTGGTATCGGAAGTCGGTAATGCGTTCATTGATATCGGGCACGGCGATGTCGACACGGAGTATACGTCCTTGTGGTCCATAGAAGCCGTTGGCTGCGATGGTGCATCCACGCATCATATCGTCTTTTGCGATGCGGTCAACGAGTTCTGAGTTAGCCGCTACGACATAGGGAACGGCGGCCTTGGCTGGGTAGTGTATGAAGTCGACGAGAGCCTTCTCGAAGCCTAGGTCGGATATCTTATCTCGGTCTTTGTAGAAAGCGAGTACGCCATCGAAGCCGATAGACTTTTGGCTCACGAGGAAAGTGCCGAGGGGAATATCCTCTTGCATACCTCCGCATGTGCCGACTCGTACTATCTCGAGTTGGCGTTTTACGGGTTTCTCTGTTCGTGTATTGAAGTCGATATTAGCGAGAGCATCGATCTCGTTCATGACAATGTCGCAGTTGTCGGTACCGATACCGGTAGAGATACAGGAGATGCGTTTGCCGTGGTACTTACCTGTGATGGTGTGGAACTCACGGCTTTGTACATCGCATTCGATGCTTCCTTCGTCGAAGAAGGATGCTACCATATTAACACGGTCTTGGTCGCCGACGAGTATGATCTTATCGGCTAAGAACTCTGGGCGCAGATGTAGATGGAATGCGCTACCATCCTCATTGATGATAAGTTGGGATGCTGGGAAAGTTTTCATGATATATAAATAATTAACAATAAACTTACGGGGTTGGTTGGAGGACGTAACGATTAGGCTTCGCCACCGCCAAAGGATAGTGGTATATCGTTGGAGTGACGGGTGGCTTTATCGTCGATCTTGCCATATTGTTGTTCGTACTTGCGTATGTTCTCTTGTAAGGCAGAGAGTAGTTTCTTTGCGTTGTTGGGTGTGAGAATGACGCGTGATTGTACCTTAGGCGATTGCACTTGGGGTACGACTCGTATGAAGTCGATGACGAACTCGTCGGACGAGTGTGCAATGATAGCAAGGTTGGCGTAGGTGCCATCTGCCAATTCGGGTGGCAGGTTGATTTTCAGTTCTTGTTCCATAGTTATAGATTGTT
This sequence comes from uncultured Clostridium sp., assembly GCA_963651555.1. Taxonomy (GTDB): domain Bacteria; phylum Bacteroidota; class Bacteroidia; order Bacteroidales; family Paludibacteraceae; genus Colicola. The sequence goes on along the minus strand of CAVJQD010000005.1, from coordinate 28,777 downwards.
TATCTTATTTTTACCATTGTTGTAGTTGTTTCTTATGTATTGCGTTGTGGGTCATTAGGATGAGGCTATTGACCGGTAGAAATATGTCGAACGCAATGAATGCGAGCCAGAAGCGGCGTTGTTTGAAGTGTTTAGCGGCAGGGTTGATGACGAGTAGTTGGGTCAGATACCTGAGTAAGAAACATCCTGCGGCCGCGCACCAACACCACCAGTAGGGTTGTAGGCAGACGATGATGATCATCAAGTAGAACAGTCCTCTAAGGGTAGGTTCGGCGGTGAGTAGCCACTTGGTGCTGGTAGCATATTGTGGCGATACGCTAAGGTGTCGTCTTTTCTGCAAGATCCATTCGCTGAATGTATGCTTAGGCACGGAGCGAGTCTCGCTGCCGGTAGTGACTACGATATTGGTATTGCCACGATGGGCTACCTTATTGACGAAGAGATCGTCGTCGCCTGCTCGTGTTCCGAGGAGTCCAGCAAAACCTTTCTCTCGGAAGAATAGTTCCTTGGTGTATGCTAGGTTTCGTCCGACGCCCATGTAAGGATGTCCCATGAGTGCCATACCGAGATACTGCATGGCAGAGAATAGAGTGTCGTATTGAATGAGTCGGTTGAGTAGTCCTTTGGTCTGGATGTAGGCACCATATCCGAGTACCACTTCTGCTCCGTTGTCGAAACCATGTTGCATCTTGCGTATCCACTGGTCGCTGTCGGGGTAGCAGTCGGCATCGGTGAGGAGTAGGTATTCGCCTTTTGCGGCTTTGGCAGCGAGCGTGAGTGCCAGTTTCTTGGATGACCGAATGCGTGCCTCGTGTGGCACGAAGGTTGTGCGCAGGTTAGGGTATTGTTGTTGGTACTGTTCGATGACGAGTCGGGTATCGTCTTGGCTCTCATCGTCAACGACAATGACTTCGTAGTTAGGGTATTTCTGTGTGAGTACCTTTGGTAGAAACTCGCGTAGGTTGTCGGCTTCGTTCCGTGCGCAGATGATGACGGAGACCATAGGATAGTGTTTGGGTACGGGTATGACCGTCTTTTTGGACCGCCGTATACGCCGGTTGACAGCGTCGAGGTAGACCAAATAGTAGGTGATCTCGAGTAGTGTTGCTGCTCCTAATATGCCTATGAATATGTATGTTAGCATTGTTTTATGTTAGAATTTCAGTCTTACATTATCAACCCAGAGGGCATTGCCTGCGTGTCCGACGAAGGCTTCGTAGCATCCGGAGGTGAGTATGATGATGATATGTGTAGGTTGGTCATCGGCACTGCCCCATCCTTCTTCTTGTATGGGTACCATCTTACCTTTGGAGTTGAGTGCTCGGTAGGGTTTATTGAAGCCCATGTATGACTTGAAGTAGGACTCGTGGCTGATGTCGCCGTAGTGTACGGGTATCTCAAAGTTGTTCACCCATGTGGATTGCGTCTTGGTAACACGGTGTGCAGCAGTGCCGATGCGTTTGGCATGTATATTGCCATCTGTGTCTTCCCATCGTTTTTGGAGAAGGACATACATCTCGGCTTCGTCGTGTCCTTCGATCTTCTTCGGTTTTCCGAAACCTTTAGCATAGGTGACTGTTTGTTCGTCGGAGATGATGGCTTTGTAGTCCACTATGAGTGCCTTAGGCTTACGTGTAAAGGGTATTCCGAAGTCGATGTTGCTATATGGGTCTTTGGCTGATCGTATAGGTTCGATGGTCTTACCGGTGAATATGGTTCCGTTGACGAGTACTTTGATGTCGATGAAACCGAAGACAACGACTTGTTCGAGCATTACATCCATTCGGCAGCAGGTGCTGTTGCCTCTTTTCTCGGGTCGCACTGTTCCGCTGGCTTTCTCTATTCCGCTGACCTTGGCGTAGGCGTTGCTGACGCTCCATGGGTTGTGTCCTTTGGCGTAGACGCCTTCGTAGATAAAGGGACTGTTTTCTCGAATGGTGTCGGTCTTATTGATGGCGTATAGGGTCTTTGTCTTGCCTCCGATGATGCCGGATTCTTCGATGTATCGGACGGTCCATTGCTCAAAGTCACCGAAAGGTACTTGTTCGATATGATCTGTCTGCGCCTGCGCTGCAGCGAAGGTGCTGAGGCTGATAAGGCTTGCTGTCAGAAGTTTCTTCATTTGTTCGTTGCCGGTATTGCTTTGTTTGTTGTCGCGTTGCTTTATTTATCTCCGATTTTCTTTATGTATGTGGTGTAGATGACCTCATTGCGGTCGAGGACGATCTTATCGGATAACCCTTTGATATTTTGGTTCTTAATCTCTTCTGCTGCGAGTTGTGCTACATGCAAAGCGCCTTGCAGGGAGAGGTGTGTATTGTCGATCTTACCGTTGGGGTACTTGCTATATACACCTGCAGGGATGTGGCAGAAGTAGGGTATGGAGGCTGTGTCTCCGATGTTAGATAGCCAGTTTGAGGTGAGTTGGTTCATGTCAATCATCGTCACTTTCTCGCCTTGTGCTACTCGTCGTGCTGCGTCGACATATCCACCATGTCGGTTGACTAACTCGCCTGTCTCCTTAGAGAAGTAGCGTCTTGCGATAGGCGTACAGAGAATAGGTGTGGCTTTTTTCTTCTTCACATCGCGTATCATTCGGCTAAGGTTTTTCTCGTAGTCGTCGATGGATGTGTATCTTGTGGAGTCGGTCTTTTTAGTGTCGTTGTGTCCGAACTGTATGAAGACGATGTCGCCTCGTTGTACTTGTGCGATAGCCTCGTCCCATCGACCTTCTGCGATGAAGGATCGTGTGCTGCGTCCGTTCTTTGCGTAGTTCTTGACGATGACATCGCTGCTTAGGAAGGTCGGGAATACTTGTCCCCATCCTCGTTCTGGGGTGATGGTAGTGTCTTCTCGGTCTGCCATGGTGGAGTCGCCTATCATGTAGATTGTCAGAGGTTTATTACCTGCAGAGATCATGATAATGGTTACTAAGAGTGTGGTTAGAAAGGGTATTATTCTTTTCATTGCGTATATTGTTTTAGTATTCGTGCAAAGGTACGGATTATTTGTGGAATAGCAAAATAGTAGTTTATGGTTTATGAGTTTATGAGTTTATGAGTTTATGGTTGAATTTGGTTTATTGGTTTAGGAGTTTATACGTTTTGGGGTTACGCGTTGTTTAGTTGGTTTATTTTTTGTTTCGTGTTGAGGGGGCGGGATGAGGGACGTTGAGGTTTTTGTGGCGGTTTTGGTGTTAAGATTTTGATGGTGAATGTTAATGGTTTTGTGTGGAAAATGGGTCGATTTGGGTGTTTTGGTGGTGGGGTGATGGTACTGGATTTTTAGTCTATCCCTACGTTATCCCTTCGATATCCCTTCGATAAAACTCCTACATGGGGTCGAGACTGTTTCTTGACATGTTTCTTTAAGATATGAAGGCGATGTCTTTTAGATTTGGAGATGGGTGGGTGATGGTGTGGGTGGAAATTTGGAAGTGGGTGGGTGATGGTAAGGTGATCGTTCGGTAATCGTTGGGTGATGGTAGGTACTGATGGGCTACTGATCATAGACTGTTCATAGACTGATGGACTACTGATCGGGGATTGGTTATGGACTGGTTGTGGACTGGTCGGGGGGCTGGTTGTGGAGTGGTGGGGGAGTGATTGTGGGGTGGTGGGGGAAGGGAATGGGGATTATTCGGTATGTTTTTCTTATTGACAGCGAATAATTCCCCACGGGGTAGGTTTGTTGTTGATAAGTTGTTTAATATGCTATGGGATAGTGATTTATGTTATTGAGAAATTGTTCATAACTATGTAAGAAGTATGTTGAAAACTTTTTTGTGGGGAAAAGTGGGGAAGTATGGATTGTTTTGCTTATCTTTGCAGCGATGGATAAAAGGTGGATAGAGATGGGCGAAATGGAGGGTTGAGATGAGTTGGAAAAGGGGTTGAGATGGGTGGAACGGATGGTTGAGATGAGTGGGAAAAGGGATTGAGATGGGCGGAACGGAGGGTTGAGATGAGTGGGAAAAGGGGTTGAAATGGGTGGAACGGAGGGTTGAGATGGGTGGAAAGTTGGGTCGGGATGAGTAGAAAAGGGGTTTGAGTTGAGTAAATTGAATAGTTGCGGAAGTTGTTGATTGAATACGAGGAAGTGTAGAAGGTGTTATGTAAGTGATTGAATATGAACAAAACAACTATTAATAGAAATTAAGAAAACTATATATAGCAATCACGAATACGATATGTTGAAATTGCGAAAATGGATGATAGGGGTTTGGTAGTTGGAAGATGGAGGTTTGGTAATTGGAAGATGGAGGTTTGGTAATAGTAAGATAGAGGTTTGGTAATTGGAAGATGGAGGTTTGGTAATAGTAAGATAGAGGTTTGGTAATTGGAAGATGGAGGTTTGGTAATAGTAAGATAGAGGTTTGGTAATTGGAAGATGGAGGTTTGGTAATAGTAAGATAGAGGTTTGGTAATTGGAAGATGGAGGTTTGGTAATAGTAAGATAGAGGTTTGGTAATTGGAAGATGGAGGTTTGGTAGTTGGAGGATGGAGGTTTGGTAATTGGTAGATAGGGGTTTGGTAATTGGAGATTGAGGTTTGGTAATTGGTAGATAGGGGTTTGGTAATTGTAAGATAGAGGTTTGGTAATTGGTAGATAGGGGTTTGGTAATTGTAAGATAGAGGTTTCGTGATTGATAGATAGGGGTTTGGTAATTGGTAGATAGGGGTTTGGTAATTGTAAGATAGAGGTTTCGAGATTGATAGATAGAGAATAAGAAAATGAAATAAGAAAGAAGCGTTATGACGACGTTTATTGGAAATATTGGAGTGCGATTGGACAGCAAGGGACGTTTTTTTATCCCGGCGTCTTATCGCAAGATATTGGCTGAATGGGGCTCGGAGCGTGTTGTGATGCGTCGTGATACGGACAATGCTTGTTTGGTGTTTTATCCTGAGAAAGTGTGGAATGAACGTGTGGAGCAACTGAGTAGTACCTTGGATGAGTGGGACCCGAAGGATCAGATGTTGCTGATGCAGTTTGTGTCGGAGGCGGAATTTCTCGAGATGGACAGTCAGGGGCGTGTGTTGTTATCGCGTAGGGATTTGCAACAGATTGGTGCTGAGTCGGATCTGCTTATAGTGGGTATGATGAATCGGTTTGCTATATGGGATAAGAAGACATTCGAGGAGAGTCTGTTGGCACCGAGTGATTTCGCATCGCAGTTGCGTCAGCGTATGGCGCATAAACAAGATAATGATGAGTGAGTCGGTGATGCCATATCATATCCCTGCGTTGGCAGCAGAGACCATTGAGGGTCTGAATATACGTCCTGATGGGGTGTATGTGGATGTGACTTTTGGTGGGGGTGGACATTCGAGGCTTATTATGCAGGCATTGGGTGCGGAGGGTCGGCTTTTTGGTTTTGACCAAGATGAGGATGCTTACGCCAATCGGTTGGAGGATGAGCGGTTTCAGTTTGTACACAGTAACTTCCGCTATATCAGACAGTTCTTACATTATTATGGTGTGACAGCGATTGATGGGCTTGTAGGCGACTTGGGGGTATCTTTCCATCACTTTGACAGTGCGGAAAGGGGTTTCTCTTTTCGCTTGGAGGGACCGTTGGATATGCGTATGAATCAGCAAGGTAAGACGACGGCGGCAGATATTGTGAACGGATACAGTGAGGAGCAGTTGGAGCGTTTGTTCCGTTTGTATGGTGAGGTGCAAGGAGCGCGTTGGCTTGCGAAAGCGATAGTAGTAAGCCGAGAGAAGCAGCCGTTCTTACATACGGAAGAGTTGGCAGAGGTGGTGGGTCGCTGTACTCGTCGAGATACAGAGAAAAAGGAGTTGGCGAAGGTTTTTCAAGCATTGCGTATTGAGGTGAACGATGAGATGGGTGCATTGCGTGATATGTTGGAGTCGGCTCGTGAACTCTTGCGACCAGGTGGTAGGATAGCCATATTGACTTACCATTCGCTTGAGGATAGGATGGTCAAGAATTTCTTACGGTCGGGGAATATAGAGGGTGAGATTACGAAGGACTTCTATGGGAATATCTTGACCCCATTTCGTTTGGTGAATAACAAGCCTATTATGGCGAGTGAGGAGGAGGTCGAGCGTAATCCGAGGTCGCGTAGTGCTAAGTTGCGAATAGCGGAGAAGAAAGGATGAGAAATCTGTTCGATAAGATCAAAGACTGGTCTCGCGGCTATAATTGGTCGTGGGATAAGGTTAGTTCGTGGGCGCGTGAGATCCTCTCGGGTAATGTGTTCACGAAGGAAGCGTTCAGGCGTCAATGGCCATTGATAGCGTTGATTGCTTTTTGGGTCTTTGTGTATGTGGCATGTGGTTTTCGTATGGCTGGTCAGCAGGCAGAGATTAAGCGGCTGCAGAAACAGTTACGGGAAGCACGTTTCACGATGTTGGAGTTATCGGCAGATTATGTGAAGATGAGTAAGCCTTCGGCGATAGCAGACAAGTTGGAGTCGGAGGATAGCAAAGTGAAAGAGTCGAATAACCCACCCATTGCAGTAGAGTAATTATGGAAGATAATAAACGCAGTACAATTATTCGCTACGGGGTGATCTTTTTCATCTTGGTGGCGTTTGGTATCTATGTATTGGTGAGTATCTTCCATACGCAGCACAGTCATCGCCGTGACCAACTGATTGCTATTGCTCAGCGGACGACGTCTCGCAATGAGGTTATAGAGGCTAACCGCGGTAACATCTACGACTGCAACGGCAATCTGTTGGCGGGTAGTTCGCCTAAGTACCGTATCTATATGGATACGAGTATCCCTGCGCTGCAAAAGAACAAGGGTCAGTTGTTCTATGATAACATTGATTCGTTGAGTATCGCATTGGCTGCGTGTATTGGAGATCGTACGGCGCGAGAGTATAAGGATTTGATAGTGAATGCTTATAAGAAGAAGAATAGTCGGCTTCGGTTGACGAAAGAGCAGATAACCTATCAGCAACTGAAGGCGGTAAAACAGATGCCGTTGTACCGTTTGGGAAAGTATAAAGGAGGATTGATAGAGGAAGAGTATTATCGTCGAATCAAGCCATACGGGATGTTGGCATCTCGCACGATAGGTAATATCTATGGCGGTAACGGTAAGGGTAATTCAGGCTTGGAGAAGGCTTTTGAGACGCAGTTGCATGGTGTGGATGGTCATAAGCAGATGGAGATGATAGACGGTCGTATGGAAGTGCTTTCGAACACGGAGGCTGAGGATGGGTTGGACATCGTAACGACTATCGATGCGGATTTGCAAGATATCGTGGAGAGTCAGCTCTTGTATAAGATAAAGGAGACCAATGCCGACAACGGTTGTTGTATCTTGATGGAGGTGAAGACGGGTGAGGTGAAGGCGATTGCTAATATCGCTTGTATTGACGATGAGTATGTGGAGAACAGGAACTACGCGACGATCCGTATTGAGCCAGGTTCGACCTTCAAGACATTCTCGCTGATGGCGGTGCTTGACGAGGGTAGGTTTGACTTGGAGGACTCGTTGTATTTGGAGAACGGTAAGTGGATCTATAAAGATCAGAAGCGACCTATCACGGACAGTCACGCTCATGGGATGGCGACGGTGTTGCAGGCGTTTGCGGCATCGAGCAATATCGGTTTGGCAAAGTTAGTGACAGAGACTTACGACCAAAAGGCGAGTCGTTTTGTGGATAAGCTTGACAAGATGGGTGTGCGCGATAGTATCATCTTTGAGATACCAGGAACGAACCAGCCCGTTATCGAAGTGCCCAAGGACCAGGAGACGTTGTCTCGTATGGCGTTTGGCTATTCGGTGGAGTTGCCTCCGATAGCGATCTTGATGTTCTACAATGCTATTGCGAATGACGGAAAGATGATTCGTCCTTTCCTTGTGAAGGAGATACAGCGTGACGGCGAGACGCTTGAGACATTCAAGACCTCGGTGGTGCGTTCTTCTATCTGTAAGGAATCGACTCTCCGCGATGTGAAGAAGGGATTGGAAGCGGTGGTATGGGATAACGAATATGGAACGGCGTCGGTGGACCCTTCTGGGCGTAGGAAGGCGCAAAGTGATATAGTGCATGTGGCAGGTAAGACGGGTACGGCTCGTTTGCAGAACGCAGGTAACTATGATAAGGGAAATCACCGTTTTCTCTTCTGTGGCTATTTCCCGATGGAAGCACCGCAATATACATGCATCTTTATCTTGGAGCGTGCGCAGTATGGAACGGATTCGGGGCGTGACTGCGGCGGTTCGGTGAGGAGTATTGCAGAGAAGACTATTGCTCATGTAGGGTACATCTCTATTAAGACTAAGTATGTCGACCCCGACTCAATGCTATTGCCATCGATTAAGCGAGGTAAGCAGTCGGCTATTCGCAAAGCCGCCAAAGGGACGAAGGTGAATATTGAATATACTGACGATGAGTGGGTTAAGGTCAATGGGGCGTATCAGGCAGAGGCTATCTCGGTGAAACCGAACATTGTGCCGAATGTGGTGGGCATGGGCGCAAAGGATGCCGTTTATGCCATGGAGCAGACGGGCATGGTGGCGCGTATCAAAGGTAGGGGTAAGGTAGTGAGTCAGAGTGTACCCAATGGTTCTGCCGTAGTGAAAGGTGGAGTGGTGTATCTCGACTTGAGACCGTAAGGAAATAGATAACGCTAAAACGAAAGATAAATATATGCAATTAAAGGAACTTATAGCATGTCTGCAACCTATCTCTGTGATAGGCGATATGGATGTGGAGGTAACGGGTATTCAGTTCGATTCTCGACTGATAGAGAAGGGTCAGTTGTTCGTTGCGACTTGTGGAACAGTGGTTGACGGACACGATTATATTGCCAAAGCCTTGGAGGCGGGTGCGGTAGCGGTAGTGTGCGAGCATATTGTTGAAGTGCCGATGGAGTGTTGCATCATCGTTCCGTCATCGACAAAGGCGTTAGGGTTATTGGCCAGTCATTGGTTCGGTGAGCCATCGAAGCATCTCACTCTTGTGGGCGTGACGGGAACGAACGGCAAAACCACTATCGCCACGCTCCTTTATCGATTGACTCGTGCATTCGGCAAGAAGGCAGGACTGCTCTCTACTGTTTGCAACTATATCGATGAGGAGATGGTTCCTTCAACGCATACGACACCTGATGCACTCGAACTCAATGGGTTGCTTCGGAGGATGGTAGACGCTGGTTGTGAGTATGCTTTTATGGAGGTAAGCAGTCACGCTATTGCTCAGGACCGTATTGAGGGCTTGGACTTTGACGGAGGCATCTTCACTAACTTGACTCGTGACCACATCGACTTCCATAAGACTTTCGATAACTATCGTGACACGAAGAAACGGTTCTTCGATAACCTCAAGAAGACGGCTTTTGCGGTAACCAATAAGGATGACAAGAACGGCCTTGTGATGACGCAGAACACAGCGGCGCAGGTGAAGACCTATTCCACTCGGGCAATAGCCGACTATCAGGCGCAGATATTAGAAGAAGGCTTCGAGGGGATGTCGCTTAGCATCAACCGTCAGGAAGTGTTTGTACCGTTAGTGGGTCGGTTCAATGTATCGAATATATTAGCCATCTATGCCACAGCAGTGTCGCTTGGCTTCGCTGCCGATGAGGTGCTGTGCGTTATCAGTACGCTTCACCCTGTTAATGGGCGATTTGAGACTATCTATTCGCCGAAGGGATGGACGGCTATTGTGGACTATGCGCATACGTCTGATGCGTTGGAGAATGTCATCAACACTATCAACGAGATACGCAAGCCGTCGGCTCACCTTATCACGGTGGTGGGTTGCGGTGGTAATCGCGATACGGGCAAGCGCCCTATGATGGCGCATATCGCTAAGCAAGGGTCGAGTAGGCTTATTCTGACCTCCGACAATCCTCGCAACGAGGAGCCTGCAGCCATTCTGCAAGATATGTTGGCAGGACTTAGTGAGGCAGAGAGAACCGATACCTTGGTGATAGAAGACCGTCATGCGGCTATTCAGACTGCATGTGCTTTGGCACAGAAGGACGATGTCATCCTAGTGGCTGGCAAAGGACATGAAGACTATCAGATAATAAAAGGCGTCAAGCATCATTTTGACGACCATGAAGTAATCCGTCAATATATTTAAGCCTATGTTATATCATCTATTCTCTTATCTCGACCGAGTATTCGACTTTCCTGGCGCAGGTATATTTCAATATATATCCTTCCGCTCGGGTTTGGCGTTTATCATCGCCTTGCTAACGGCTACCTTGTTTGGTAAGCGCATCATCGCATATCTGCAGAAGAAACAGATAGGCGAGACTATTCGTGACCTTGGGCTCGAAGGACAGATGCAGAAGAAAGGTACACCTACCATGGGAGGTATCATCATTATCCTCGCTATCTTGCTGCCAGTCCTCTTGTGCTGTGACCTAACCAATGTGTATGTCATTTTGCTTATCGTCTCGACGCTGCTCTTAGGTGCGTTGGGATTTATAGATGACTACATCAAAGTGTTTAAGCACAACAAAGAGGGTCTCAATGGACGGTTTAAGATATTCGGACAGGTAGGCGTAGGACTTATCTTGGGACTCACCATGTGGCTTGCACCGGACGTTGTCATACGCGAGAACGCCGAGACACGAGTGGAGCATCATATCGAGAGCGTCAACTATGAGAAGATTGACCAAAAGTCGACCTCGACCACTATTCCCTTTGTGAAGAACAATAACTTCGACTATGCCGACCTCTTCTCATGGACAGGCAAAGCGAAACAGACCTGTGGATGGATATTCTTCATCTTGGTATGTATCTTTATCGTCACGGCGGTGTCGAACGGCGCAAACCTGACCGATGGTTTGGATGGCTTGTCGGCGGGCACAAGCGGTATAGCAGGCGTGGCGTTGGGTATACTGGCGTATGTGTCGGGTAATATCCGTTATGCGGCATTCCTAAACATCATGTACATCCCAGGCATAGGCGAGATGGTGGTATTCTCGAGTGCTTTTATCGGTGCACTGATCGGTTTCTTGTGGTTTAATGCCTATCCCGCACAAGTATTCATGGGCGATACGGGTTCACTCACTATCGGAGGTATCATTGGTGTATTGGCTGTCATACTGCATAAGGAACTACTACTTCCTATCCTCTGTGGCGTGTTCTTGGTGGAGAGTCTGTCGGTCATAATGCAGACGTCCTATTTCAAATACACGAAGCGTCGCACGGGTACGGGCATGCGTATCTTTAAGATGACGCCATTGCACCACCATTTTCAGAAAGCAGGTAATGCCGGCATACAAGCCCTTTGGCAAAAGCCACTGCAACCGCACCCAGAGAATAAGATCGTGGTGCGCTTCTGGATTGTGGCACTTATCCTTGCCGTATTGACTATCTTAACACTCAAAATGAGATAATTATGAAGACCGATAACCTTACACAACCTCGTCTCGTCGTTCTTGGAGCCGGCGAGAGCGGAGCAGGCGCTGCTATCTTAGCGCAACAGAAAGGATACGATGTGTTTGTATCCGACTTCGGGCAGATAAAGCCTATCTATAAGGCATTGCTCGACCAACACCATATTGCATGGGAGGAAGGACATCATACGGAGTCGCTTATCCTCAATGCAACGGAAGTGGTGAAGAGCCCTGGCATACCTCTAACGGCACCGATAATCAAGGCTTTGTCGCAGCAACACACGCCTGTCCTCTCGGAGATAGAGTTCGCATCGCGCTACACAAAAGCCAAGATGATTTGCATCACCGGTAGCAATGGAAAGACCACGACCACGAGTCTCATCTACGATATCCTATGCCGAGCAGGACTCAACGTGGGGCTTGCCGGTAACATAGGCAATAGCCTCGCATTGCAAGTGGCACAAGAGAATCACGATTACTATGTGATAGAACTGTCGTCGTTCCAACTGGACAATATGTATGACTTCCGCGCCGATATAGCCATCTTGATGAATATCACGCCGGACCATCTTGATCGCTACGACTATTGTTTCCAGAAGTATGTGGATGCCAAGTTCCGTATCACGCAGAACCAACGCAAAGAGGATGCGTTCATCTATTGGAGCGAAGACCCCGTCATCAACAAACAGTTGCAGCAACTCCACCTTACTGCTACGCTCTATCCGTTTGGTATGAGCAGTAAGCATAATGTGGCTTATGTGGAGGATAATCAGTTCGTTGTGCAAGCACCGAACGCGGTGGCTCTTGCCATGCAGGCATCGGAACTGTCGCTCAAAGGTCAGCATAACCAACTCAACTCGATGGCTGCCGGTTTGGCTGCGCAGATATTGAATATCCGCAACGAGGTCATTCGTGAATCGCTGATGCAGTTTAAGGGTGTGGAGCACCGACTGCAGTATGTGGCAACCGTGCGCGATGTGCGATTCATCAACGACTCGAAGGCTACCAATGTCAACTCTTGCTGGTATGCCCTTGAGAGCATGACCACACCGACCGTGCTCATTCTTGGTGGCAAAGACAAAGGCAACGACTATTCAGAGATTGACAAATTGGTACACGAGAAGTGCCATACGCTTGTCTTCATGGGTCTGCACAACGAGAAACTGCATGAGCACTTCGATAACTCGGGCTTGCAGATTATTGACACCGATAATATCCATACGGCCGTGCAAGAAGCCTATAAGGCAGCCCACGCAGGCGACACTGTGTTGCTCTCGCCGTGCTGCGCCAGTTTCGACCTATTCAAGTCGTATGAGGACCGTGGCGAACAGTTTATGAATGAGGTAAAAAATCTCTAACGAATGGCATCCATTAAGTTCACTAACTTCAGCCGCGACCAAATCAAGTATATTGATGTGGGCTTCTGGTTCATACTGATTGCTATTGTGATATGCTCTGTCATAAGCATCTTCAGTGCCAGCAGTACGCTCATTAATAAGTCGATTGCCGCAGGCTTGGGAACCTATAAACCAATCCTCTCGCATATCGGATTCTTGATACTGGGACTCGTTTTCGCATGGATCGTGCAGTTTCTCGATTCGTGGTTTATACGCTTATTGGGATATGTAGGATTGGTTTTCAGTATCGCATGCTTATGCCTTATGTATGTGCCAGGACTGGGAATACGGGCCAATGGAGTCGTTCGTTGGATTCGACTGGGTCCCATTTCTTTCCAACCCTCGGAGGCTGCGAAACTATCCCTTATCATTGTCGCATCCGACCTTTTGGGACGTATCAAGACGGCGCAAGACCAGAAAAAGTACTTCTGGATCGTCTTGGGACTGACAGTCTTGGTTTGTATACCTATCTTGCCAGGTAACCTTAGTTCGGTGGTACTCATCTTCGTTGTGATGCTATTGCTTCTCTTTGTGTCGCCTGTACGTCTAAAATGGGTGGCTACTACCGCTGGCATAATATTAGTCTGCCTTGTCAGTGGCTTCTTCATAGCGAAGTACGGCTTCATCGAAAAAGGCAAAGAGATACCACAACCCTTTGCGCGTGCCACCACTTGGGTAGGCCGTGTGGATGATTTCTTTGCAAATAAACATGGTGAGACCATTACCGTAACCGACGATAACTATCAAGAGATCATGGCAGAGATAGCTGTGGCGCGCGGTGGACAGTCGCCCGTAGGCGTACTGCCAGGCAACTCTGTGATGCGCAATAAACTGCCGTTGGCGTATATGGACTTCATCTTTGCTATCATTGTCGAAGAGACCGGTATCGTGGGTGCGGCTGCGCTTATGTTCTTGTACATCAGTATCTTGGGACGCGCATGTATTGCTACCAATAAGTATGCCGACTATTCGGCTCTCCTAATGGTGATGGGACTCGCACTCATGCTCACCTCGCAGGCGCTGCTCTCCATGGCGGTGGCGGTGGGAGCATTTCCCGTTACCGGACAGCCGCTGCCGTTGATATCGAAAGGTGGAACGAGTATCGTCATCACATCGATTTACTTTGGCATCATGATGTCGGTTTGCCGCGAACAGCGTATTCGCGCCGAGCAAGATAAACAAGTTATACAAGAGAGCAAGGAGGATGTGCCCGTCATTGAACTCGACGACGACATCCCTTCAAGCAATAACGACCTTATAGAATAAAAAAGTATTATGAACTATCTCATTTCAGGGGGAGGCACAGGAGGACATATCTTCCCTGCTATCAGTATTGCAAACGCACTTCGTAAAGAAGACCCTCAGTGTAAGATCCTTTTCGTTGGAGCACTCGGACGCATGGAGATGGAACGCGTGCCACAAGCCGGATACGACATTGTGGGCTTGCCCGTACGAGGCTTCGACCGCAAACATCTGTTTCGTAACATATCGGTCTTGTACGACCTCTTTAAGAGTATGCGTCAAGCCAAGAAGATCATCAAAGAGTTCCGTCCCGACGCAGGCGTGGGCGTAGGCGGCTATGCCAGTGGCGCAGCCATGAAAGTGGCGGCACGCATGGGTATACCTATCCTACTGCAAGAGCAGAACGGCTTTGCCGGTGTCACCAATAAGATGTTGCGCAACGATGCCTCGGTTATTTGCGTAGCCTACGAAGGTATGGAACGTTTCTTCCCGAACGAGAAGATCATCCTTACGGGTAACCCTGTGCGGCAGAACCTCGAAGGCGGTAGTCGCGAAGAAGCGGCCGAGCATTTCCATCTTCGCACCGATAAGAAGACACTCCTTATCATCGGCGGTAGCCTCGGTGCTCGCACCATCAACGAGAGCATCATCGCAGCCCTGCCGCAACTGCAGAAAGCCGATATACAAGTGATTTGGCAGACGGGTAAGACCTATTACCCCAAATGTAAAGCAGCCGCTGAGGCTGTGCAAGGCGATTGGTTGTTGTGCACCGATTTCTTGAGCCGTATGGACCTTGCCTACGCAATCGCCGATGTGGTGATCTCCCGCGCAGGAGCCAGCAGCATAAGCGAGTTGTGTCTTTTGGGTAAGCCATCCATCTTGGTGCCTTCACCTAATGTGGCAGAGGACCATCAGACGCATAACGCGATGGCGTTGGTCAACAAAGATGCGGCTATCCTTGTGAAAGATGTAGAGGCTCAGCAGATGCTTGTGCCTACCGCCTTGGCGCTTATTCAGAACGAGGAACGACTCAAGACGCTGCACGAAAATATCCTCACACTCGCGCAACGCAACTCCGCAGAACGCATTGCCAAAGAGGTGATACGTCTCGCATCGAAATAAGTCGAAACGAAAAAGATTCTAACAAGATGCGGTTGTCGTGGGAAGTACGATTTAACACGAGCATGTCACCACAAACAGGGCAACCGCATCAAAAAGTTATAAACGGACGACTTAAACGGACGCCTACGGCGTATTGTAACGAATTGATCATAATATAAAAGGCGCTATGGTTTGCAGAATTGTATTGTTGCCATAAAACCGCGTGCGAGTCAGACATCCCACAAAGCAGGCTTTGCGGGGACCCCGTAGGCGCCCGCGCCCCCAGCGTTGTTATGGTCAATCGAGCGTTCCGCTCGAACGACACGAGGACGTGTCGTCTTCACAATCATCGTCTCCACAATCGCAGCATCTTTTCCGCGGGCGAGGCGCCCGCGTCCCCAGCGAAGTATGGTCAAACGGGTCTGGCGACCCGAACGACACGAGGGCGTGTCGTCTCCACAATCATCGTCTCCACAATCGCAGTATGATCGAACGGGTCTTACGACCCGAACGACACGAGGGCTCGATACGGTATTCTTGTTCAGTCCACTGGACTTTACTCGCTCCGGCAGACTCAGTGCTTCGCACCTGCCTTCGCTTCATGTCTCCACAATCGTAGTATGGTAGGGCTTCGTCATAATTAGACGACCTTTTATTTTGATGCGGTTGCCCTGGCATCATAAATCCACATCTTGTTAGTTCCAAAAAATCTCCCTACCTTTGTCCCAAAATTTATTTCGACCTATGAAGCACTATTTTGCATACTTCAACGATGTCTTCCGCACGCAGTGGGACAAACCTGCCATCTCTAACTTCGATGGCGATATCAGTTATACTTATGGTGAGTTTGCCGCCAAAGTGGCACAACTCGATGTGCTGTATGAACTACTGGGTATTCAACGAGGCGACAAGATAGCAATATGCGGGCGCAACTCTGCCAACTGGGCATTGGGATACATCTCTATCGCTGCCTACAAAGCCGTGGTGGTCTCTATCCTGCAAGACTTCAAAGGCGAAGATATACAAGGACTGGTTAATCACTCCGATGCACAAGTGCTGCTCGTTGGACCGTATGTGTGGAAGACTATCCATCCGGAGGCTATGACCAACCTCAAAGTGGTTATATCGCTGCAAGACTTCAGTATCCTCTATTCGCAAAACGATGAATATAACGATGTTGTCGAACGCGCAGCGCAACTCTTTGCTACGCGCTACCCGAACGGCTACCACAAAGAGGATCTCCATTTCCCAACCGACAATCTCGATGACCTTGCGTTGATTAACTATACCTCAGGGTCAACGGGCGCACCCAAAGGCGTGATGCTTAGTTATAGGAGTTTGAGTAACAATGTGGAGCAAGGCATGTATGTGCTCCCTAACAAATATGGCGAAGAAGAGGTGTCGATGCTGCCTTTGGCACACGCTTACGGGCAGTTGGCGGACTTCTTGCTGCAGTTGGCTACGGGCTGCCATGTCTATTATCTGCAGAAATCGCCTACGCCAACCACCCTCATGCACGCCTTCCAGCAGGTGCATCCGTATATGATCATCACCGTACCGTTGGTCATTGAGAAACTGTACAAGAAAAGCATACAACCTATCCTGCAACGACCCATCATCCGCAAACTGTGGAACATGCCCCTCACCGCACCTTTCATCCGTCGCACCGTACGCAAGAAACTGATGAAAGCCTTTGGCGGCAATGTGCGTTACTTCCTCTGTGGCGGTGCAGCCATCAATCCTGAAGTGGAGCGTTGCTTGATGGATATCCATTTCCCACTCACCATCGGATATGGTATGACCGAGTGCGGACCGCTCGTCAGCGGTACACGCCCAAAGAAGTTCATCGCACGATCGAGCGGACAGATACTCATGAACATGGAGGCCAAGGTAGTGCCGATTGAAGAAGGCAATCCTATTGGCGAGATATATGTTCGTGGCGCTAATGTCATGATGGGCTATTACAAGAACGAAGAGGCTACCCGTTCTGTCATGACCGATGATGGTTGGATGAAGACAGGCGACCTCGGTATCATTGATAAGAAAGGGTATATCTTCCTCAAAGGACGCAACAAGAACATGATCCTTGGCGCATCAGGCCAGAATATCTATCCCGAAGAGATTGAGGATAAACTCAATAACCTCGAGGGCGTGGTAGAGTCTATCGTGGTGGAACGCGAGGGGCGCCTCTACGGGTTGGTCTTCCCTGATTACTCCAAGGATGGCGATACGGAGAAAGGTGAACGCAGTCTGCTTGAGATAATGAAAGATAACCTCAAGAAACTCAATGAGATGCTGCCTTCCTATAGTAAGGTAAGCAAACTCGAGATGATGGAGAAAGAGTTTGAGAAGACACCTAAGAGAAGCATCAAGCGATTCCTATATAAGTAACTGATAGTCATAGTACTTATACGCGATTTTGCATTATTTTGCGAATTATTTTCTGGAACTATTGTGGAAACAAAAAATAGGTTGTACCTTTGCAGCGTCATTTGAGACCACTATGGTGCTATCGTCTAGCGGTCTAGGACGGCGGCCTCTCACGCCGCAAACTCGGGTTCGAGTCCCGGTAGCACTACAAGAGAATACGCAATTGCATGAGTCGATATGACCGCAGTTGCGTATCTTGCTAATAATACCGTACCATTATGAAAACAAGACTATTCTACCTTTTTCTCGGTGCTATAGCACTTGGGTTAGCGAGTTGCAACACATCCACCAACAACGATTGTCAAAGTACAACGCATGTCCATACCCATCGCGTTATCCTCGACTTGCAAATCAATCAAGACGAGTGGGCTTACACTAATACCGATAACAATAACTACTTCTACGCTGCCTTCAATGTAGAACAATTAACCAAAGAGGTGTACGACAATGGTGAAGTAAATATCTATCGGGAATATGAAACGGGTACTGAAAATGCAACGCAGGCACAACTGCCTCAGACACGCTATGTAGAATACCTTGCTAACGACTCTACCAACACATGGGGATTCTATTGCGAGCATGTTGACTACGAGTATAGTACAGGTACTATCACTATATTCTACACAGCAAGTGACTTCGACTACGAACTCGATACCCAGTTCGTACCCGATGCCATGCACTTTAGAGCAGTTCTGATTTGGTAACGGCTGAGTTTATCAAACAATATCGAGACGCCGATGTACTCACATTGGCTCTCCAACGCAATCGATATCCCGAAGTGGATATCGATTTTGCGTTACAGCAGATTGAAGGATACCAACGATCTCGTGACAAACTGCCCACTCTGTCGAATATCGAGGGTTGGCTCTTCCCTCCACGACTCAATATCGAGCAATGCTCGTCAGAAGCCACGGCGCAGTTCAAAGCATCGCTTGTGCAAGGCAATACCTTAGTGGACCTTACCGGTGGCTATGGCATCGATACCTATTTCCTATCGCAGCACTTCCGTCATACCGACTATGTGGAACAGAATGCGCAACTGGCGCAGATTGCCGATCATAACTTCCGCCTCACAAAGCGCGATATATGCGTTCATAATGCTCTCTCGCAAGACTTTCTCGAAGCCATGCCGAAGGTCGATTGTATCTATCTCGACCCTGCTCGACGGGGTAGGGCAGGGCAGAAAGTGGTGCGGATGGAGGACTGTCAACCTAATGTGGTCGAACTCTACCCACAACTGCGGCAACACTGTGACATCCTCTTGCTCAAACTGTCGCCCATCTGCGACATCGATGTTGCACTCCGTTCATTACCCGATGCCGAGGCAGTCTATGTGGTGGAAAGCAATGGCGAGGTGAAAGAACTGCTGGTGCTGTGTCGGTTCGCAAACACGAGACCTATCACTATCACCGCCGTGCAACTGACCAAAGCCGACGCACCGCATACCTTCACTTTTGCGCCAGAGGAGGAACATGTGGCTATGCCCCATCTTGCAACTCAACTCGGTCAGTATCTCTATGAACCGGCTCCGGCTATCCTCAAAGCCGGTGCGTTTAAGACGGTGGGCAATCGATATAACATTGCCAAACTGGCAATAAACACCCATCTCTATACAGCGGAACAATATATACCCGATTTCCGCGGACGAGTGTTCCGAATTGTATCGGTGGCGCAGAAGAAAGAACTGCAACAACGACAACTCAATATCATCACGCGCAACTATCCACAAGACATCGTCGCACTCCGACGCAGTCTGCGCATCAAAGAGGGTGGTAGCGACTACCTTATCGCTACTCGCCTCTGTGCACAACCTATGCTCCTCCTCGCACAACGACTCCAATAGTCTGTCTGTTAATTGTTAATTGTCCCGTGGCAGACAAACTGACAATATGACATACAAAACTGACACGCGCAGCCGCTTTCCTTCTTTGGCATATCATTTGCCCTAACTCGAGTGTCGCGCAACAAAGAGCGACAAGAAAACTGAATATTAACACTCTAAAAAGATAACAACTATGTCTAAGATTATTGGAATCGACTTAGGAACAACCAACTCCTGCGTTGCTGTGATGGAAGGCAACGAACCTATCGTAATTGCTAACTCGGAAGGTAAACGTACTACTCCTTCTGTTGTAGGATTTGTGGACGGTGGCGAGCGCAAAGTAGGAGACCCTGCAAAGCGTCAAGCCATTACTAACCCGACAAAGACCGTATATAGTATCAAACGTTTCATGGGTGAGACTTACGACCGTCTGTCGAACGAAATAGCACGTGTGCCATACAAAGTAGTGAAAGGCGATAACAACACGCCTCGTGTGGATATTGACGGACGTCTCTATACTCCACAAGAGATCTCGGCTATCATTCTGCAAAAGATGAAAAAGACCGCTGAAGACTATCTTGGACAAGAGGTAACAGAAGCTGTCATCACGGTACCTGCATACTTCAACGATAACCAACGTCAGGCTACCAAAGAGGCTGGTGAGATTGCCGGTTTGAATGTACGTCGTATCGTTAACGAGCCTACTGCAGCCGCTTTGGCTTATGGACTCGACAAGTCGAACAAAGATATGAAGATTGTCGTATTCGACTGCGGTGGTGGTACTCACGATGTCAGCGTATTGGAATTGGGCGACGGTGTATTTGAGGTAAAAGCAACCGATGGTGATACTCACCTGGGGGGTGATGACTTCGATCATCGTATCATCGATTGGCTCGTACAAGAGTTCAAGAACGAGAACGGTGGCGCCGACTTGAGCAAAGACCCGATGGCTATGCAACGTTTGAAAGAGGCTGCTGAGAAAGCCAAGATCGAGTTGTCGAATACGACATCTACCGAGATTAACTTGCCGTACATCATGCCAGTCAATGGTGTACCTGCACACTTGGTAAAGACTCTGACACGTGCTAAGTTCGAGCAACTGATTGATGACCTTATCCAACGTACTATCGCTCCATGCCGTACTGCATTACAGAAGGCCGGCTTGAGCACAAGCGATATCGACGAAGTTATCCTCGTAGGTGGTTCAACCCGTATCCCAGCCATCCAACAGGCTGTTGAGAAATTCTTCGGCAAAGTGCCTAACAAGGGTGTTAACCCTGATGAAGTTGTGGCAGTAGGTGCTGCTATCCAAGGTGGTGTCTTGACAGGTGAAGTAAAGGATGTATTGCTCCTTGATGTTACCCCGTTGAGCCTTGGTATTGAGACTATGGGCGGTGTGATGACCAAGATGATTGAGTCGAACACAACCATTCCTACCAAGAAGACTGAGACATTCACTACTGCCGTTGATAACCAGCCGAGCGTTGAGATTAAGGTGCTTCAAGGTGAGCGTCCTATGGCTGCACAGAACAAGCAAATCGGTATCTTCCACTTGGACGGCATCATGCCAGCTCGTCGAGGTGAACCACAGATTGAGGTTACCTTCGATATCGATGCCAACGGTATCTTGAACGTTACCGCAAAGGATAAAGCAACCGGCAAGGAACAAAAGATTCGTATTGAGGCTTCGAGTGGATTGTCCGACGATGAGATCAAGCGTATGAAGGCTGAAGCAGAGGCTAATGCCGAGGCAGATAAGCGTGAGAAAGAGCGTATCGACAAACTGAATAAGGCGGATGCTACTATCTTCCAAACGGAGAAACAGTTGAACGAACTGGGCGATAAGATTCCTGCTGACAAGAAAGCACCTATCGAGGCTGCTCTCAAGAGACTGAAAGAGGCTTACGAGAAGAAAGATGCTGACGCTTGCGAGGCTGCTAACAACGAACTGATGACCGCTTTCCAAGCCGCAAGTGCTGAGATGTACAACGCACAGAACGCCCAAGGTGGTGCGCAAGGTGCTGACTTCTCAGGCGCACAGAACGGTGGCTTCAACGGCAACGCAGGTTCGAACAACTCGAGCAACAACGGCAAGAACGATGGTAGCGCCGAGGATGTCGACTTCGAGGAAGTAAAGTAACATAGCAATGTAACCCGCCACAAGTAACCGTGGCGTATCAATAAAAGAGACTGCCTAACAAATAGCGTTAGGCAGTCTCTTTGTTTGTTATAGGCATTGTTTGTTATTTGTTGTAGGCATAGTTTATCGCATATTGTATCGTTATTCTCCGCAAATTTGCGGCGAATAACACCCTTTTTCACCGCAAGACTTGCATTTATGTCAAATAGTCCCTATCTTTGCCTGCGATATGTATCTATGGCAGCATAACGATTGGACGGCATTCTCGTGGGATGATAACAGTCTCATAACCTTATTAGGCGAGGTGCGCTACCGACAAGGACAACTGTTGGGACGCATGAGTATGCTTGGTATGGAAGGTGTGCAACGGCAGATGGATTCGCTGACGGAGGAGATTATAGGCTCGTCGCGCATCGAGGGCGTGGACCTCAATAGGGATAGTGTCCGTTCCTCGTTAGCCCATCATCTTGGAGTCGATTTAGATATCGACCATACCACAGACCATTACACCGATGGGATAGTGTCTGTCATACTGCAAGCCACGGAGAACTACAACGAACCGCTCACTGCGGAGCGACTCTTTGGTTGGCACGCTGCCTTATTCCCTACGGGATACAGTAACGGCTATAAGCTTACTGTCGGGTCTTGGCGCGTGGGAGACGAACCTATGCAGGTGGTGTCTGGACCTATGGGGCGCCAGAAAGTGCACTATCAAGCGCCGTCAAGTGACTTAGTGCCACCGATGATGGAGGCTTTCCTTCAGTGGATAAACGCCGAAGACGGCACCGATGCGCTTATCCGTGCAGCAATATCCCATCTGTGGTTCGTCACTATCCATCCTTTTGACGACGGCAATGGGCGTATCACGCGTACTATCACGGAGATGATGTTGGCACGAGCCGACCAATCGGAACAGCGATACTATAGTCTGTCAGCCGAGATCTTTCGTCGCCGAAAAGAGTACTACGAAGTGTTGGAACGCACGCAGCACGGCGATAGCGATATCACTGAATGGGTTCATTGGTTCCTCACTGCCCTCAATGCATCGTTAGAAGAGGCGATAGCCACCACCGACCGTACCATACAGAAAACGGCTTTTTGGCAACGCCATGAGGGAGTCGTGTTTAACGAACGCCAGCGCAAGGTGCTGAATATGTTGTGGGACGGTTTTGAAGGAAAACTGAATACACAGAAATGGGCAAAGATCAATCATTGCTCACAAGACACCGCTCTGCGTGATATCCAAGACCTGATAGCCAAAGGCATCCTCTGCAAAACCGATGACCACGGTCGAAACACCTCATACATCATACACCATACATAATACATTTATACATAATACATTATACATTCATACATACTATGAAACGCCTCCTTCACCTAACTTGTATCCTGCTGCTTGTCTCATGTGCAAAAGAGCCTCGACTTGTGTATGTGCAACCGAGGGTTATTTACACCCCACCAACGAGTAGTATCACTCCTCAGCACCTCGCCAAAGTCACGGAACCTGAGGACACCACTTTCTGTTTCTTAGGCATGGCGAAGGGGCGTGAGGAGAACTTCGACAAGTGCCCTGTACCCGTCACGCTCAGTAATGTGTACGAACTATATCGCAAGTACGATGTTACGCCTGTGGAGGGCACCGACCTTTATATGGTCTGTCCAAAGCAGATATACACTAACTCGCGCTATTTCACACGACTGCTGAGGCTCAGAGACAGCATACAGGTAGCCTCCATAACCTTTTATTGTTGCAATACGCCATATATCTTCAAACAAGGGAATAAGTACATGGTAGCGCTCAACTCACTTGCGACGACGAGTGGTTATAACACCTCCACTTTTACTTGTAAGACTCTCCTCTTGGATAAATCGCTGAAGGTACTCAAAGAACGGGAGTATCGATACAAAGAGCAGCGTGATTCGTATTATGCGTATGCCTATATCGATACGCTCGTGCAGAAAAAGAACTATTATACTTTCCGAATCATCAACTCTGGATTCGATCCCGACGATTATTACGAGTATAATGGCCGCCTCTCCTACGACAATGTAGTGACCTCCTCCTCTCGCAAACAAGTCTTCGTTACCCGTGAATAGGAAGAGTGACCGCTGCGCTAAAAGACAGTGGATCGCACTATGCGCTTCAGGTCAACGGACTATAAGTCTTTCTGCAAGAAATCCTCGATAAGAACGCATGGGAAGTGTTAACTATGTCCAAAAATTCGGTTATAACCAAATATTTGTAGATAAAACAATGAAAAATTCGGTTATAACCGAATAAATAACCTATTTTACGAAAGACCGCTGCGCTGTCAGAGCGCACTGCGTGCTAAAGACCGCTACGCTAAAAGATGACGCACCGCTACGCTAAAAGTCGGTAGCCCATTGCGCTGACGTACTTTTGATGCAGTTACAGGGGCTTCGCCTCGATTTTTTTGCTTATTTCTACACTTTTTACGGCTCTAATGCTTAGCGTAGCTGAATACATTGTGGTATAGAAGGCAAATCACGATGCCACAAAGTCTGCCTTGTGGGTTAAGAAATCCCATAGGTTTAGATAGAGGATGCCATTGTCGTTGCGATGGGTAGGAGTCAGTCCTGCCACGATGATGACCTTTTGAAAACCATCTTTGATATGCAGCAATGACTGCTGTTCTTGCAGGTCTTTTTCAGTATCAGGAATAGCATAGACCGACTGAATATAATAACGATCATAGCCCTTATTACAAACAAAATCCACCTCTAACGCTTGTCGTATTGACTTGCCTGTCTCGTCCTTGGTGCTCAATGCCACCTGTCCTACATCCACCGAATAACCTCTTATCCGCAATTCATTGTATATCAAGTTCTCCATTAGGTGCGTCTGCTCGTTTTGTCGGAAATTGATACGTGCATTCCTTAATCCCAAATCCTCAAAATAGTATTTGGCAGGTGTATCAATATACTTGCGCTCTTTGATATCATAACGGACAGACTTCTCCAATAGGAAAGAATCTTGCAACAGGTCAATATAGCGTTTGATGGTCTCTGCCGTCAATTTACTATGTTTCACTGAGCGGAATGTATCTTCCAGTTTCTTTGGGCTCACCAAGCCACCCACAGACGAGGAAAGAATATCCACCAACTCCACAAGATCGTCGTCGTTCATCACTTTGTACCGTTCTTTGATATCGCGCAAATAAGTCTCACGCATTAGATTTTTCAAATACAACTCTTTCTGCTCTGCAGTAGGAAGGGCTGCAATATGAGGCAAACCGCCATACAACATATATTCACGCAATGCCTCAGTCTCGGTCTTGCCCTTGAAATAAGGCAACATCTCTGAAAAACTAAGAGGATGTACTCGTATCTCATCACCTCGACCACGAAACTCCGTAATAACATCCGAGGAAAGCAGGTGCGAGTTAGAACCGGTAACATATAGGTCTGCATTGTTAACTTTAAGGTAACTATTGAGTACATCTTCAAACTCATCGACCATTTGGATCTCGTCGATCAGTACATAATGCACCTTAGCATCGGATAAATGGTTGTCGATATATGCCAACAAAGCGTCCGGATTACGCAATCTGCTGTTACGACGGTCCTCAAGGTCAATCATTATCAGGTGTTCATCGTCCACTCCCTGTTGTCTAAGGTAGTCTGCAAATATGTGAAAAAGCAAGTATGACTTGCCTGCACGACGCATACCAGTCACTACTTTTATCATGCCGTTATGCATACGATTCTTCAGTTGCTGAAGATACATGTCTCTTAAAAACTCCATTTGCCTCGATTTTTTTTGCGTATTTCTACACTTTTTACGGCGCAAAGGTACAGTTTTCTGTTTAGACCTGCAAATTCATATCGCTTTTTACTGCGCTGATACGTTATCTGTGTTGGATGGAAGTATAATGTATGGATGTGTGATGTATGGATGTATGATGTATGGATGTATGGATGTATGATGTATAGATGTATAGATGTATGATGTATAGATGTATGATGTATGATGTATAGATGTATGGTAGTCTATAGTCAATAGGGCAAAAAAAGAAGAGGCCACCTGATGCAGCCTCTTCTCAGTAGAAGTATGTAAAGGGATTTAGTCTACATTGAGTGTTACGCGGCGGAAGTCGGCGATGTTGACATTGTTCTTGCGAAGCACGTCCTTAACGAGTTCTTTGTCCTCTGACATCACATAGATCTGCTCTACGAGAGTCGACTCTTTCAAGAACTTATTCAGACGACCTTGGGCAATCATCTCGACCTTCTTCATGTTGAGGTTGTTGGCAGCCTCTTTGGCAACATTTGCCTTGATCTCACGAGCCAACTGTGCTTGCTCAGGTGTGAGCCAACCTTTAGCTGTGTTGGAGTCGATGTGTTCGTCGGTATCCACATGGGCAGGATTGATCTCTGCCTTACGGAGTGCGTTCTCAACAGCCTTGTTGACCTCGTCTTGTTGGGTCTTCTCGACAGCCACTTTCAACTCGTGCTCTTTGATCTCGGCAGGAACATGGTCAGCATCGAGTGCGATAGGAGCCATAGCGGCTACTTGCATTGCGATACCATGAACAATCTCCTCATCGGCATTTGCATCGGCAGCCGAGACAAGCGTCGAGAGTTTGTTTCCGAGGTGGTTATAAGCGTCTACCTTTGGTGCAACCAAGAAAGCATAGTCGGAGAGTTCCATCTTCTCGCCCGTCACACCTGAACGCTCTGTAACCAAGTCAGCCACGGTGCGACCATCGACCTTAACGGCTTTGAGTTCGTCGAGACTCTGTGGACGCTCAGCGATAGCGATCTCAAGGATCTTCTTTACCAATGCGATGAAATCAGCGTTCTTTGCTACGAAGTCGGTCTCGCACTTCACAGCCACGATAGCACCGAAGCCATCGACTGCCTTTGCGAATACGCAACCTTCGGATGCTTCACGGTCGGAACGTTTCGCAGCGATAGCTTGACCACGCTTACGCAATAGGTCTTTTGCTACCTCGAAGTCGCCATTAGCCTCTTCAAGGGCTTTCTTCACATCCATCATACCTGCGCCAGTTATGTCACGCAGTTTCTTTATATCTGCTAATGATACAGCCATAGTTATAAGATTAACAATTAAGTTATAAGATTAACAATTAACAATTAACAATTAACATGCGCTATTGAGAGTCGTCAACGCGCATGTTGATTGTTGCACTATCTTTATTCGGCAGGAGTTTCTGCTTCTGCCTTAGGAGCTTCAGCGGGTTTCTCTTCTGCTTTCTCTACTTTCGCAGCACCCTTACGGATACGTTGACGACGTGGAGCAGGTGCTTCACCGTCT
Organism: uncultured Clostridium sp.; assembly: GCA_963651555.1. Classification (GTDB taxonomy): domain Bacteria; phylum Bacteroidota; class Bacteroidia; order Bacteroidales; family Paludibacteraceae; genus Colicola. Next base: position 1,997 of record CAVJQD010000005.1, on the reverse strand, counting down.
GCGCTCTCTTGAGCAGCGTTCTCGTCGGCTTTCTCAACCTTACGCTCGTCGAGTCCCTCTTGGATAGCGCCGCAAACGGCGTTGAGGATAACCTCAATTGACTTGGTAGCGTCATCGTTAGCTGGGATAACGAAATCGATAGGTGTTGGGTCGGAGTTAGTATCTACGATACCGAACACAGGGATACCCAAACGGAGAGCCTCACGAACGGCGATGTTCTCTTTGCATACGTCTACAACGAACAATGCAGATGGGAGACGAGTAAGGTCGGCAATAGAACCGAGGTTCTTCTCGAGTTTCTCGCGTTGACGAGTGATCTGCAGTTTCTCACGCTTCGAGATATTATCGAATGTGCCGTCGGTCATCATCTTGTCGATGTTCGACATCTTCTTAACAGCTTTACGGATGGTAGGGAAGTTGGTGAGCATACCACCAGCCCAACGCTCTGTGATGTAAGGCATACCGATCTCTTTTGCTTTCTCAGCAACAACCTCTTTGGCTTGTTTCTTGGTAGCCACAAAGAGAATACGGCGACCGCTTTTTGCGATGTTCTTAAGAGCCTCAGAAGCCTCTTCTACCTTGATGACGGTCTTGTTGAGGTCAATGATGTGAATGCCATTGCGCTCCATAAAGATGTAAGGAGCCATAGCAGGATTCCATTTGCGCTTGAGGTGACCGAAGTGTGCGCCAGCCTCGAGCAGTTCATCGAAGTTTGTTCTCATAATGAAATGAATTGTTTAATTTGTTATTATTTAGTCCAACTCTCTTGCTCTATAGTGCATCGTGCCGCTATATCAGCACAACAGGCGAGAACTGCCTTGTATAAAGCAAAAGAATCCTGCAGTAGTCCAAAAGGAGTCTGCAGGATTTGTAGGAACGGTTTAACGTTTACTGAACTGGAAGTGCTTACGAGCCTTTGGTTGACCTGGTTTCTTACGCTCAACCTCACGAGAATCACGAGTCATGAAGCCTTCTGCTTTCAGTACAGGTTTGTCCTCAGGATTGATCTTAACCAAAGCACGAGCGATTGCGAGACGAAGAGCCTCTGCTTGTCCTTTGAAACCACCACCATCAAGGATAACGGTGATATTGTACTTCTCAGCAACACCCAACTTGTTCAATGGCTGCTTAACAATATATTGTAGAATGGACGAAGGGAAGTAAACCTCAAGGTCTTTCTTGTTGATAGTGATCTTGCCTTGTCCTTCTGTAACGAAAACACGAGCAATAGCGGCTTTTCGTCTACCTAAAGCATTTATCATTTCCATTTGCTTATTATTTAAGGGTGTTCAAATCGATTTGTTTGGGTTGCTGTGCTTGCATGTTATGCTCTGCACCAGCGAAGACATAGAGGTTGTCGATAAGGCGGTCGCCAAGACGGTTCTTAGGGAGCATGCCTTTTACAACTTTCTTGATGAGGCGATCGGCGCCTTTGTTCTTGAGTACCTCTGGAGTATACTCGCGTTGACCACCAGGATAACCGGTGTAGCGAATATAGGTACGACCACTCCATTTGTTGCCAGTCAGAGCGACTTTATCGGCATTGATGATGATGACATTATCACCGCAGTCAACATTAGGGGTGAAACTTGGTTTGTACTTGCCGCGTAAAAGCTTGGCAACCTTTGAGCACATACGACCCAATACCAAGTCGGTAGCGTCAATCAAGACCCACTCTTTCTGAGCGGTAGCCTCGTTCACCGACAGGGTTTTGTAACTTAAAGTATCCACTTTGTTTAGTTTTATCGGTCCGGCTTACAGACATCTTACCACTGCACAACCGAACGTACGTTATTAATAATAAATTAGTTATCGTGCTTACGCACCTCCGTATCAAAACGGCTTGCAAAGGTAAGACTTATTTTTTGTCTATGCAAGTGTTCCCACGAAAAAAAATATTAGGGATGTTCTAAAAATTCCACGTTTCGTTTTTTGTTACTAATTGGGATGTTTCTCCACTTTTTGAGCGCTTTGTGGTTTTTATTTGTATCTGCTTG
>CAVJQD010000004.1:0-47279 GCA_963651555.1 uncultured Clostridium sp. | reverse complement strand
ACTAAATAAAATTCCACAAATCATCTCAAAAGCAATTTTTAGAACATCCCATAAACACAAAAAAGCAGGCTACCTAATAAGAGTAGCCTGCTTTCTTAATAATTTTCTCAAGCAATTAGAATGGGAGACCGTCTTCTCCCATCGAGTTATCTGCACTTTCAAAGTTCTGCACGTTAGCCTTTGGTTGAGGGTCTGCAGCAGGAGCAGCAGCAGCGGCAGCAGGTTGAGTCGTTTGTGCAGTAGGGTTATTCTCTGCCGAACCAGCACCCTTCGCAATCTTCCATGCACGGACACTCGTATACCAACGACCGTTGAACTCACGGCTCTCTAAGTCGAACGAGACCGTTACTACCTCATCAATCTGGCAAGAGTTATTCTTGATACGATCCTCTCCAAACACCTCGAAGCACACTTTCTTTGGGTATTGCTCTTGGGTCTCGAGTACATAACTCTGCGATTTCCAAGGGTTACCTGCTTTGCTGGTGCCCTCTTGGAGTGGCAACACAGTAATGATTTTTCCTGTTACTTCCATTGTCTTGTCCTTTCTTAGCCTTTTATTGCAGCGATACCTGGTAATACCTTACCCTCGATAGCCTCAAGCAAGGCACCGCCACCGGTTGATATATAACTTACTTTATCTGCCATACCGAACTTATTGATACAAGCCACTGAGTCGCCACCACCAATCAGACTGTAAGCACCCTTAGCGGTTGCTTTAGCGATAGCCTCAGCGATAGCCTTACTACCTGCGGTGAAGTTATCGAACTCGAACACGCCTGCAGGTCCGTTCCAAAGGATAGTCTTGGCATCCTCTATCACAGCAGCAAAAGCCTTCTGTGTCTCGGGTCCGGCATCCATACCTTCCCAGCCGTCAGGAATAGCGTTAGCGGCTACTATCTGTGTGTGAGCATCGTTCGAGAAGTTGTCGGCTGCTACGCAGTCGCTACCAAGAACCAAGTTAACGCCTTTGGCTTTGGCTTGAGCGATGATATCAAGAGCAAGATCTAACTTATCGTCCTCGCAGATAGAGTTACCAATTTTACCACCTTGTGCCTTTGCAAAAGTGTAGGTCATACCGCCACAGAGAATGAGGTTATCGACCTTATCCATGAGGTTCTCAATGATACCAATCTTGGTAGATACCTTGCTACCACCCATGATAGCAGTGAAAGGATGCTTGATGTTGCTCAACACATTATCTACTGCGTTCACTTCCTTCTCCATCAGATAGCCTAACATCTTGTTATCGGCATCGAAATAATCGGCAATAACGGCGGTAGAAGCATGTTTACGGTGAGCAGTACCAAAAGCATCATTAACATAGCAGTCGGCATAACTTGCTAAGGTCTTAGCAAACACTTTCTGCTTCTCTTTCATCTCTTTCTTGGCTGCCTCGTAGGCTGGGTCCTCTTTGTCGATACCTACAGGTTTACCCTCCTCTTCAGGATAGAAACGAAGGTTCTCGAGCAGCAATGCCTCGCCTGGCTTGAGGGCTGCTACCTCTGCGGCGGCTTTTGCACAGTCGGGAGCAAACTTAACATTGACGCCCAGCAAGTCGGATACAGGTTTCACGATCTGACCTAACGACATGCTCATATTGACTTTGCCTTTTGGCTTACCCATGTGGCTCATGATGATAAGAGCACCACCATCTGCCAATATCTTCTTTAATGTAGGAAGGGCACCACGGATACGGGTGTCATCGGTTACTACTCCATTCTCGTTCAATGGGACATTGAAATCGACACGTACAATCGCTTTCTTTCCCGAGAAATTGTATTGATCAATAGTCATAATACAGGTTATTTAGTTAATTATTTTAATATTGTGTCTAACAGAATTCGGTGCAAAGTTACGGAAATTATTTGCTCATCGCAAACATTTTCTCGATAGGAATTATTGCCTTTTTTGCGACTTCGCTATCGACCTCTATCTCGTTGGTCTCATCGCGCAGACATTGATAGACCTTTTCGAGGGTGTTCATACGCATGAAGTTACACTCGTTGCAAGCACACGACTTGTCGCCTTCTGTCACCTCGGGTGGCACAGGAATGAAGGTCTTATCCTTGCATGCCTCATTCATCTTATGCAGAATACCACTTTCGGTGGCTACGAGAAAGACCTTGTCGTCGCTATGGATGGCATAGTTGAGTAAGTACTTTGTACTGCCTACCACATCTGCCAACTCAACCACCGGTCCTTTGCACTCTGGGTGAACCAAAACTTTTGCCTCGGGATATTGTTTCTTGAGGGCGATCAACTTCTGCAACGAGAACTTCTCATGCACATGGCAACAACCGTCCCAAAGAGCCATATTGCGTCCGGTCACACTGTTGATATAATTACCTAAGTTTCGGTCTGGACAGAACAGTATCTTCTGTTCCTTTGGCAACTGCTCCACTATCTTGAGGGCGTTCGACGAGGTGACCACAATATCGGTCAATGCCTTTACGGCTGCCGAAGTGTTCACATAACTCAATACCATGTAGCCAGGGTGCTCCGCTTTCCATTGCTTTAGGTCTTCGGCATCGCAACTATCAGCGAGGGAGCAACCTGCGTTCATGTCGGGTATCAGCACTTTCTTATCGGGACAGATGATTTTGGCGGTTTCGCCCATGAAATGAACACCACACAACACGATGATGTCGGCATCGGTTTCTTTGGCTTTGCGCGCCAACTCCAAACTGTCACCCACAAAGTCGGCTATGTCTTGTATCTCGGCTACCTGATAATAATGCGCCATGATGACCGCATTCTTTTCTTTTCGCAGTCGATTGATTTCTGCTATCAATTGCTCGGAACTCATATCCACGAAATAATATATATACTCTTTTCTTATTAAATCTTTTGTTTTTCTTGTTGCGTATCTTTTGTTGAAAACTAACGCATCTCCTTTTCTCTTAACCTGTTACAAATGTTGAAAACTATCCCACTTTCTTATTCTTTGTTCATAATTTTAAGTTGATAACACGCTCTTTTGAGTTTTCAACACCTTTCAACATAGTTTTCAACAGGGATATGTTTATAACTTCTATTACAGCCACTTTTTCAACTTAAAGATAGCCAAAACAAGTAGTGTGAACACCACCATCATGGCAACGGCAAAGAGGTATCCGTGGTGCCAATGTAACTCTGGCATAAAATCAAAGTTCATGCCATACATGCTCGCAATCAGTGTAGGAGGTAAGAAAATAACATTGACCACGGTGAATATCTTGATGATCTTATTCTGTTCGATATTTACCAAACCGAGGAAGGTATCTTGCAGGTAGTCCAAACGGTCGAAACCAAATCGTGTGTACTCGAACAAGGAATTGATATCCTTGATGATCATTGTGAGTCGAGGTTGCAACTCACTCGGGATAAAGTCGCATTTGAGTAGGTTGGATATCACGCGTTGTTTATCCATGATGTTCTGTCGGATGATAGTCACTTTTTCCTGCAAGTCCTTGATCTGTATCAGTACATCTTCATCGACATGGTCGCTTGTCTTATTGATTTCCGATGATAGGTTGGTAATCAAGTCGGTGGTGTCCTCAATCATATCGGCATCGTATTCCACTCGAGTCTCCATCAGTGCCACAAACACATGGAAGCCCGTTGGGAAGTTACGTGTATTGACGAACATCTTCTTTACCGTATCGTTAAAAGAGTTTAGTTCCGCATCACGTACGGTGACTAGTACACCGTTCTTAATGATGAAGTTGACAGGCTCTATATCGAAGTTATTCTGCAAGAAGTTGGAGTTTGCCACAATCGAATCGTCGGTCTGCATATATCGACTCGACATCTCGATCTCTTCCATCTCTTCATCTTCCTGAATATAGATCTTCAAGAACTGTTCTAACTCGCTCTCTACCTCTTCTTTCACATCGAGTAGGTCGATCCAAATGATATCTTTCTTATCAATCTTCTTCAAGATATCCAAGGTCTTCGATATCTTTATCTTCTCGGTCTCTTTATAGAATATTCTCAGTTCTGACATGGCTTTTCTTTTAGTAGTGTTTCTATTAGGTTGGTTAGGTCGACAAATTCTTCCACGGATAACTGTTCAGGTCGTTTATCAAAGATACTCGCTGTGCAGTACTCTTTGTCTATCAGGCTCTGCAACGAGTTGCGTAACTGCTTTCGACGCTGATTAAAGGCGGTCTTTACGATGGTCTTAAACAGTGTTTCGTTGCAGTCGAGACTCTGTCGATCGTTGCGAGTCAGTCGCACAACTGCCGACTTCACTTTAGGCGGAGGCAAGAACACATTCTCGTCGACAGTGAAGAGGTATTCTATATTATAATACGCTTGCAGCAGTACAGATAAGATCCCATAAGCCTTCTTGCCTGGCTTCGAGGCAATGCGCTCTGCCACCTCTTTTTGTATCATACCGACACAGTAAGGGATCGAGTTGCGATGTTCCAGTACTTTGAAAAAGATCTGTGATGAGATGTTATACGGATAGTTTCCTATTACGCAGAATGGCTGATGATTGGGATATAACTGGTCTAAGTCTAAACGCAGAAAATCACCTTCTATAAGGCGCAATTCCGGATAATAAATTTTCAGATAATCTACCGATTCGCTGTCTAACTCTATTGCTGTGAGGTCAAATAGAGGATTCTGGAGCAAGAACTGAGTAAGCACTCCCGTTCCTGGTCCTACTTCAAGCACTGGTATTCGAGTATCGACTACCAAACTCTCTGCTATGGCTCGTGCAACACCTAAATCCTTCAGAAAGTGCTGACCCAAAGCCTTCTTCGCACGTACTTGTTGCATCTTGGTGATAGTCCATATAGGGTAAATTTGGTTTATAATAGGTCACTAATTTGGTTTTCCAACTTTTCTTAGTAACTTTGCAATCGCAAAAGTACGACAATTATTTTAATGATGCAACGGTTAGCACATATAATAACGCAAATAATAGATTTTTTCTATCAACCTTTCCGAAAAATATGCTCAGAGCAGTTCTTTCGGTATGGTGCTTGTGGCTCTGCCAACATGGTTCTCGATTGGGTTTTATACTTTATCGTCTACAACTTTGTGCTGCGCCACCACGAACTTAATCTCTATTTCGTCACGCTCTCGTCGCATATCGCTGCGTTGTGTATTGTCTTTCCTATCACTCTCTTCACGGGTTTTTGGCTCAATAAGTATGTCACCTTTAAGCAGTCCTCGCTCAAGGGTTACCGGCAGTTGTTGCGCTATATCCTTATTGTCTGCCTCAATCTACTTATCAACTATTTTGGGTTGAAACTGCTGGTTGATATATGCGGACTCTACCCTACTCCTTCGAAGATGATTGTGACGGTCGTCACTGTGGCTGTGTCCTACTTTGGGCAGAAATACTTCTCGTTTAAGTTCTGACGATGACACGCAAAACATTGCCATATCAGAAGATTATCAATGTCCTACTCATCCTAATTGCTTTAGGATACCTACTCTATCGGCTTCTCACTTTCAGCGACTACCCCACTTTCTTTGCACATTTTCAGTCGTGTTCCTTTGCCGACTACTGTCTGCTTGTCGTCGCTTTTCTGCTCTTTCCTCTCAATATAGCCATTGAAGCGCTTCGGTGGCAGTATCTCTTGCGCGATGTCGAACCAATCTCTTTTCGGGAAGCCAATCGGCAGGTCTATTATGGCTGCGTAGGTGCTTTCATCACGCCTAACCGCTTAGGCGAATATCCTACACGGGCACTCCTGCTGAAGGATCAGTCGCATTACTTACAGGCTATCACACTCGGTTTCGTCGGTAGTTTTGCTATGCTATGTATCATCGAAGTCATTGGTATCACCGCTGTGGTGTATTTTTTTCTGCATTATGTGAAGAACTCTACTTCGCAAGTCATCATATTTTCTTGTTATATTATTCTTTTTTTTGCTCTTTTCTTGATATTGATTTTCTTCCCACGCCTATATGCTTTTTGCGCCACACGCTTTCATGGCAAAGCCCTGCAGATACTCGATGCTACCGCACATTTGGGCTATAAGCGATTCTTTATCCTCTGCCTACAAACACTATTGCGCTATCTTATCTTCTCGTTTCAACTCTATTGTATATTCTCTTTCTGCGGAGTGTCGTTACCATTCTTCCAAGCCATCATTGCCATACCAGCCTATTATGCTTTGGTTAGCATCATGCCGTCTATCCCTGTTGCCGATACTATCTTCCGTGGTAGTTGGGCACTCATTGTCTTCTCTTTCTTCACACCCAACACACCGAATATCGCCACCGCCGTACTCCTTATCTGGGTTATCAACACCGTCATCCCTATGCTTATTGGAACGGTCATGCGCATAAAACATTGATAATTAACTTTTTATTTGATATATTATTTGAATACCATGTCCATTCCAAAAGTAGTAACACCTCGAGAAATAACTCATCTTTCCACTTGTGAGGTGCTTGTGTATTTCAATAACTTATCTGGCATTTCCTTAGAAGGCTATGCCTCAAAAGCTTATGAGCTATTTGGTGCTGAACAGAATGTAGAAAGTGGTCCTACGGGACAATGTTACGTTATTCCACTATACCCTGACCCAAAAGATGCTACCAAGTATGTGGAAGAATTCATTGAGTATGCCAAGTTGCATCCAAGGAATCGTTTCATGGTAACACGGATGATTGACGTGTCCAAACAAAAAATTATGTATCCTAATGTGTATTTGTGCCAAGGAATAGAATTCAGTTTGTCATTACTTTTCCATGAGGCGATGTATGTTGAGAATATTACGCTTCCTCTCGAATGGAAATTAGAAATAGCAGATGCCTATCGACGTATAGGTGTAGATCTATCAAAGGAGATGCGTGATTTCTTCAAGATAGATGTACCAGACGTGATAACTATTGATATTCTTCAAGAGTTATGCGATACCTATTCATATCGTATAGGGGCAGGGATTCATAAATATCTTCCTCATATAAGAGTCCGCTATGTTATTGATGAGGACAAGTTTGGTTACACCACCTTTGGGAATTTTTTCTTCTACCAAGGAAGTATGTATGTCTTTGATCACGACGAACAGTATGTCGACAAACATAATGCAGGAGTTGTGCATGCGGTATTTTTCGATGAGTGTGAAGGACATGGATATGCGCATGAAGTGATTTTTGCAGGAGTGCTAACACCTTATATCGATGATCGCGGAGATAGCGTTTACACAGGTGATGCTGTGATGGTGGATATATTAAATGAAAAATATATCTATGGGGTTCAACCTATTTCGCCTTATGGTTATAACGATTATGGTATTGTATTGGATAACCATTGTTTGCCTCTCAGTGATTGCCATAAGATTGTGCGAGTAGGGACAGTTCTATACAACTTACCCAAAGAGCAAGAATGGGATATGTTGCGTTTTATTGAGCAGCGTAGTTCGGAATTGCAGGGTTATTATGGTCATTGTCCGTCTAGCGAAGAGAACCTCCGCCATGTGCGATTCACACCTAATTTTTTTGATAATGAGATCATATATATTCTCTTGGACAATTCTCGAAATGATGATTTTAATTGGAGAAACAATGAATTATAATAGGAAAAATGGAAACAGACCAACACATCATTTCCTTCCAGAAATTAGTGGAAGGTAGAGTACCTGAGTTTGACAACTCAAAGAAAATAAAGTTTGTACGACACTTAGACAATCGTCAAGTGAAAGTTATTGGTGGAAAGGAATATATAGAGGATCTTTATACTCTTTATCGCAATCAAGATAGTAGAGAGGTGTTTAACACTTACCAAAATGAACAAAAAACTGCTAACTTTGAAGATGTTGAGTATATCGTCTCTTTCATTGGAGAAGAAAACAATACGGCTCGTTTTGTGGGAATATACAAGAATTGTGGAAATGTGAGGATTGATGATAGCATGAGTAAGTTCAATTTCCAAAAAGTAAGTGGGTTTAAAGCATTAGAGGAAAAAGTGATTATTGATTGGGGGAAGAATGCTATCAGTTGGCATCAGTGGTATGATAAGAATACTAAGTATGTCGTACGTATTGATTATGGTTTAAGTGGTTGTAATGTACCGTTTTTTCTGAGTTATGATGATGTAAGGCTTAATTTCGAACAACTGAATACAATTTTTGAAAAGAATGACAAAGAGTGGCGATCCAAATTAGAGGCTTGCAACTGCATATACCTTATTCTTGATAAAAAGACAGGCAAACAATATGTAGGGGCAACATATCGTGGTCAGCAAAGCGATGGTCCTGGAATATGGGGTAGATGGAAAGAGTACGCAGAAACAAAAGGGCATGGAAATGATGTAAGCTTAAAAGAGTTGTTTGTTAAGGATAATACCTATCCCGAAAAATACTTTCAATGGAGTATTCTAGAGATATTGCCTTTGAATGTGTCAAAAATGGTAGCTACGAATCGCGAAAGTCTCTACAAGAAGAAATTAGGTACTCTAGAGTTTGGATACAATAACAACTGATAATCCGGGGATAGAAGGTAATCATATAGTATCCGAGAACTATTAGAATTCTCTTTTATGTACACCACCACGCAGGGCATAGTATTACATCTGCAGAAGTATAAAGACAAGACTTCTATCTTACATACCTACACGCAGGATGCGGGGCGGGTGCAGTATATTGTGCATATCACAAAGAAAAACAACCTCATGGCGCAGTTGCAGCCGTTATCGATTATTGAGATAGAAGCCAATACCTCGCACTCGTCTGCACAGATGCCTCATGTCAAGTCGGTTCGACTGATGGAAGTGCCACAAGACACCGATATACGACGCCTCACTGTTTCTATATTTATTGCCGAGATACTATACAAGATCCTTCGGCATCCCCTACCCGATGAGCCGTTGTTCGATTACTTAGTGCAAACCATACAAGACCTCAACACATCGGCTACGATAGAGAACTGCCACTTGCAGTTTATGATCAACCTCACCCATTACTTAGGCATCATGCCCAATATAGATACTGAGGCTGATTGGTTGGATATGCAAACGGGACTCACCACTGCGACGCAACCTGCGCACAAGGATTTCTTTGATAAAGACGAGATCCGACTGCTCAATGCATTGTCGTTCTCTACCGATGTGAATATCTCACGCGCGACACGCCAACAACTGATCGATAAGTTATGCCGTTACTATGAACTGCATCTTAACGACTTCTACATACCCAAATCATTGGATATACTCAAGGAATTATTCGACTGAATACTCCTAACCCGATCCATACAAGATTGTGCAGGAAAAACAAGATATTCGCTATTGTGGTGTGTTTCTTGTTGAAGTAATAGGTCATCAAAGCCGTTAAACCCAATATAGTGATAGGGAGCAACGACGAAAAGTGTTCGGGGGGAAAGAACATCATGATGGCTGATAGGAACATCGAGACGCCAAAACAGATGAGATAACTCTGGATGTTATATATTTCGTCGCGCAAAGCTGCTACGGCAAAGCCTAATGCCAAGAGGCTTTCGAACGCCAAGGTACTCAATTGGACTATCTGCCAAGTGCTTAGTTTGGCAGCATGGGTACGCGATACGATATACGATGGGCTGCCTAAGCAGATCCAATCAAAGTGCTGCAAGAGGGCAGCGTAGATCAGTATCACACCCACCCCAATGAGTGAAGCCAACCACACCCGCAGGTTGAGTGAACGCTCTACATAGAGCATTAACCACAACATTGGAATAAAGAGCAAGATGTCGGGTATCAATAGGCTGGCAAGACACAGCAAGATAGTAGCCAGAAAACTCTCTTCTACGGCATGTGGTTTACGGAAGGTCTTCAAGGTGAGCAATGCTGCCAATAGGAAAGCGAGAACAACCAACTGGTCTTTCCATGCGACATGGAGTGGCGAGAGGCTACTTATAAACAGCATGTATAGTGCAATGAGGGTGGTAGATTGTGTTCTTGTGACGCCCATATCCAAGGTGATGAGCATCAGTAGCACGGCATTCACCACCATGGCAAGATAGGTACCCAAGAGAGTGAAGATATAACCCACACTCAAGTAGGTCCCAACGAAATCGGGAACCCATAGTAATGTGCCTATAATCAGATTGATGACTACAAGCACATTACTATCTATCACTTTGTTTAGGGTGTTCCTCATATCTTGTATACCTATTGATATTCCGTCAATAGTGTATGAATTACTCTACAAAACCTAATCGTTCGAGCAGGTGTTTGGGGTCAGCCTCTTGACCACGGAACTCTTGATAGAGTTCGGCAGCGTCACGTGTTCCACCCTGCTCCAGCAGGTGTTGGAAGCGTTTAGCGACCTCGGGATTGAGGATGTCGCCTGTCTCAGCAAAAGCCGAGAAAGCATCGGCATCGAGCACAGCCGACCAAGTGTAACTATAGTACCCTGCTTCATAACCGGTAGTGAAGATATGGTTGTAGAAGGTGGAACGATAGCGTACGATGATCTCGGGTATCATACCCATCTTCTGCATCGACTGTGCCTCGAAAGCGTTAACATCGAAGTCGGCAGTGTCGCATATCTCGTGGTAGTCCATATCGAGGATAGAAGCCGAGAGCAGTTCGGTCTCAACGAAACCTTTGTTGAAAGTCTTGGCGTTATTGATTTTAGCAATCAGGGAGTCTGGGATGACCTCACCTGTCTGATAATGGAAGGCATAGGTCTTCATTATCTCAGGACGATAGCAGTAGTTCTCCATGAACTGGGACGGTAGTTCGACAAAGTCGCGTGGGGTATTTGTACCTGACAATGTTTTGTAGGTAGCCTTCGACTGTAGGCCATGGAGGGCATGTCCGAACTCATGGAAGAGTGTCTCAACATCATCCATAGAGAGCAGAGAAGGATTGCCTTGTGTAGGACGATTGAAGTTGCCGACATTGATGATGACCGGACGATGGTCTACGCCTTCGGCATCGACATACTGACTGAGGATATTGTTCATCCAAGCACCTGGACGCTTGCCTGCACGTGGGAAATAGTCGGTGTAGAAGATACCCACGAGGTTACCCTCGGCATCGGTTACCTTGAAGACCTCGACCTCTTTGTTATAAACGGGCATGTCCTTTAGTGGCTCGAAGTTAAGACCATAGAGGTTGTGTGCTAGTTGGAAGACGCCCTTGCGGACATTGCTGAGTTCGAAGTAAGGCTTCAGTTCCTCTTCGTTGAGGTCGTACTTAGCCTTACGCAGTTTCTCGGCATAGTACCACCAGTCCCATGGTTGCAGTTTCTCACCTGGGAGGTCTTGTTCGAGGAGTGCTTGTAATGCCGCAGCCTCACGCTTCGCTGCAGCCAGACTGGGTTGCCATACGGACTGCAGGAAAGCATCGACGGTCTTACTGTCTTTGGCCATACAGTCGGAGAGAATATAGTCGGCAGGGCAGTTATAACCAAAGAGATGTGCTTTCTCGACACGCAGTTTCATGGTCTTGACGATGACGGCTTTGTTGTCGTACTCGTTGTCGTGATTACCACGGGTGGTGTAAGCCATCAGCAGTTCGTGACGCAGTTCACGGTTGTCGCAGTATTGCAGTACAGGTGTGAAACTGGTGCGCTTAGGCGTAAAGAGCCATGCATCGGGATGACCGGCAGCCACTGCCTCTTCTTTTGCAGCAGCCTTGGCGCTCTCGGGCAGACCTGCGAGTTGTGCTTCGTCGGTGATGAAGAGTTGGTAAGCATTGGTCTCGGCTACCACGTTATTACCGAACTGCAGAGAGAGTAGACCGAGTTCTTTGTTTATCTCTTTGAGACGCTCTTTCTGTTCGGGATTGAGATTAGCACCATTGTTGACGAACGCCTTATAGGTCTCGGTGAGTAGACGCATCTGTTCGGCATTAAGACCGAGTTGGTCGCGTTGCTCATAGACGGCTTTGACACGTTGGAAGAGTGAGTCGTTGAGTAGGATACCATCGCTCAAGTCGGAGAGTAGGGGAGAAACCTCTTCTGCGAGAGCGTTCATCTCGTCGTTGCCATCAGCCTCAAGGACATTGAAGAAGACACCTGATACACGCTCGAGGAGTCCACCTGCACGGTCGAGAGCGACGATAGTGTTCTCGAAGGTAGGGGCTTCCGGATTATGGGTAATAGCATCTATCTCGGCTTGGTTTTGAGCAATAGCCTCTTGGAAAGCAGGCAGGTAGTGCTCGTTCTTGATCTGGTCGAAAGCAGGTACTCCATAGGGAGTGTTCCCCTCTGTGAGAAGAGGATTGGTGTTGTTACATGCCATAAGTGTACAGAGCGCAAGGCCCATTAATAGATTGTTAGTTCTCATTTTCTGTAGTATTTGTATCGTTAGTAGTATCCGACTCGTCGGATTGTATCTTTACGTTCTTGCGCATAGACTCACGGATGGTCTTGCGCAGATTAGCCGACTCCTGGTCTACCTCCTTATGGAAGAGCGGCTTAAAGTCTTGGGCGTACTTACATTTCGCCAACTTGATATGCAGGTCATCGATATTACCCGAGACGTTGACGCCGAGGTAGATAGGTGAGAGGACATTGATATCGTAATCGAAGGTCATGTCGAGGTTATGTCGTCCACCGAGAGCAACCATGTAGTTGTCCATGGATACACAGAACGGATAGACATCGATCTCTTTCTTGTAGACGGTTATCTCGGCGGATAGGCTATCGATCTTATTCTCTGTCTTCTTGTTGAATAGCAACAGTTTAGATATCGTGCTAAAGGTCTCGCTGTCCATAACAACAAGGTCTTTTCCGAAGATGCTGCAAGCACCACGGAGGGTAGATGGCTTGAGTTCATACTTCGCATTGGTGTAGGTCTCGGCAGCGAGATGGAACTCAGCCGCACCCTTGAAGGAACGCAACATAGGTACGATAGAGTCGAGTTGTGGGATCATGTGGATGAGTTCCTCGATGTTGACATCTATCATGTGGTAGTCGAAGCCAACATAGATATGATTGCGTCGTGGCGTGCGGTACATAGCCGTGAGTTGCAGTTTGGCGGCGTTGCATACGAAGCCGACTTCCTCCAATACCAGTTTGCCGTCTTGGATATAGATCTTACCCTTTAGGTTATGCGCCACTTCGTTGAATACAACAGCCTCTTTGATGTGGGTGTTGAGAGCCACATTGACATGCAGAGGGACGAGGAAGGGGTTGGCTTCGCTCGTTGTTTGCGTCGTGGCTGTTGTTTCCGTTGTTTCCGTTACCGCGGACGAGGCGTCCGCGTCCCCAGTAGTGGTCTCTTCGCTACCGGAGTCGGCGGAGCAGAGAGCGAGTAGTTCATTGACATCAGTATGGTCGGATACGAAGTTGAGTTCGCCTTCCATATCG
This sequence comes from uncultured Clostridium sp., assembly GCA_963651555.1. Classification (GTDB taxonomy): domain Bacteria; phylum Bacteroidota; class Bacteroidia; order Bacteroidales; family Paludibacteraceae; genus Colicola. The sequence goes on along the minus strand of CAVJQD010000004.1, from coordinate 34,038 downwards.
CCTTTCTTGCGCAGCCATGCGCCTATGTTCTTCACCTCGCCGGATAGGGCAAAGTCGGAGTTGCCGAGGCGTATCTGTGACTGTGCGATATTGAAGTCCTTGTTGGAGTATGAGAACGATATCTGCGGTATATAAACAGTCTGTGTAAGACTGGCAAGATGTGCCTCGCCATTGGTGAGGTCGACATCCAGTTTCGGGTTCCACTGCAGAAGGATATTCTCGCCGTTCTTGTTATATCGCGCTGAGGCTGCGATACTTACGGCATCGGTCTTCACCTGCATGTCGCTACCCATATTGGCATTGAGAGCATTGGTTTGGATAGTAGCCTTGAGGCGTGGTATGGTCTTGTTCTTCTTGCTTGGACTGAGACTCGCCGTGAGAGCGGATTTTTTGAGATGTGCCTGTATGTCGGTGTAGTTACCTTGTAGGTCATCGAAAGCCACCTCGGCTTGCAGCACAGGGATAGCCGTAGTGTCCTTGCTGTTGTACTCGGCATAGACCTTGAGTTCGGGTGCGATGATGGTTGCCGCCATGCTGTCCATTGAGGCGGTGAGTGTCTCGGAAGACTTGAGGTCGACAGTGGCATACCATATAGGGTTTGTGCCTAAGATATTGCTGGCTTCGAGGGTGAGGTCGGTCTTGCCGAGTGATGCCTGCAATGGGGTATTCATTTGGAAGTCCAACTGGTCGGTGGAGAGTGTTGCTGTCAACCAGTTGACTGTTTTCTTGCTCGGACGGGTGTTCGGGATAGCGAGTGTCAGGTGCGTCTTTGGCAGTTTGGCCGCCATTCCTGACATCTGGTAATCGATGTTGATCAGCATGAGGTCACCGGAGACATGTCCCTTCTCAAGCCGCATGTTGGTGAGGTCATCCAATCGTATCTTCGCAGCGATATCACCTTTGGCGCGTCCTTTGAGGTTCATGCTGTCGGGCAGGAAATAGGCTACATCGGGCAGGTTGACATCGGCATTGAGAGACAAGTCGAGTATCATGTCGCCTAATAGTTGGGTGACATCGCCTGTAGCCTCCAACTGAGTATCCATCGTCTTGGCTTTCAGACTGTTGAAATGGACACTGCTTGCGTTATCGTCGTTGAGGTCTATATGAGCCAATGCGTTGAGACTAATGTCGCGTAGCGTATAGGGCAACGAGGCGTATTTACCTTCACCATTTTCCAGTGTCAGTTGCGCATCGACGAGAGGCATCACGTTGTCGGCATAGATACCTTTTACATCGGCATTGAGCGACACCATGCCATCGACATCGATATCCTTGAGCGACTCTGTGATAGACGCTGGCAGTAGGGATAGTAACGGTTTTATCTTCCATTCCTCAGCCTGCAGGTTCATGTCGAGTGCGATAGAGTCGCCTATCTCGGTGGTACCGTCTAACTGTACGGCAAACTCGTTGATACGAAGTAAAGCCTTCTTGAGGTTGAAGTACATCTTGTCGAGGTCCACTGCCGCTGGGAGGTTGATCTCGACATTGAGGCTATCGGCATACTGTGTGTCGCCCATGGTAGCGCTCACGGCGTCCGATTGCAGGTTGATCAGGACATCATCCCACGACTCTGCTTGTGCCGTCAGCACGGTGTTCTCCAACGCTGCTGAGATACTATCTTTCTTGTCTACGAACGATATATGTCGTCCCACGATCTTTCCGCCGCTCACTTGCAGTTCATCGAAGGGTAGTCCGGAAGAGGTGGTATCTGTGGAGGTGGTGTCTGAGGAAGTGGCAAACACATCGAAGTTGGTTGTACCGTCCTTAGCAATAAAGATATTCGCCATGGCATCGTTGAGTAGTAGTTCTTTGATTTCCAGTCGGTTATCATTCAGGAATGCCATTACATTCACCTTTGCCACCACCTCTGGGGCAGCCAATAGGGTATCGCTCTGTGCGCCTTCTTTTGGGTTAATGATGTAGAGTCCATCTACTCGCAATCCGAAGTTAGGAAATGTCGAGAAGAAGGTGAGATCGACTTCTCCTATATTGTGTTCGCAGGTGATGTACTTATCCGCCACATTGCGCACGATAGGTGTTAGCCGAGACGGTGTGAATACGAGCCATACGACTACGCAAACCGCTATCAGTAGTACGCCAATGATAGAGCCGAGAGTGATGCCAAATATCTTCCAGAAACGCTTCATATATCTCGCGTGTTAATTCTTCACTACCTTTTGGAACGACGCTTTCACGCTTGGCTGGTCTTTCTCGTAGTAGGATAATTCCGTATCGGTCAGTTTAGTAACGATGTAGGTCTTCGGTATATCAGCGCCACCGTTGTCCATGAGGTGTATCTCGGTAAGGTTGGTCTTAACGAGTGCCCACTTGAACCAGCCGTTGCCACCTTCGTTGCTCTTGACATCGGACTCCATGACATCCTCTGCTTCGTCCCACTCGTAACCGAGTTGGTATTCCTCGCTCTGACGAGAGGAAGTGAAGCGCACATAGTGTTGTGTGCCGTCCTCTAGCCAATAGCCTAATAGGTCGGACTCTTGGAATGTAACTTCTGTTTGGTTACACGAAGCGAGTGCTACGCCCACGATAGCGCAAAGCGCTATACGAAAGATATTCTTTTTCATTGTTTTCTATATAGTTGTTGTCGTTATGTTGTCGTTATGCCTTTTTATTAATTGCGATATTCACTTTATAGCCATCCATCTCGATAGACTGTGCATCGGGTAGGGAGTCGACGAGTTGGAGGCTTGTAGCCAGCACTTGCGATGCGATATATTCCCCGCAGTGAGCCACTGCAGCGGCTATCTCGTCGCGATTCTCTATCTCGATGGTGATACGATCAGTTATCTCCAATCCGGTCGTCTTACGCAGGTTCTGAATACGGTTAACCAGTTCGCGGGCGATACCTTCTTCGATGAGCGCATCGGTCAGTTCTATGTCGAGCGCAATCGTCAGTATACCGTTGTTAGCCACGAGCCAACCTGGCATATCCTCGGTGATGATATCCACATCTTCTGCAATGAGGTCGATGTTGAGCAAGCGGAACGTACCGGCTGCCTCGAAGGCTGCAATATCGTTCTGACTCATCTGCCCGATAGCAGCCGCCAGTTCCTTCATCTTTCCACCCACTTTCTTACCCAGCACCTTGAAGTTTGGCTTGATCTTCTTGACCAATTTCACATCGGAGTCTTCAGCGCGTACGATCTCGAGTTCCTTCACATTCACTTCGGTCTTGATCAGGTCTTGTACATGAAGCAGTGCTGCGAGTGTATCTGCATCCGGAGCTGGGATCACGGCCTTCTGCAAAGGTTGACGCACATTCTTCTCAGCGCGTTTGCGCAGACTGAGAATCATCGACGTAGCCTGTTGTGCCAGATACATCGAGCGTTCCAAGTCTTTATTTATCAGTGCCTTATCTGCTTTTGGCCAATCGCTCAGGTGTACCGTCTTACCGGTCAAGTCCCGATAGAGTCTGTCGCCAAAGAATGGTGCATTCGGTGCCATCAGTTGGGCGATGGTGCATAGACAGGTGTAGAGTGTGCTGTAAGCCGCTTGCTTGTCGGCATCCATCTCACCGCCCCAGAAACGCTTACGGTTCAGTCGTACATACCAATTACTCAGGTCGTCCTGCACAAAGTCCGATATAGCACGACCGGCCTTTGTTGGTTCATAAGCCTCATAAGCCGCCGTCACTTCTTCGATGAGCGAGTTGAGTCGGCTGAGTATCCATTTATCAATCTCGGTGAGTGCGCCTTGATGGTTGGATGGTTCCCAATTATCGACATTGGCGTAGAGGGCAAAGAACCCGTAAGTATTATATAGTGTTCCGAAGAACTTACGGCGTATCTCGTCGACACCTTCTGGGTCGAACTTCAGGTTCTCCCATGGGCTCGAGTTGGTCAGCATATACCAACGCACTGCATCAGCTCCGTACTTGTCCAGCGTCGAGAACGGATCAACCGCGTTGCCCAGTCGTTTGGACATCTTGTTACCGTTCTTATCGAGTACCAATCCGTTGGAAATCACATTCTTGTATGCCACTTTGTCCTCTATCATCGTATGGATAGCGTGCAAGGTAAAGAACCAGCCACGAGTCTGATCCACACCTTCCGAGATGAAGTCAGCAGTGCGTGGCGCATCTTGATTCTCAAAGGGATAGTGGTTCTGTGCATAGGGCATTGCACCCGAGTCGAACCATACATCTATCAGATCGAGTTCGCGCTCCATCGGCTTGCCGCTCTTTGAGCATAGGATGATGTTGTCTACATAAGGACGGTGCAGGTCGATAATGGACGGATCGTAGTTCTCTTTCGAGTAGTCGCCCACGACGTGTTTCGGCCATGGGTTCTCCTTCATGAATCCCGCTTTGATCGACTTATCTATCTCTTCAAATAGTTCCTTGATTGATCCGATACAGATCTCTTCTTGACCGTCTTCTGTACGCCATATTGGAAGCGGAGTACCCCAATAGCGAGAGCGTGACAAGTTCCAGTCGTTCAGGTTCTCCAACCATTTGCCAAATCGTCCTGTGCCGGTCGATTCAGGCTGCCAGTTAATGGTCTTGTTAAGTCGGATCATCTCGTCACGCGCCTTTGTTGAGCGGATAAACCACGAGTCGAGCGGGTAGTATAGCACAGGCTTGTCGGTACGCCAGCAGTGCGGATAGGTATGGACATGTTTCTCGATGCGGAAGGCTTTGTTTTCGCCTTTGAGCATGATGCAGATACTGATGTCGAGGGTCTCATCTTTATCCGTCAAAGTCGGGTCGTAGGCGTTCTTGACGAAGCGTCCTGCCCAAGGTTGGTATGCTTCTACATCGATATGCTTTGCCACGAAGTCGGGGTCGAGATCCTCTAAGAGGAAGAACTTACCCGTCATATCGACCATGGGGCGTTGTTCACCTTTCTTTGTCAGGAATGTCATGCCTGCGATGCCGGCTTTCTTTGCCACGAACGCATCGTCTGCACCAAATGTCGGTGCTATATGTACGATACCGGTACCGTCTTCTGTCGTGACATAGTCGCCTGCTATCACGCGGAAGGCGTCTCCGTCGGGTTTTGCCCAAGGGATCAACTGCTCATATTCGAGCCCTACCAAGTCCGTTCCCTTACCGCGCCATAGGATCTCCGGTGCCTCGCCCAATTCCTTGCTGTACGCACCCAGTCGAGCCTCAGCGAGGAGATAGAGAGCTTCTATCTTTGTGTACGGATTCTCACCTTTAACTACCACATAATCTATCTTCGGGCCCACGCACAGAGCCGTATTACTTGGCAGTGTCCACGGTGTCGTCGTCCATGCCAAAGCGTATAGGTCGAGTGTTGAGAGTTGAGAGTTGAGTGCAGTTGAGAGTTGCGAATTGAGGTTTTTAACACGGAACTGTGCTGTGCAGGTAGTATCCTTCACATCACGGTAGCAGCCAGGTTGGTTCAGCTCGTGGGATGACAGTCCTGTACCTGCGGCAGGGGAGTAAGGTTGGATGGTGTATCCCTTGTAAAGATATCCGTTCTGATAGAGTTGTTTGAGCAGATACCATAGGGTCTCGATATACTTGTTATCGTAGGTGATGTACGGGTTCTCTAGATCCACCCAATAACCCATCTGCTTTGTGAGGTTGGTCCACTCTTTGGTGTATTTCATCACCTCACGACGGCAGGCAGCATTATACTCATCCACACTGATCTTCTTTCCGATATCCTCTTTGGTGATACCCAGCATCTTCTCTACACCCAGTTCTACAGGCAGTCCGTGAGTATCCCATCCTGCCTTACGCTGCACCTGATAACCTTGCATCGTCTTGTAACGGCAGAATGTATCCTTGATTGTACGAGCAAGCACATGGTGAATACCTGGCATACCATTTGCCGAAGGAGGCCCCTCGAAAAACAGGAATGCAGGATGTCCAGCACGGGTTTCAATACTCTGATGGAAAAGATCTTCTTTTTCCCAGTCTGCAAGGACCTCCTTGCTTAGTTCTGAGAGATTCAGCTGCTTATATTCCTTAAACTTCTTCATAGAAACGTATTTTTCTTTGTTTGCGTAGTTTACGTTGTTTTCGTTATTTTGTGTGTTTGGGTTGACGACACAATTAGCGAGCAAAGGTACTATAAATCATGGAAATGTGCAATAGGTACATTTTTTTTGTCTTGTCTCAAGTGGGCGTGTTAATGTTTTATTCCAAAATATTAATAGAATAGTGTATAAAAAGCCCCTTTTTGGGTATAAAGTAGGTGTTGTGAAGGTAGCGTGAGGGTAGCCTATCCCTTCGTTATCCCTACGATATCCCTTCGATAAAACTCTTCATCTCCTCGACAGTGTATTTGACTATAATATTTTAAGATATGATGATTTTGGCTTTTACATTTGGCTAAGGAGTGAGGTTGGGAGTTATAAGAAAGGGTGGAGTTGTTAAGTTGATGGGAAAAGGATTGGTGGAATGTCGTTCGTATCTCCAGACCGTTACCGGAGCGTTACCCTAGCGTGTAAGACGTATGTAAGAGATATGAGATAGTTTGGCATGTAAAAAGATAGAAGTGGACAGAAAATGCCTATTTTTTCGTTTCATTTTCTGGACGATTTATCAGCGTTGCTCCAAATTTTCGATTCTCAGCGGGATAAATCGAGGTGAAAATGCGCGTAAACAATTGATGCTCTGTTGCTTCCGATAATTTCAGATATGCTTGCTAAATCGGCTTCTCTAAGTCGTTTGATGCTCTTGAAGTGTGTAAGAAGGGCTGTTTTGGTCTTTGCGCCTATTCCTTTGATCTCGTCGAGTTCGCTTGCCGTTTGATTCTTGCTTCTTTTCTGTTTATGGAAGGATATTGCAAAACGATGCACTTCATCTTGTATGCGTGTGAGAAAGAGGAAGAGTTCTTCTGTGGGTTTGATGTCGATTTCTGCGGGAGGGAATCCGTAGAGGAGTGCTGAGGTGCGGTGGTGGCTATCTTTGCTGAGGCCAGCGATGGGGATATTGAGTTGTAGGTCTTGCAGTGCGGCTTGTATGGCATGCATCTGTCCGATACCGCCGTCGGCGATGATGAGGTTGGGTAGAGGTTCATCGTTTTCGATGGTATGGCTATATTTGCGGAATACGACTTCTTGCATCTGTCCATAATCGTCGTTTCCATCGGAGTATTTGATGTTGAATTTCTTGTAGTCGCTTTTTAGCGGTTTGCCCATCTCGAACACTACGCATCCTGCTACGGCATTGCTACCTTGTATGTTGGAGTTATCGAAGCACTCGATTCGAGCGGGTAGGGTAGGAAGATGGAGTAAGTCTTGCAGTTTGGTAAGGATACGGATCTGCCGTTGGTCTGGGTTGAGTTTATCTAGTTGTTTTCGGCGGTCGACGATATACTGCTTTGCGTTTTGCATGGCAAGGTCGAGTATCTTCTTTTGGTCGCCTCGTTGTGGTACGGAGTAGTTGATGTTCTGTTCAGCAAAATCGGGGAGGAAAGGAACGATGATGTTCTTGCTGAGGCTACCTGTTAGGTTACGCAATTCTTGAATGGCTCGACCGAGTGTCTCTTCTTTCTCTTCGATGTCGGTGATGGTTTTATATTCCACGGTGTTGCCTTGCACAATGGAACCTTTATGGATCTTGAGCATCGAGACGATGATGGTGTTATCCTCTTGTATATATCCGAAGACATCTGTGTCTTGGATATTGGTGTTTGTGATGATAGTCTTGCTCTTGAAACGTTCTATGAGTTCGTACTTCTCTTTGAGTTTCTGTGCTTGTTCAAACTGCAGGCGCTCGGAATATTGCTTCATTTCGGCAAACAGTTGTTTGCTTATCTCGTGTGCGTCACCTTGGATGATCTTTTGTATCTCGGAAATATAGTTTTGGTATTGCTCTTTTGTAACGTATCCTTCACAGATGCCGCAACATTTATGGATATGATATTTGAGGCAGGTCTTGTATTTTCCTGTTTCGATACCTTTATCATTAAGATAAAGGGTGCAGGTTCTGATAGGGTAGAGCTGATGAATGAGCTCGAGCGCTAAGTCGACGGTATTGCCAAAGGAAAAAGGTCCATAATAATCTCCAAGTGATGGTATGATCTTGCGTGTCTTGAAGACTCGTGGATAGTCCTCTCTCGTGATACAGATAGAAGGGTAGCTCTTACCGTCTTTGAGCAGGATGTTATACTTGGGTTGGTATTTCTTTATCAGGTTGTTTTCCAGAAGGAAGGCGTCTTGTTCGCTTGCCACAACTATGTATTTTATATCGGCAATATTCTCGACAAGATGCAGTGTCTTGCTCGTTTGGTGTTCTTTCTGGAAATAACTTGATACCCTTCGTTTCAGGTTCTTTGCCTTACCGACATAGATTATCTGGCCGTCCTTATCGAGGTGTTGGTAGACACCTGGTGAGGAAGGTAGCCCATCGAGGATAGATTGTATATGGTCGCTAATTGGCATTAGGCAGAAAGGACGATGGTTTAATAGTGTATCAAAGAATAGACATCGATGTTAGGTCCAATCAATTCTCGTCCTTTGAGGTCTTCGAGTTCGATGAGTGTATTGACATATATCTTCTTTACGCCCATCTTCTGCACTAGTCGTATAGCAGCAGCGATAGTGCCGCCTGTTGCTAACAGATCGTCGTGGATAAGAACAATATCGTCTTTATTGAATGCGTCGGCATGTATCTCGATGGTATCTACACCATATTCCTTATCGTAACTCTCTGCGATGGTGTTGTAAGGCAGCTTGCCTGGTTTACGTATAGGTACAAATCCGGCATTGAGGTCGAGTGCTGCAATAGAGCCCATAATGAAACCTCGTGACTCGATACCTAAGACTTTGGTTATGCCTTTGTCTTTATAATAATAGGCGATGTTACTTTTAAACCACTGTAAGCAACAAGGTTTTGCGAGGGCTGTGGTGATGTCGTAGAAAAGGATTCCTTTCTTTGGGAAGTCCGGTACTTCGCGGATACTTTCCTTAATTTGTTGTTCTGTCATCATATATGTGTATTATTGTTCCACGTGAAACATTATCGCCCCATGAGTACAAGTAGCACACTGATATCGTTAGGTGATACGCCAGGTATGCGTGCGGCATCTCCTATGGTGGCGGGTTGGATGCGTGTTAGTTTCTGCCGTGCTTCGGTCGATATGGAGGCTATATGCTGATAATCGAAGTTGGCGGGGATTTTTACTTCGTCGAGTCGTTTGGCTTTCTCGGCAGAGAGGCGTTCTCGCTCGATGTAGCCACGATATTTGATATTTATTTCGGTGCTTTCGATTACTTCTTCTTTGATGGTAGTGATATGATTGATTGTGTCGTTGAGAGTGGGAATGTTAGCAGCTAACTCGGGTAGGGTGATGAAAGGTCGTGCGAGGAGTTCGGCTATCTTGCAGCGTTGATGGATAGGTTGCGAGCCTTTACTGACAAGATAGTTGTTGATTTCATCGGGTGAAATTGAGGTGTGTTCGATGAATTGTGTTAGGTCTTGTATGTTTTTCTCTTTATTGCGATAGAGGTTTATTCGTTCGGCATCGACCAGCCCTATCTGATAGGCTCTCTCAGTGAGTCGTTGGTCAGCATTATCTTGGCGGAGTAGGATACGGTATTCTGCTCGAGAGGTGAACATACGGTAAGGTTCGTCGACGCCTTTGTTGACCAAATCATCGATGAGTACGCCTATATATGCCTCGTTTCGAGCGAGGGTGAACGGTTGGCTATTATTGCAAGCGAGGTGTGCATTGATGCCTGCGACGATGCCTTGTCCGGCGGCTTCTTCGTATCCGGTAGTGCCATTGATTTGCCCTGCGAAGAATAGGTGTGCTATTTGTTTTACCTCGAGTGAGTGGGTTAGTTGGGTAGGGTCGAAGAAGTCGTATTCGATGGCGTAGCCAGGTCGGTACATGACTACATCTTCGAGACCGTGTACGGATTGCAGGGCTTGCAGTTGCACCTTCCAAGGGAGGGAGGAGGAGAAGCCGTTGATATAGTATTCGTTGCTATCGACACCTTCTGGCTCGATGAATAGTTGGTGTGCTTCTTTGTCAGCAAACGTTACGATCTTGGTTTCGATACTGGGGCAGTATCGTGGTCCGATGCTTTTAATTTGCCCGTTAAAAAGGGGACTATTGGCTAGGTTGTCTCTTAGGATACTGTGCGTGGTTGGATTGGTATAGGTTATCCAGCAACTCATCTGCTTGAGTTGTCGTTGCACGGAGGGTAGGTAGGAGAAATGATGGAAGTCGGAGTCGCCTTTTTGCTCGATCAATTCGTTGAAATGGATACTTCGGGCATCGATACGGCAGGGCGTGCCGGTCTTCATTCGAGCGGTCGATATGCCTAGGTCGCGTAGTTGTTCGGTGATGCCGAATGATGCGCTTTCGGATATGCGTCCACCGGATAACTGTGTTTTTCCGAAATGGAGTAGTCCGTTGAGGAATGTACCGTTGGTAAGGACTACTGCGCCAGCCTTAAACTCGATGCCAAGAGCGGTTATGACGCCTTCTATTCGGTTGTTTTTGATGCTTAGGCGTGTCACTACGTCTTGCCATATATAGAGATTGTCGGTATGACTGAGGCAGTGAATCCACTCTTCGATGAAGCGTTTGCGGTCGCTTTGTGAACGTGGACTCCACATAGCCGGTCCTTTGGAGGAGTTAAGCATACGGAACTGGATGGCACTGCGATCGGTGACGATACCCATCATGCCGCCTAGGGCATCTATTTCTCGTACTATTTGTCCTTTTGCGATACCTCCTACGGCTGGGTTGCAGCTCATCTGCCCGATCTTATTCATATCCATGGTGATGAGGAGAGTCTTGCTGCCGAGGTGTGCTGCAGCGCTTGCTGCTTCGCAACCGGCATGCCCAGCGCCAACTACTATAACGTCGTATTCAAATAACATAGATTACATCTGATTGATGCGTGCTGCATCGAGTTTAAGTAATATAAAGAGCAGTATACTAAAGCCTAAGAGTGATGAGCCTCCATAACTGAAGAAGGGTAGTGGTATACCGATGACAGGCATTAGTCCGAGTACCATACCGATATTGATGGTGAGATGGACAATAAAGATAGAGGCGACGCTATAGGCGTAGATATGACTGAAGCGGTTTTTCTGTCGTTCTGCGATATAGATCAGTCGAAGGATGAAAGCGAGATAGGTGAGTAGTACTAGACTGGAACCCCAAAAGCCCCATTCTTCGCCTACGGTACAGAAAATGAAGTCGGTTGCTTGTTCTGGCACGAACTTCATCTTGGTCTGCGTTCCTTGTAGATAGCCTTTTCCTGTGAATCGTCCTGATCCGATAGCAATCTTGGCTTGGTTGACGTTATATCCTGCGCCAGAGGGATCATCGTTGAGCCCGAGGAGTACTTCTATTCGTTTCTGTTGGTGCGGCTGTAGGATGTCAGAAAAGATGTAGTTGCAGCCGAAGCTATAGATGAGTATCCCTGCGGCGCAAAGCGCGATAGCGATGAGTGGCTTATGTCGATAGTAGAGAGCTAATACAGCGAGATAAACGACTGATATACTTACTATTACGGTGGATGCTATATCAAAGTTGACGGGTACCCAGATATTGACGAGTAGTGCTATTCCGTATAGTGCAACGATAGAGCCGAGCATGATCCATGTATGCTTACGGTGTTCCGTTTTGGTGAATAAAAAATATACTTCGATAAGCAGAATCGACAGACAATCAACGAGTAAGCCTACTTTCCCGATGCCTAATGGTAGGACTGTCTGGCTATATTTGATGGTTATGACAAAGAAATAGATGGCAGCAATGAAGAGTAGGGGGATATATTTGCTCAGTCCGTCTCGGTAGAGGACAAAGATGAAGGCAGCGAATACGAGTGCAGATCCTGTTTCTTTCTGCGGCACCATAATAATGAACATAGGTACAAGTAAGATAAGCACTGTGACAACGAAGTCTTTGGTCTTATGTATGTTATACCCATACTGGCTCATGTATTTGGCGAGGGCAAGGGCTGTGAAGCATTTGGCTAGTTCGGCTGGTTGAAACCGGAAGCCAGGGAGTTGAATCCACGAGAGTGAGCCTTTGGTATTGGTAGCGAGGAAAGGCGTTATGATAAGCAGGAGTATCCAGACGGCGTATAGGAGATATGCGAAGTAGTCGAAGGCTTTATCGTCGATGAGTAGGATAAGGAATCCTACCACGAGCGATATCATCATCCAGATGAATTGTTTTCCTGCTCGGTTGCTTGGGTCGATGATGCTTGTTTGGTCGAAGTCGTATACGGCGCCATATATATTGACCCATCCGAAGACTACCAGAAGAAGGTAGAGTAGGATAGTGAGCCAGTCGATACTCTTGAATATGTTAGTTTCGTTTCTTGACATTTTGGTTCAGTACGGCTGTTGCTATTCGTTCTTTTAGGGCTGTTCGTGTGATGGTATCTGTGATATACTCCTCGACCATTAGGCTTGCTATAGGTGCGGCCCATGTAGCACCAAAGCCAGCGTTTTCTACGACAACGGCAAGGGCGATCTTGGGGTCGTCGAGTGGTGCAATAGCCACGAAGATAGCGTGGTCTTTCTTGCCTTTTCCGGCTTGTGCAGTACCGGTTTTTCCGCCCATAAGGACATTGTCTATTTTATAGTATCGACCGGTACCGTTTTCCATTACTCGGTGCATGCCTTCTTTGACATATTGGAAGTAGATAGAGTCGATGCCGGTATTGTGTCGATGGGTGAGCATACTGTCGTTTCTGTTGAGGTGTGGCGTGATGTAATATCCATTGTTGGCTATGGTTGCAGCCATGTTGGCAAGTTGTAAGGGCGTGACTGTTATCTCGCCTTGACCAATGGCTAATGACCTAATGGTGAGGGCTTTCCATCCTGTCTTGCCGTAATAACGATCGTAGAAAGAGGTGGTCGGTACATTACCGGAACTCTGTTCGGGTATGTCGGAGTCGGTGAACTTATGTCCAAAGCCGAAGTTGGTTACGCATTGACGCCACAGTTCATATTGTGCGCGGAAGGCCGTGTTCTTTTTGCCATATCCATTGGCTTCGAGAAGGTCACGGAAGACGCACCAATAATAGGGGTTACAGCTCTGTTCGATAGCGGTAAGGAGCGTTAAGGGAGAGGTATGTGAGTGGGTGCAACTGATTGGTTTCGATCCTTTTCCGTTGCAGGTATAATGGGTATTAGGTGTGATGACGCCCTCTTGGAGTCCGATGAGTGATTGTACGAGTTTGAAAGGTGACCCTGGTGGGTACTGTGCTTGTGTGGCGCGATTGAGTAGGGGTTTGGTAGGGTCGTTCTGCAGTTCTCGATAGTTCTCGGATCGTTGTTTACCCACTAGCATTGCGGGGTTCCATGTAGGGCTTGAGACGAGTGCTAGTATTTCGCCCGTCTTGGGTTCGATGGCGACCACGCTGCCTATCTTGCCGGATAGCAGTTCTTCGGCAAGTGCTTGCAGTTGTATATCGAGTGTGAGGGTAAGGTCTACACCTTTGATAGCATCTCGATCGAGTTCGCCATCGTTGTAACTCCCTTGTATTCGCCCGCGCACATCACGTAGTAGCACTTCGACTCCTTTCTCGCCGCGTAGCGATTGCTCGTAAGTTCGTTCGATACCTTCACGACCTGAGTAGTCGCCAATGCTGTAATAGTTGTCGCGTTCGATATCTCGTTGTGACACTTCGCCAACGCTGCCTAACACTTGCGCAGCATAAGGGTAGGTGTAACCTCGTAGGGTCCGTTGGCGTATGTTGATGCCAGGGTATTTATAGAGCGATTCTTCCAGGGGTGCAATCTCCTCTTTGCTCAGTTGTGAGAGGAACACTTGGGGTGTATGGCGTGAGTAGCCACGGTTGGTGCGTTGGTCTTTGATATGGGTTATTCGTTCATTGAATTTGCCTGTGTCGATCTTAAGTGTTTGGCAGAAACTGATTGTATCGAAGGTTTTTCCCATCTCCTGCATGGTCATGGTGACCTCGTAGATGGGTTGGTTGAAGACTAACAGTTCTCCGTTGCGGTCGTAGATGAGTCCTCGAGGGGCATAGATTGTCTGCTTGACGAGAGCATTGTTTTCTGCTTTGTCGATAGTACTTTTATCGATTATCTGCAGGTAGAAGAGTCGGCATAGAAAGACGAGCACTATCACGATAACGACAGCGGATATGACATATCTCCGGTTATAGTACTTATCGTTGATCATGACCGATGGAGTAGGGCATCGTAGAGGAGGATGAGCCCAATAGAGATGATAGAACTAACGAGAACCTGCAGGATGGTGATGTACCAGTTGGCCCAAGTGAAGGCTGAGAGGAAGAATATGGCGGAATGATGCAGGAGTACGAGTATGGTAATGAGTTTGAGATAAGCGATGAAACCGAGGGATTGGATACTTGGTTCGTCGGTTTTCTTTTGTGTCTCGAGCGAAATCTTATTGAGTAGGAATGGGCGTATGAAGGCTATTAGTGTGCATGCGGCACAGTGTACGCCAAGGCTATTACATGCTATGTCGATGATTAAGCCGGTTATGAAGCCTATTATCAGTTCCGCCCAACGCGGCATCGACTGCGGAAGGGCAATGAGGAAGAGAACGTAGATGCAAGGGTGGCATAGCCCGATGAAGTGCAGATTGTTGATCAGCAGCAATTGTAGGGCGAGGAGTGCTATAAAGCGCAGTATGTTTTTTATCCAGAGTTGCATGAACTTATTATTCGGCTATTTGTTCTTCGAGTGTTTTTATTTCTTCGGCATCGTTTTGGCAGAGTATATATACGTTTTGCATCCGTCGGAAGTCGGTAGCAAGAGCGACATCGATATGATGGAAGGAGTCGCTGTCGGTCATCTTGTCGTGTGCTACTACGCCGACCATTATGCCTTTGGGAAAGATGGTTGTCGCACCGCTTGTGATGATGGTATCTCCGAGGTTGACGGTTATATGTCGTCCGATATCCATCAGTTGTGCACAGTCGGTATGTTTGCCGTTCCATTGCAGTGTTCCGATACAGCCATCGTCTTTGAGTCGGCAGCTGATGTTGAGTGCGTTATTGATGATAGGTATGATGACGGAGTAGTGTTTGGATGCGGCAACGACCTTGCCCACTACGCCTTTGTCGCATACGACGCCCATGTCTTCTTTGACGCCGTCGATAGTGCCTTTGTTGACGGTGATATAGTTCTTTTGCAGCGATCCGGTGTAGTTGATTACTCGTGCAGGAATGACTGTGAAGTCGCAAAAACCACCGATGGAATCGTGTGTATCGGCTACTATCTCTTGGTAGTGTATGAGTTGTTGTTTGAGAGCAGCGTTCTCTTGTACGAGGTCGTTGTTTTCGGTTCGAAGGCGGAAGTAATGTACGATGTTATCGTATCCGGTGTAGCAAGCGGCGTAGATGCGGCTTGCGGAGGAGAAGGTGGCGCTAGTGGGGTAGTTACTGTTGTGGATAAGCAGTACAAAAGAGACTACCTCTAGGAGTAAGAATAAGAGGATTACGCTATTTCGTATTAGAAACAGAAGTAGGTTCTTCATACACCATCATCTCAAAGGCGTTATAACAAGCAGAGAAGGAGCTCTCTCCTTCTCTGTTAGTCATATCAACGAATTAGGAAGTTGAAGTTATTCACGTTTTTAAGTGCAACGCCAGTGCCGAGTGCCACAGAGTGTAGTGGGTCTTCCGCCACATGGAATTGTATTGTTATCTTATCGGTTAGTCGCTTTGCCAGACCGTGTAGCAGTGCGCCACCGCCTGCGAGGAATATGCCGTTGGTAACGATGTCGGCATACAACTCGGAAGGTGTGCTCTCGAGTGCTTGTAGGATAGCATTCTCTATCTTCGAGATGGACTTATCGAGGCAGTGGGCTATCTCTTGGTAGCTTACTGGTACTTCCATAGGTAGCGCAGAGGTCTTGTTAGGACCGATAACGATAAAGTCTTCGGGTGGGTTATCGAGCTCTGTCAGTGCCGATCCTACGCGCATCTTAATGCGTTCAGCTGTTGGTTCATCGATACGAAGATTGTGCATGCGTCCCATATACTCAATGATGTCAGCGTTTAGCTCATCGCCTGCTATTTGGATCGACTTGTTTGTCACGATTCCACCGAGTGAGATGACTGCTATCTCGGTAGTACCACCGCCTATGTCGACAATCATACAGCCTTTAGGACTCTCGACGTCGATGCCCATACCGATGGCTGCAGCCATTGGTTCGTAGATCATATAGACATCTCTACCGCCGGCATGTTGGCTACTATCGCGTACGGCACGGATCTCTACTTCTGTACTGCCGGAAGGGATGCAGACCACCATCTTAAGCGATGGCATAAGGAATTGGTGCTTCTTAGGTATCATCTTGACAAGTCCGCGGATCATCATCTCGCAAGCATCGAAGTCTGCTATGACGCCTTTGCGAAGTGGTCGCACGGTACGAATCATGTTACCGCCTTTACCAATCATTTGTTGCGCTTTTTTCCCGACAGCGACCATTTCGTTGTTATTCATGCTGATAGCCACGACAGATGGCTCATCGACTACGATCTTGTCATCGCAAATGATAATAGTGTTTGCTGTTCCAAGGTCGATAGCGATTTTTTGAGTGAATGAGAATAGACCCATACCGTTCAAGTTCTTTTAGTTATTATACAATTATTCAATTATTTCAACCTCAAAAAGCAAGAGCGAGATGCCCTTACTTAACCGACTGCAAAACTACTTATATTTCTTGGAACTCGCAAACCCTTTTCTATGTTTTTTTCTTAGGGCAATTTTTTCCTCGCATGCGGAGTTCTTTGTTCTGTGTACAAGAGATGCTCGAGCGAATATTATGGGTTGCTTTTTCTGCGTCGTTCTGAGACTATTAGAAGTGCTTCATCGCGGAGTTCGTTAGGGAGTGTGATGTTGCGTAATTGTAGGCTTTTGAGCCATCCTGCCACATCTTTTTCTTGCAGAGTATAGAAGACCTCCTCAAGGGCGTGGTACTGTTCTTCGGTGTATTCATCGGGAGAAATTCCGCTTAGAGCATCCAGTTCTTCGTCATCGTAGTAGATGATCTCGGGCTTCTGGTTGAGCAAGAGGTCTCGTTCGCATACGGCATGTTGACCACAACACTCGCCATCGGGTACTTTTGGCTTCTGGGTAGGCCGTGTTGGGGCTTGGGATGCAGCGTCGGAATCGTTGGTATCGGCTTTTTTCTCTCGTTCTCGCAGTTCAGTTGCGATGGCAATGAAGAGTCCTAAGCCGATAAATATGACAAGAGGAATCCACCACATGGTTGTTTTAATCGACAGCGTCTTCTTCGATGACGAGGTTGTTGATGATGAAGTTTTGTCGTTCCATTGTGTTCTTACCCATATAGAACTCCATGAGATCGTTGACAGCATCTTCTTTACGGAGTGTGACTTGGTCAAGACGGATGCTGCTTCCGATGAAATCTTTGAATTCATCGGGTGAAATCTCGCCCAAACCTTTGAATCGTGTTATCTCGGGTGCGGGTTTGAGTTCGTCTATGGCTTTGAGCCGTTCTTCCTCTGAATAGCAATAGCGTATCTCTTTTTTGTTCTTGACACGGAATAGTGGCGTTTGGAGTATGTAGACGTGCCCTTTCTTTACGAGGTCGGGAAAGAACTGTAAGAAGAAGGTAAGCAACAGTAGACGTATATGCATACCATCGACATCGGCATCGGTAGCAATGATAACTTTGTTGTATCGTAGGTTGTCGAGTCCGTCTTCTATGTTGAGAGCTGACTGCAAGCAGAAGAACTCTTCGTTTTCGTAGACCACTTCTTTGGTTAGTCCGAAACTGTTTTTTGGTTTGCCTCGTAGGGAGAATACCGCCTGCGTGTTGACATCTCTTGACTTAGTGATAGAGCCCGATGCGGATAGTCCCTCGGTGATGAAGATGGAACTGGCGTCTCGTAAGTCCTCATCGGAGTCTTTGCTGGCTCGTGTTGGCTTGGCATCGTTGAGATGAATGTGGCAGTCGCGCAGTCGTGGGTTGTTCAAGTTGTTCTTCTTGGCCCTTTCTCGAGCAATCTTGGTGACGCCTAAGATAGCTTTTCGCTCTTTTTCAGAGTCTTGAATCTTCTGCAGCATGACTTCGGTTATCTCGGAGTGCTTATGCAGGAAGTTGTCCAGTTCTTTCTTTACGAAGTCGTTAACGAACTTATTCACCGAGATACTGCCTTCTTGCGGTGACATATCGCGTGAACCCAGTTTGGTCTTCGTCTGGCTTTCGAACACGGGTTCTTCC
Organism: uncultured Clostridium sp.; assembly: GCA_963651555.1. Classification (GTDB taxonomy): domain Bacteria; phylum Bacteroidota; class Bacteroidia; order Bacteroidales; family Paludibacteraceae; genus Colicola. Next base: position 15,880 of record CAVJQD010000004.1, on the reverse strand, counting down.
ACATTGATGGCGATAGCACCAACGATACCATTGCGCACATCGGCAAGGTCCATGTTCTTCCCAAAAAACTCCTTGATGGTTCTACCGATGGCTTCACGGAATGCGGCTTGGTGAGTACCTCCTTGTATGGTGTGTTGTCCATTGACGAAGGAGTAGTATTCGTCGTTGTTCTGGTTGGTGTGTGTAAGTGCAATCTCAATATCGTCACCCTTGAGGTGTATGATAGGGTAGAGTGGGTCAACGGTCATATTCTCTGTTAGGAGGTCAAGAAGTCCCTTCTTCGAGTAGAACCGTTTGCCGTTATAGTTGAGCGTGAGACCGATGTTAAGGTAAGCATAGTTGCGTAGCATGGTCTCGATGTATTCATCGCGAAAATTATAGTTTTCAAATAGTCCTCTTGAGTAGTCGGGTTCGAACTGAATGAAGGTACCTCGTTGTGCGTGTGTGGTGTCGTCAATGATGTCTGTATCGTTGATGAGTTTGCCTTGCTTGAAGTCTACGCGTCGTGTCTTACCGTCTCGGAAGGACTGTGCGGTAAACTTCCAAGAGAGTGCGTTGACGGCTTTGAGTCCGACACCATTGAGTCCCACGGACTTCTTAAAGGCTTTCGAGTCGTATTTAGCACCGGTATTAAGCAGCGAGACCACATCGACTAGTACTTCCAATGGAATGCCACGTCCGAAGTCGCGTACGGATACTTTGCCGTCTTCAACGTGTACATCAATGACTTTTCCAGCGTTCATGCGGAACTCATCGATGGAGTTATCGACTGTTTCTTTGATGAGGACATAGATACCATCATCGGAGTGTGATCCATCGCCGAGTTTGCCTATATACATACCTGGGCGCAAACGGATATGTTCCACATCGTCAAGGTGACGGACATTATCTTTGGTGTATTCTGCCGTGGGTTGGTCGAGATTGAGTTCTAGTTCTTCTGCCATAGTTATAAGGGGAAATTTGTGCGCACAAAGATAGGGATAATTTTCGAGATACGCAACTCCCGTGTGATTGTGTGTTCGTGTTCCTTTTTTTCTCGTCGCAGCATGGATGAAAGAAATTCAGGCACAGCCTATAGGGTGTATAGGTTGTGCCTGAATGGTAGTTATCCTTGCGAGAAGGTTATTTATCTTCGCTTACGCCAGCAAGCTCTGGGTCAACGAGAATACGTCCGCAGTATTCGCAAACGATGATTTTCTTTCTCAAACGGATATCCAATTGACGCTGTGCCGGAATCTTATTGTGGCAACCACCACAAGCATCACGCTCAACGGTTACGACGGCAAGTCCGTTGTGCGCATTCTTGCGGATACGCTTGAAGGCAGTAAGGAGTCGGTCATCGGTCATCTTCTTCTCAAGGTCTTGCGCTTGAAGCATAAGCTTCTCGGTTTTCTCTTTGGTCTCGTTGAGAATATCATCGAGTTCGTGCTCTCTAGAGTTCAGTTCGATGGTGCTATCTTCGATATTTTTGATAGTTTCTTCTTTCTCGCTTTTTTTCTCTTCCAAACCAGCCGTGAACTCTTTGATATGCTTTTGGCAAGCGGTGATACATTCTTTCTCGTAGCCAATCTGCTTATTGAGGGAGTTATACTCAAGGTTGTTTTGTACAGAGTTAATCTGCTCCTCGTAGCGTGCAATCTTAGCGTTGGATGTCTCCATCTCCACTTTCTCGTTGCTGATGTTGGTCTCGAACTCTTTAATCTCTGCCTCGATATTGGTGAGACGTGTCTTAAGACCTTCGATCTCATCGGCTTTGTCTTTTACCTCCATAGGTAACTCGCCGAGGAGTGCACGGAGTTCGTCAATCTTGGAGTAGGACTTCTGCAGTTCTGCCAAGAGTTGCAGTTTTTGCTCCGTTGTCAGTTCATTTTCTTTTGTTGCCATAGTTGTATTATTTATTAATTCATTGTATTCGAGCTGGTTATGAAGTGTAGTACGGGTGATTGGTCATTGTCAGCAAATAGGATGTCTATCTGCGGTTGGAAGGGTTTGAGTAGTTCTGCGAATATTTCTTTGGTGAACTGTTCGCTCTCGAAATGTCCCATATCGATGACTGCGATGCGTGCGTTGGCACTGCAGAACTCGTGGTATTTAAAGTCGGCACTGAGATATACATCGGCTTGCTGTTCGATAGCCGCTTCAAGGAACTCACTGCCTGCGCCACCACATATCGCGATGCGTTGCACTTTGGGTTGCTGAGGCTGCGTATATCGCAAAGATGGTACATGAAAAGTAGTGCCTATCTGCTGCAAAAGGTCGTTGAAATCGGTAGGTTTGGGTAGGTTACCAATGACGCCTAGTCCATGTTCGGGTTGCGTGGGCGAAAGGATGGTGTATTGCGTTATGCCCAGTTTCTCTGCGATATGTCCGCTAACACCATGGACATAGACATCCATCGCAGTATGTGAGGAATAGAGCGAGATGTCGTTCTGTATTGCGAGTATGGCGCAGCGTTCTTGGGGCGTGTTGCCTTGTATGGTCTTGAGTCCGTGGAAGAGCAACGGATGGTGTGAGATGATGAGTTGGCAGTGTTTGGCAATGGCTTCTTGCAGGATAGGTTCAGTGATGTCAGTACACAATAGAACAGAATGTACATCCTGCTCTTTATTCCCAATCTGAAGTCCCGAATTGTCCCAATGCTCTTGCAATGACAGCGGGGCGACCGATTCTATTTGCTTGATTAGTTCTTTTACCTTCAAGAGTTGAAATTGTCGTTTCTTACTTATCTTCGTTATCCTCTTGCTCGTGGAAGTCGCTAATGCCGGCTTTGATGAGGATATTGTACCACTGCACGAGCTTGCGTATATCGGATGGATAGACTCGGTCACGGTCGAAGTCGGGTAGCACTTCAGCGAAGAATTTGCGTAGTGTGTCGTTGTCGGCTTTCTTTACATCGAGTGGACATGTTTGCAGGTTCTCTTTCTTGCCGAGGTTCTCGAGTACGATGCGCAAAGGTACGTCATCGCCTGTGGTGAACATGGATATATCGGCGAGACTGACTATTTTGTCACGCTGATAGGTTGGCATACGTTTACCGTCTTCGAGCGACTCAACAATGAGCATGCCGTTGCCACGGCTGACTAAGCGATAAAGGCCTGGTTTTCCTGTGATGGCCAAGATGTTTTTAAGCATAACTATACGTTCTTTATACATTCTTTTTTAGTGGTGCAAAAGTACGACAATTATTTGAAAGCGCAAAATGGGTGAGAACTGTTTTTCTGTGATACCATGTCCGACTGCTTCCTTCTCGCTCTGTAGCAGGGATAGGAAAGCATCATTGTGGATTTACATCAAAGAACATTCAAAATATGGATTACTTCCATGACTCCCTATAGTAAGTTATCCATAATGAATAAGCTACTCTTTCAAGAAGACAATGCAAAGGTAAGTCAAAACTTTGAAAATATGCAAGTGTTTTAGTTTTTTTTGTGATGATTGAGAATTTTAATGTATGCGCCTTGAAGGTAACTCTATTTTTACCCACTTTATCACATAACATTCATCGAATAAGTCTCAGCACTTCCTCTCGTTTGGCAGCATCATCGAATGCGCCAGAATATTGCATTGTCATCGTCACAGCATCCGATTTCTGCACGCCTCGCATCTGCATACATAGATGTCGAGCCTCCACTATCACCATCACACCTTGTGGTTGCAAGGCTTCATTGATACAGTCCAATATCTCACGTGTCATCCGTTCTTGCACCTGCAAACGGCGAGCATACACATCCACTGCACGAGCCAACTTACTCAGTCCCGTGATAGTACCATTAGGAATATAAGCGATATGCACCTTGCCAAAGAACGGCAATAAATGATGTTCACAGAGAGAATAGAACTTAATATCCTTCACAAAGACCATCTGCCCCGACTGCTCATTAAAGAGTGCCGAACGCAATATTGCAACAGCATCCTCTGCATATCCCTTACACAAGAACTGATAGGCCTCTCCCACACGCTGAGGCGTCTTCAGTAGACCTTCTCTATTCGGGTCTTCGCCCAACTGCTGCAGCAACTGCTTGGTCGTTTCCGCTATCTTTTCTGTCAACTCCGCCGACGGAGTAAATGACTGCATATCCATAACTATCCTATTGTATCACTTGTATCTCGCTACGCACAATATACGATTCTGCCTGCAAATCGGGCAAAACGCGCACCACTTCTTCTAACAACGACTGCGCCTCTTCTTTCGTACGGAAATCGCCCAAGCGTACCTTAAAGAAAGGAGGGTTATAGAGCACATATACAGGTGCTTCTATTCCCGCATCTTTCACCAACTTCTCCATCTTGTAGGCTTCAGCCTTGGCGGTTTTCTGTTTGTTGCTTGAGAATACCTGCACGCGATAACCTTGTATCACGATCTGTTCACGCTGCACATTGTTTATCTTATCCAACAGCAAACGGTCTATCGCAGGGTCACAGTTGACCACCACATCCTCTTCCATGTCTTCAAAGATGGTGGCACGGTGAACAGATGTGGTATCAGTCTTTGCAGCATAGAGCATCACGCCCATCTGCATAACCAACAAACATAGTAACAATCGTTTCATAACGAGTCTCTTTTAGTAACGGAACGAACTACCACCCACAAACTCACGCAACAACGATGTTGGCGGTATCTCTTTCTCGGGTATGCTGACAAAATACTGCAAGAACTTCAATAGTCGATGCGCCTCTGTGTATTCCTCGCAATGCTTTGGCACCTCTGCCAAGATAGGCTCTGCATGGCGTTTCAATACGGCCAATTCAAATAACAACGCCGAATTGAACATCGCATCAGCATTCTCTTGATATGGGTAAATCCATTTCTCCTCACCTCTTTTTACACTGTTGCAGCGAGCTATCGTCTCCCGTGCTGAATAGTTGCGGTAACGATAATCGCGAATAATACGCCGCAACAAACGAGTATCGGTTGTCGGTATCCAGTTGTGATTGTCCAAGTTGATCGTCGTCAGTGCCGATACATAAATCTTAAAGGTTGCCTCCTTAGGAATATTCGGTAGTAATACTGGATTCAATGCATGAATACCCTCCAAGATAACGATGTTATCTTTCTCCATCTTCAAGGTGTTACCCAAGTAATGGCGTTTCCCGTCCTCAAAATTGAAGGTCGGCAGGTTAATCTCTTTGCCTTGCAGCAGGTCGTATAACTGACTGCGAAACAGTTCCAAATCCAAGGCATTGATATCCTCAAAATCCCAATCACCGTTCTCATCGCGTGGTGTATCCTCACGATTAACGAAATAGTTATCCATACTGATAACCACAGGCGAGATGCCGTTCAATCGCAGTTGTATAGTAAGACGCTTCGAGAAAGTTGTTTTGCCCGATGAACTTGGACCCGATATCAGCACAAACTTCGGTCTGCCGCCTTCTCTATTGGCGATCATATCCGCGATCTGCGACACTTTCTTCTCGTGCAACGCCTCCGATAGTTTGATCATATCAAACGCCTCATGGTTCTTGCAAGCGATATTGAAGTCCGCTACATTATTGATATGCATCAACTTATTCCAACCGATATACTCATTGAAGATACCAAAAGTCTTCTCCTGCGGGATATTCTCCTCCAAACGCACGGGCTCTTCTCTGTTAGGGATGCGCAATAGCATTCCGTCATAATATGGCTCCAAGTCGAAGAGGAAGATACAACCCGTACTCGGCATCAATACACCGTTGTAATAATCGATATAATCGCCCATACGGAAGTAACGAGTATATGGTTCACCAAAGGTCTCAAACAAGTTCGACTCGCCATCAGTATGCTCATGGAACATCTCTATAACTTCCTGAGTACGACGCTCTTCTGATACGATTGGTCTATCCTCGGCGATAATTTTCTGCATACGTTCACGGATATCTGCCACCATCTTTGTGTCCAATTCTGGATGCTGCTCCTCACCTTTACGCCACTGTATTGTGCAATAATATCCTTTCGAGATAGGGTGTTCTATTCGCAAATCGGCATGAGGGAATAACTCATGTATCGCACAACTGAAAACCATACTCAGCGTGCGGACATAACACCGCATACCGCTTGGGCAACTTACATCGATGAACTCGATGTCTTTAGGTCGATAGAGAGTGAAGTTAAGGTCTTCAACCTTGTAGTTAACACGAGCAGCAGCCAAGGGATAAGGCAAATGAATACCCAACATCTTATACACTTCCCCTACTGAACTACCCCGAGGGACCGAGTGATATTGCTGCGTATTCTTACAGAAGATTGTAATATCGTTTTGCATAGCGGTGAAAAATTTATGCTTGCAAAGTTACTGCTTATTTTTCGTTCCTACAATACACAAATTACAGAGCGTATAAATTGTCGCTAATTAACTACTCTATGGCCCGATAGATTCCACCAGGCATGGCTTTTACGATACCCTTAAACTCCATCTGAACCAGCAATGCCGACACTTTCGAATACATCATCTGCGTCTCCATGACCAATAGGTTGATATGTATTCCCTCTACGTTTTCGTGAAGTATCTTCAATAGTGCATTTTCCTCATCACTCAAATCGAGGAACATCTTCGTCTGCACGGCTTTAGGTGCTTTATTCACATCCCACTGCATTGCCTGCAAGATATCCTCTCCGCTCTCCACCAACATCGCTTTATCCTTCTTAATGAGCGCATTACATCCTTTCGAACAGACATCCTCAATCCTACCAGGCACCGCAAAGACGTCCCTATCGTATGAGTTCGCCATCTCGGCAGTCAGCAATGAACCACCTTTCTCTTTCGACTCCACTACCAATGTGGCGTCGCTCAGTCCTGCAATGATCCGGTTTCGTGCAACAAAGTTTTGCCTATCAGGTTGCGTACCTTGCATATATTCGGTCAGTATACCCCCGTACTGCAAGGCTGCCACAGCTGTGTTGCGATGAACTGCAGGGTAGATCCGGTCCAAACCATGTCCAGGAATGATAATAGTAGGTAGACCTGCTTCTATGGCTGCACGATGTGCAGTGATGTCTATCCCGTAAGCCAATCCACTCACTATCGTCAAGTCTTTCAATGTCGCTGCCATGTCAAGCACCATTCGTCGACAAGTATCTTTTCCTCGCTCCGTTGGCACACGAGTACCCACAATCGATAAGAAACGACCACTATTCAGATTCAAATTACCCTTGCCATACAGCAATATCGGTGCATCAGGACACTCGCGCAATCGATACGGATAACTATCATCCTGATAGAAATAGGTCGATATATGATGCTCATCAATGAAGTTCAACTCCTTGTCTGCACGAGCAAGTGCTTTATCGCGATAGTCCACAATACTCGCTACTGCAGGCGTATTGATATTTGGGATAGCCTCTATATCTTTGCGATTGACAGCAAAGACCTCACTCGCTGAACCGAAATACTCAATCAGCAAACGTGAGTAGCGCAACCCAATATTAGGCAGCAACCCTAAGGCAATCTGATACCTTAATTCGTCTTTTTCTTCCATACGCAAATCATTACGAAACTACCGATGAATACGCCGAAAACATCAGCTATCCAGTCCCATACATCGCCCGTACGAGGTGGAAAATAGTACTCTTGCAGCAACTCTATCACACCTCCATACACCGTAGGCAGCACCGTCGAACAGATAATCGCCCTTTTCATCGGGCATTTGTCACGATACAAGTCCCATATAAACACTGCCGATAAAGTTAGGTACATCAATATATGCACCACCTTATCGATGTGCGGAATCGTCACTGCGAATGAGATATGGACATCACGCATAAGGGACAAGTACAATATTGCCCCCGCTACTACCACCGTCGGGATATATGTCCATACTCTTTTCACACAATCCTACATAAACTACGCAAATTAAGTAAACAACGCAAACCCTATTGTATCAGGTTCTTTCCCGTCATCTCGGCAGGTTGTTCGATACCCAAGATATGGCACAGCGATGGCGCTACATCTGCCAAGATACCGTCACTCACTTTTGCATCCTTCCGATCTGTAACATACACAAACGGAACAGGATTCAGCGAGTGCGCTGTGTTAGGTGTCCCATCTGCGTTCTTGGCATGGTCTGCATTACCGTGGTCTGCAATGACTATCACCTCGTAATCGTTACGACGAGCAGCCTCTATCACCTCGCCTACACAGTGATCAATCGTCATAACTGCCTTTTGGATAGCCTCATACACTCCTGTATGACCTACCATGTCGCCGTTAGCAAAGTTCAGTGTGATATAGTCATATTTGCGAGTATCCAAAGCTCTCACCAACGCCTCAGTCACTTGTGGAGCCGACATCTCAGGCTGCAAGTCGTAGGTGGCTACCTTCGGAGAAGGAATCAATATACGGTCCTCTCCCTCAAATGGCGCCTCTCTACCGCCCGAGAAGAAGAATGTCACATGCGCAAACTTCTCCGTCTCTGCAATACGCAACTGCTTCATGCCTGCTTTTGACACAATCTCGCCCATGGTGTTCTCCACATTCTCTTTTGGGAACAAAATATGTACGCCCGTAAACGATGAGTCGTAAGGCGTCATGCAATAGTACTGTAAGTTCTTGATTGTGTGCATACCAGCTTCTGGCATATCCTGCTGCGTAAGTACTATGGTAATCTCTTTTGCACGGTCGTTACGATAGTTGAAGAAGATAACTACATCACCCTCTTGTATCGTCGCCAATGGCTTATCGTTAGCATCCACAGCAACGATAGGTTTAATGAATTCATCGGTGATTCCTTCCTCGTACGACTCACGCATCGCTGCCAATAAGTCGTTCGCATGTTTGCCTTCACCGTTCACCAATAGGTCATAAGCCAACTTGATACGCTCCCAACGTTTATCGCGATCCATCGCATAGTAACGTCCGCAAATAGAAGCGATATGCCCTGCCGTGGTTGCACAATGTTTCTGCAAATCCTCGATGAAACCTATACCGCTCTTAGGATCTGTGTCACGCCCATCCATAAAACAGTGAATAAAGGTTTTCTCTATTCCATATAGCTTTGCAATCTCACAGAGTTTGAACAAGTGTTCGAGGCTACTATGCACGCCGCCATTCGAGGTCAAACCCATGAGATGGACCTGCTTGCCGTGTTGCTTAGCATAAGTAAAGGCTGACACAATCTCGGGATTCTGAAGTATCGAATTGTCCTTGCAAGCACGATTAATCTTCACTAGGTCTTGATACACAATGCGTCCTGCACCGATATTCAAGTGCCCTACTTCCGAGTTGCCCATCTGACCATCAGGCAAACCCACATTCTCACCCGATGCTTGAAGCTGAGAGTGAGGATAGGTAGCCAACAACTTATCCCAATTGGGTGTTGGGGTTGAATAAATAGCATCGGCTGAGGACTTATCACCTATGCCCCAACCGTCCAAAATCATCAATAATGCTTTTTTCATATTGCTAATATTTAATCAGTTATCTATCTATTATCTTTGTAGACTCTGTCCAGCATGCGCTTATCATCTTTCTCACGCAAGGTCTGACGCTTGTCGTAACTATGTTTACCTTGGCACAGCGCAATCTCCAATTTTGCCAGTCCTTTTTCATTGATGAAAAGTCGCAAAGGGACAATTGTCTTGCCTGTTTCTTTCGTCATACGCTCCAACTTGTTCAACTCTTTCCGTTGGAGAAGCAATTTGCGATCTCGTCTTGGTACGTGGTTGTTGAAAGTACCCAATGCATATTCTGCAATGTGCATGTTCTTAACCCACAATTCACCCGATGAAAACAAACAATAGGTATCACTCAGTCCTGCCTTACCTTCACGAATTGATTTTATCTCTGTGCCATATAACTGCAGCCCTGCAACATAGCTATCAAGTATCTCATAGTCAAATGTTGCACGCTTATTCTTTATATTTACATCCGATTTAAACCGCATAATCTCTCCTATATTTTAGTTCACCCATCCCATTATTCCATTGTCCAAGTTAATATTCCCATTATCAAAGTTCTCATTGTTGTTTCACCTACTCAAACTCAAAAGCTTCATACAACATATATCATAGTCTTAACCGCCAATGATCAAGTTCCCAAGCATCTATATTATCGATAGATAACAATCTATATCCTTCAAGCCCGCAAAGATACAACTCTTTTCCAATATCTGCAATCCTAAAGAGATATTCATACTATATTCCACTTAAATTGGAGGAAGAAGGGTATGCAAAATTCTTACAAGAGTATATAACCTTTACAAACGATAGTGTACATATTGTGTATCAACTTAGTTTTGACTGTATTCTGTTCGTCGGAAGCCGCAAATTGGCTTTGGAAGTTGAGTAATAGTTGACCATTGGACAATTGGCCAGTATCTTATGTTGTTGATTGCATTAGTTAGATAACTCGTTATTTTTCGTGCGAGTAGAGTGAAAAAATACCGTCTATTTTGCATTTTCAAATAAATGTCATATCTTTGCAGCGCATTTTAAGTTGCATAGTTTGCCTCTGACGATGGCACATATTAGAAATAAACGATCCTTTCATATTGGGAAAGGCGCACTCCTACAGCAGAGTATGTTGCGGTTTGACAATCGCACTTACTCTGTTTTATTTTGCTCAATTCGATTGCGTAGTATGTGTCAAGCGATTATTTCATTTTGCAGTCGGTTGCAGATGCTTTTATGTAGTCAAATTGAAAAACGTATATATTGCCCATCTAATACAATCTTACTTAGTCAGTCGAATACACAGAAGAACACATTGACATACTTAACATTTACACAACGCTTATAGGAATATAAGCGTTTTTTATACAAACTAAAAATTGAACATTATGAAGTATGGTCTATTAGATCTGTTAACGCTCATCGGTTCGTTGGGAATCTTCCTTTACGGAATGAAGTTGATGAGTGAGGCGCTGCAAAAGGTTGCGGGGCACAAGATGCGTACGGTTCTCGCTGCAGTGACCAAAAACAAGTTTGTCGGAATCTTATCGGGTGTATTGGTAACCTCGTTGATTCAGAGTTCGTCTGCCACCACGGTGATGGTTGTGAGTTTCGTCAATGCCGGACTCTTGAACTTGTCGCAAGCCTTTAGCGTGATTATGGGTGCCAATATTGGTACAACGGCTACGGCTTGGATTATTGCATTGCTTGGATTTAAGGTGGATATATCCACATTGGCAGTGCCTATCATTGCTTTCTCGTTGCCGTTGTTGTTCTCAAAACATGCCAACAGACGGTATATCGGTGAGATGATATTAGGTTTTGCGTTGCTGTTTATGGGTATTGGTTTGCTGAAAGACTCGGTGCCTAATGTGCAAGACCATCCCGAGATATTGGCATTTCTGCAAAATTATACAGGTTGGGGCTATGGATCCGTGTTGCTTTTCTTGGCTATCGGAACGCTGCTGACCATCATTGTTCAATCGTCGTCTGCCACGATGGCGATAACGCTCGTGATGTGTAGCCAGGGTTGGATACCTTATGAACTGGCTACTGCGATGATTCTGGGTGAGAATATTGGTACAACCATCACCGCCAATATTGCCGCTATTCCTGCTAATCTATCCGCTAAACGAGCAGCCTTCTCGCACTTCATCTTCAATATCTTTGGTGTATGTTGGGTATTGATAGTCTTCTATCCTTATACCCATCTCATTATGGATATTGTGGAGAAATGTGGTCCAACCGACCCAGAGGAGGCATCCGCCTTTGCTTTGTCGTTGTTTCACTCGATGTTCAACATCATCAATGTACTACTGCTATGTTGGTGGAGTAAATACATCATCCTTCTCGTAGAGAAAGTGATACGTCCTCGCAAGCACGAGATACAATCAGCCGATGAGGAAACGTTCCAATTGGCATATATCTCGACGGGATTGCTCTCAACGGCTGAGTTGTCGATTATCCAAGCGCGCAAAGAGATATCGGTTTATGCCAAGCGTGTACACCGTATGTATGAGTTGTTGCCCGAATTGGTAACCGAGAAAGATGTAGAGAAGTTCAAAGAGAAGTTTGAGCACATCAAGAAGTTGGAAGATGTGAGCGACCAGATAGAGTCGGAGGTGTCGAAGTATATAGCTTCGGTGACGACGGGTCGTTTGAGTTCGGAGACGAAAGTCGGCAGTCAACACTTGCTTCGTATTACATCGGAGATAGAGAGCGTGGCAGATGCATGTTATAAGTTCGCTTGCATCGTTCAACACAACCGTGAGAAAGATGTTGTTTGGAGTGAGGCGCATTGGCAGAAAATTCAAGAGATGTTGCAGTTGGTGGGTAAGGCAGTCGATGAGATGGTGGAGGACCTTCAGTCAGAGGATATTATTCCCGATGAGATGGATAAGGCCCGTGAGGTGGAAAAGGCTATCAATGCGATGCGTGACCAACTGCTGAACGATATCTTGGTGGAGGTGAACGAGGGCAAGTGTACCTACGAAGAGAGTGCTTTCTTCCAAGATGCCGTGAAGGTATTGGAGCGAGCTGGCGACTATGTTGTTAACATCGTGGAGGCACAGACCCACCAAAAGATGTTTAAGACCGTGTAGGTAGAGCCGCTCTGCTGATTGATAACCTGTAGAGTCATAGCGCTATGCTATGGCTCTACAAGTATATAAAGAGGTCTCGTGATGTTCTTCAAACGGTTTTTTTTGTGTCATTTTAATGGCAATTTGCGCAAGAGGATAAATTGTCGTATCTTTGCGGGGTGTTATTGGATACAAACCAAATAAACAATATATGATAATTGACAAACTTGAAAACGCAGACGCCTATTTTGCCTGCGTGCCCATGTTCGAGAAGTTCATGGAATTTTATGCTCACAACGATTTGCTTGCTTTGCCAACTTGCAAGATTAAGTTAGATGGAGACGACTTGGTGGTAAATATCAACGATTTCATCGGTAAAGAAGAAGAGAATTGCAAAATGGAAGCCCACAAAGAGTATATCGATATTCAGATACCTCTGGGTGGCAACGAATATATGGGTTGGAAGGCACAATGCGATTGTGAGTCGGTGATGTCGCCTTACAATGAGCAGAAAGATGTGGAGTTTTATAGCGACAAAGCCACAGCCAAGGTACTTGTTCCTGCAGGACATTTTGCTGTGTTCTTCCCAGAAGATGCTCATCAGCCAGGTATAGCAGAAGGACAGCAGTATCGCAAGATTATCGTGAAGATACGCGATACTCGTTCCGCTCGATAAGATAATATTTCATTGGGGAGCTTCGTGCTCCCCTAACACATTTCTACCGATGAAAACACTGAAAATAATCAAGAAAGACCCTTACTTAAAGCCTTTTGAGAATGCTATCAATGGTCGTTATAACTATGCTATTACGATGGAGAAAAGGCTGACACAAGGGATGCCGTTATCGGATTTCGCCGATGGTTATCTCTATTTCGGATTGCACAAGACAGCCGATGGCTGGGTGTTTCGAGAGTGGGCACCGAATGCTCAAAGTATCCATTTGATCGGTGATTTTAGTCGGTGGAAAGTGTCGAAAAAATATGTTCTTACGCCTTTAGATAATGGTGTATGGGAGATACAACTGCCTTATGATGCTTTGCAGCATGGGCAGTTGTATAAGTTGCTCATCACTTGGCAAGGTGGTCAAGGCGAGCGTATTCCCTCGTATGCTACCCGCGTGGTGCAAGATGAGCAGACGAAGATATTCTCGGCTCAGGTATGGGCCCCGCAAGAGCCGTATACTTTTCAAAAGAAACGTTTTATCCCGAAGACAGATCCACTGTTTATCTACGAATGCCATATAGGTATGGCAGGCGAGGAAGAGAAAGTGTCGTCGTATGAGGAGTTCCGGTTGAATGTGTTGCCGCGTATTGCCCAGTTGGGCTACAACTGTGTACAGATAATGGCCATTCAGGAACATCCTTATTATGGCTCATTTGGTTATCATGTCTCCAATTTCTTCGCGGCATCGTCACGCTTTGGGACGCCTGATGAACTGAAGCATCTGATAGATGACGCTCACCAAAGAGGTATTGCGGTCATCATGGACCTCGTTCATTCGCATGCCGTGAAGAATGAGCAAGAAGGATTGGGTAACTTCGACGGTACACCTTATCAGTATTTTCATACTGGTGCAAGGCGTGAACATCCTGCATGGGATAGCCTATGCTTTAACTATGAGAAGACCGAGGTGCTGCATTTCTTGTTGAGCAACTGCAAGTTCTGGCTCGACGAATATCATATTGATGGCTTCCGCTTCGATGGCGTGACGAGTATGATTTATCGTTCACACGGTTTGGGTGAGAGTTTCTCGTCCTATTCCGATTATTACAACCTCAACGAGGATGGCGATGCTATTTGCTATCTAACCTTGGCGAATAAGTTAATACATCAGGTGAATAAGCATGCCATAACGATTGCCGAGGAGATGTCGGGTATGCCTGGTTTGGCAACGCCAATAAAAGATGGGGGTATGGGCTTCGATTACCGTTTGGCGATGGGTATTCCCGATTTCTGGATTAAGTATATCAAAGAGGTAAAAGATGAAGATTGGAAGGCAGGGCATATCTTGTATGAGATGACCAACCGTCGACAAGACGAAAAGACTATCTCGTATGCCGAGAGTCACGACCAAGCGTTGGTTGGCGATAAGACCATCATCTTCCGACTCATCGATGCGGAGATGTATTGGCACATGGAGCATGGGTCGAATACCTATATGGTTGACCGTGGAATTGCATTGCACAAGATGATACGGCTGATCACGGCATCTACCATTAATGGCGGTTACCTCAACTTTATGGGGAATGAGTTTGGCCACCCTGAGTGGATCGATTTTCCACGCGAAGGCAATGGTTGGAGTTATAAATATGCTCGCAGGCAATGGAGTCTGGTAGATAACAAGAACTTCTACTATTACGACTTGAATGCTTTCGATGAGGCGATGGTGCATCTTCTGCGCAAGTATCTTGTGCCCGTAACGGATGAGAATGGTAAACATCTCCCGTGGGTTTATACGCTTTGCGACAACGAAGGTGACCAATTGATTGCCTATCGCAGAGGCGATTTGGTGTTTGTGTTTAATTGGAACAGAGAGAAATCTTTCTCTGATTATGGCATCTTAGTACCCGAAGGTAAATATAAGACTATCTTGAACACCGATGCAAAAGAGTTTGCAGGCTTCGGCTTGGCAGACGATTCTGTGGAACATTTCACACAACCAGACCCTCTCTATGCCGAGGAACATAAGGGTTGGCTGAAATTGTATATCCCTGCACGTTCAGCTATGGTGCTGAAGTTGGAACGGTGACATCCCTAAAGCAACTAATTATGATAATCAACATCGGTAGAGAACTCGCAGCAGGAGGTAGAGCCGTTGGCAAAGCCTTAGCAAAAGAAATGTCATTGTCTTACTACGACAAAGAACTACTTGCCGAAGCAGCCAAAGCCAGCAACTTCAACCCTAACCTCTTTGCACAAGTCGACGAGGTATGCAACCCCTATATGTATGCCATTGGCAGCGGGAAACAAGAGCTATTCCAAATACAAAGTCAGGTCATCCTCCAACTGGCAGAGCAAGGCAACTGTATCTTTGTGGGTCGTTGTGCCGATTATATCCTGCGCGATCACCCCGACTGTCTTAACATCTTCCTTTCCTGCGATATAGACGAGCGTATCCATCGCTTAGAACAGCGAATGAATATCTCTTCCAAACAAGCTGAGGAACTAATCGAGAAAACCGATAAACAGAGAGCCGCATATTACAATTTCTACACCAACGGTCATTGGGGTGTTGCATCCAACTACGACCTCTGCATCAACACAACCCATATCGATATCAACACCATCGTACAACTAATCAGCCATCTCTGCGAAAATCGATAGGCACATCCTTATTTGATAATTTCCCGAAAGAGAATGGGAATATTTGAACAATATTTGGTCTATAGGTCATTTTGCAGGCTGGAAAATGGGTAGTATGTCTCTATAGGT
>CAVJQD010000003.1:0-51585 GCA_963651555.1 uncultured Clostridium sp. | reverse complement strand
CGATTGTGGAGACGACACGCCCTCGTGTCGTTCGGGTCGCAAGACCCGTTTGACCATGCTACGATTGTGGAGACGTGAAGCTCAGGCAGGTGCGAAGCACTGAGTCTGCCTGAGCGAGTGAAGCCCAGTGGGCTGAACAAGAATACCGTATCGAGCCCTCGTGTCGTTCGGGTCGCAAGACCCGTTTGACCATACCACGATTGTGGAGACGACACGCCCTCGTGTCGTCCGAGCCGCTAGGCTCGATTGTATCAGCCCTGTATGTTAATTGTTAATTGCCCCCCCCCCTCTTGCCCACTCCAAAATAATTCCGTACCTTTGCATGCACATAATACAGCACAAAATCATCCCTATGAATATTATCGAAACACCTATCAAGGACCTCCTTATCATCGAACCCGATGTCTTCAAAGACGAGCGGGGATTCTTCATGGAGACCTACAACGCCGAACGCTATGCCAAGGCAGGTATCAAACAGCATTTCGTGCAGAACAACATGTCCTCCTCATCCTATGGCGTGGTACGCGGACTCCATTTCCAGAAAGCACCCTATGCACAGTCCAAACTCGTCTCCTGCATCGTCGGCGAGGTCCTCGATGTAGCCGTCGACTTGCGAGAAGGTAGCCCTACCTTCGGACAGTGGTTCTCTGTCCGGCTCTCCGAGGATAACCACCGACAATTCCTTATCCCACAAGGCTTTGCACACGGATTCTCCGTCCTCTCACAACACGCTATATTCTCCTATCAGTGTGATAACCTCTATAATAAGGCGTCCGAAGGGGGCATCTTGCTATCCGATCCGCAACTGAACATCGATTGGCAAGTACCGGCTGATAAGATGATTCTCAGCGACAAAGACAAACATCATCCCCTCTTACAGGAATACATTCTAACACTAAAGGGATGTTCTAAAAATTGCTTTTGAGATGATTTGTGGAATTTTATTTAGTAGATGGTTGGCTTGAACGAAGGAGCTTCGGGTTCCCTTCAAATCTACGATTTTAAGGGTGACAGCGTGCGAGCACTGTGACTGAGTGAAAGTCAAGCAGATACAAATAAAAACCGCAAAGCACTCAAAAAGTGATAAGACATCCCAGTTAGTAGTAATGAATTAAGAACGTGGAATTTTTATAACATCCCTAAAACATTAACCAATGAATATACTCATCACCGGTTCTAATGGCCAGTTAGGCAATGAGATGCGCAACCTTGCACCTCTACATAATAAACATCAGTACTTCTTCACTGACGTCCAAGAGTTAGACATTACCGACCCCAATGCCGTCTTCGCTTTTGTCGAGAATAACCATATTGACTTCATCGTCAACTGTGCTGCATACACTAATGTCGACAAGGCAGAAGAGGATGAACCTACTGCCCAACGGATCAATGCGTATGCCGTGCAGAACTTAGGTCGAACCAAACTTCCTATCGTTCATGTATCAACCGACTATGTATTCGATGGCAGTGCTTGTATGCCTTACACCGAGGAACAAACCCCTGCGCCACAGACTGCATACGGACGCACGAAGTTAGAAGGCGAACGACTGCTCATGCAGTCCAACCCAAAGGCTATCATCATCCGCACCGCATGGCTCTATTCTGCCTATGGAAAGAACTTTGTGAAGACCATGATCAACCTCTTTGCTTCCAAAGAACAACTCTCCGTTGTCTTCGACCAGATCGGTACTCCTACCTATGCTGCCGACCTTGCCAAGGCTATCTTCTGCATCATTGAGTCCGATAACCAAGTACCTGGTGTATACCATTTTACCAACGAAGGCGTATGCTCGTGGTATGACTTCGCACACGAGATTCAGCAGCAGACACATGCCGCATGCAAGGTGATGCCTATCTTGTCGGCTGAGTATCCATCTAAAACCCCTCGTCCCCACTATAGCGTATTGGATAAGTCAAAGATAAAGAAGACCTTCGGTTGCAATATCCCCCATTGGACCGACGGCTTAGCAAGATGCCTACAAGCACTCAGCAAAGAATAGAACCCACGACCATGAATACTATGAAAAAGGCATATCTGTTCCTTTGCCTGCTTGCTTCCCTCTCTATGGGATGTACTAAGACTAACTCTACTACCTCGACTGCCTTCGACCTGCACTCTCTCCAAGGTGATTGGCTGATAGTCCAATTAGATAGTGTGCCCTTGCATGCTGAGGCTGACGAGGAAGCACCGAATATCTTGTTTGATGTGGATAATCATTCGTTTGCTTGTTATATAGGTTGCAATCGTATGGGGGGCACCTTATCTATTGAAGGTGACTCCTTACGCCTAATGGATATCTATGCTACACGGATGTACTGTCCCGATAAGATGGACCAAGAACAACGATTAGGTGAGGTATTGGAACAAGTCTCGTCCGCCGTACTAACCCCCGACGGCAACCTCCTTCTCTCCAATCCCTCCCACACTGCCCAACTAACCCTCACCCGCCCCAATAACTAAGCGTTATCAGCAGCGTTGTTGATTGTTAATTGTTAATTGGTTAATTATTATTCATCCAACTCCTCGAAGGTATAATTCAGGAAGTCATTCATAGGCTTGAACGCTTTGCATACCTCCATCAGATGTTGCAGGAAATCCTCTTGTTCCACCTCTTCGTCGGTGAACATACACGAGCAAGTGAATGCCTTACGCTTTAGCCAATCGCCATGCTCCCAATCGGCAGGGAAACCTTGCGGCACGCGCTGTAACATATATTCGGTATCAAAGTCCTTGAAGTACTTGCGGAAAGACGGTGCATTCATTATCTCCTCCAACTCGTCAGCATTGTCGTAGATACTTTGCCTGAGACCCTTCAGTAGTTTAGGTTCTGGACACCATATACCCCCTGCAAACATACAACGCTCTGGCTGTATATGGAGGTAGTACCCGCCATAAGGACTCTTCTTTCCCCCGTGAGCGGCTAAGAAAGTGCCAAACCATTCCTTATAAGGTCTCTTGTCAGGAGAGAAACGCACATCCCGATAGATACGCCATATACAATCCTTAGGTGACAACCCTTGTAGCATCGGGTCTACTTGTTGCATGGCATCTATAAACGATGTAGTAAACCCTTCAAACTCTTCTCTGCAACGGGTGTACTCCTCTTTGTGCTCACTAAACCACTCTCGGTTGTTATTACACGCCAACCCCGTCAAAAACTCCAATATCTGCTTTGTATCCATTGCCGAATGCTTTAAATCATAATTATTCATCTATAAGTTCAATTATGCAATCCCAGCGAGCACTTGAACTTACTACACCCCACCCGTTTTGTACTGTCGCTACTAAGCTATAAATACCTGCAGGAATAGAATCTGGAATGGCTAGATCTATTCTAATAGGTTCATTGGTATATGAAATTGGATTATCTTCCGAGGCACTCGGACAATATACAACCTTATGTGATAATGAACATGGATAGATATATTCTTCTGTCTCAGTTGCAACGACTTCCTTTAGTCTGTAATTGTAAAATTTTTGAACCCCGTATGGAAGTGTAATTTCTATTGCTTGATTTCTTGTAAATTGACATGGCTCTACCGAAACATGTCCCTCTTCGCTCATGTATATTTGCATGTCTTTAAATTTGGTAGCTCTATATTTACTCGCTTCTATATGAAATACATAACTTTGACAGAGTGAACTATCTGTATCGCAATAGTAATCTTTGGTATATGGTGTACCATCTATGTTTATTCTTGTAGAAGCATATATTTCAGTATGTATCTTTTCGGAGGAAATGTCGATCGAAAAATGACCATTTTCGTCTGTATAAGTTGTATATTCTCTATCTAGATAAGACATACCGTATGACAAAGTGTCGGTCTCAGTATCAGTTATGTATATGGCTAAGTTTGATATGGGCTCTTTCGATTCTCTATTGGAATATATTGTGCCTGATATCGTACAATTATACTTCTTTGGCTCCAACATAAAACCACACGAAGAGAACAGTATGCTTACAAGAAGGATACAGATAATGGCATTTACATGCTTCATATATTTTCTACTTAGAACTCAACCGTAGGGGCTTTGTCTGCACCTTCTGCTGCAGCAAAGTATGCCTTCCTTTCAAAGTTGCATAGATTGGCTACGATGTTTGTTGGAAAACGACGAACAAAGGTGTTATACTCTTTGGCTGTCTTATTGAATTCGTTGCGGGCTACTGTAATACGGTTCTCTGTGCCTTCCAGTTGGTCTTGCAACTTACTGAAATTTTCATTTGCTTTCAAGTCTGGATAAGCCTCACTAATAGCAATAAGGCGTCCTAAAGCGCTACTCAGTTCGTTTTGTGCACTCTCAAAGGCTTTCAAGTCCTCCTCCGATAGGTTGTCTGCATTGAGTTGGATAGAGGTTGCCTTCGACCGTGCCTCTACTACGGCATCAAGGGTGTTCTGTTCGTGAGCAGCATAACCCTTGACCGTGTTGACTAAGTTAGGTACAAGGTCTGATCTGCGCTGATACTGGTTCTCTACTTGTGCCCATGCACTCTCCACTGTCTCTTGTTGAGTTACTAAACTGTTGTACTGACCAAAGCCCCAAATAGCAATAAGCGCTATTACTGCCAACACAACCAATGTGATAAGTGTTCCTTTTTTCATAATGTGTTATGATGTTATTTAGTTAATATTGTCGTTAGAACTTGCCACTTGCACCACCTCCGAAACTGATGCCGCCTCCGAAACTGCCCCCACTCATTCCTCCGCCTGAACCGTGTCTGCCGCCTGTAGCAACTACTACCGGTACACAAGGAATAATATAGGTCTTGATAGATGTCTTCCCACAATGCTCACATCGATAGGTTTTCTCCCCTCGTCCCTCAATAAGCGTAGTTGGGTGCCGAGTAATGACATCGCTCTGTAAGGTGTAAGTCTTAGCGTGGCAGTAAGGGCATTGTGTATACTGTGTATTCTTTTGTTCGTAGGGTAGGGTGATATGGTTGAGACACGAAGGACAGAACCATACATCGTAGTCCATACTCTTTATCCGCTCTTCGGCTTGCTCTGCATTGTTAAGGTATATATCCTCTTCCTCCTCCGAGAGAAGCCGCATTGGTTTCTTGCATTCTGGGCAAAGCATCGGTTGTGTACGAAGGCGTTTTACTTGCTTAAGATACCACCACAAGAAGAAAGCACATGGCACAGCAAAGAATATTCCACAGATCTGAAACTTATAGAGATTGACTTTAGCATGCTGGTAACGTATGTTATTCATCTTATCTTTCCGTCCATTCAGTTCCTTATAGGCAGCAAAGGCAAGTAAGATAAGCATGAAAAAAGAAAGGCACAGATAGTAACTTATATACAAAGGTGCTTTCGAAGGACGGTGGAAGTCGAGTAGCAGTTCAGCAAGAGCATCGTCGGTTGTCACCTCGTTTGCAATAGCCTTTGCTCCAGCCAAGACACCTTCATCCCACTTTTCATCACTAAGCAAAGGTATCATATCATCCTGCAGAATATCGGAGCATCGACCATCAGGTAAGATACCTTCCAATCCTACCCCCGTATGGATGCGAATGTCTCGACTATTGCGTACCAAGAGGATAAGTACCCCCGTATTCTTTTCTGCTTTGCCTATACCCCAAGAGTTGAATAACGACTGAGCAAAGTCCTCGACACTCTCGTTATTAACCATCTCATCAATAGCCACAGTCACCATCTCTACCTCAGCCTTCTTATATAGGGTGTTGGCAATCTGGTTGAGTTGTGCTACGCAACTATCGGATAAGATACCGTCAGGGTTAGCAACATAATATTCTACGGATGTGAGATGGGGGTTAGGAACAGCCTGCATTGTATAGGCGCCTGCAGAGGCAAGCACACAGCAGAAAAAGAGGCTGGATAGGATGCTCATTCTTTTCATAGTACGAACTCGCTTGTTGTCAATTCTAATTTTATGTGTACCTTTGCAGACCGTTTGGTGTACCCCCGCCGGGAATCGAACCCGGATCTAAAGTTTAGGAAACTCGTATTCTATCCATTGAACTACAGGGGCAAACGGTATGCATTTTTGTTGTTGAATGGACCGCAAAGGTACGATAAATTATTTATTGAAAGAAATGAAAAAGAAAATATATGTTGTTTGGGCAGGCCGTAAGCCGGGTATCTATTCCTCTTGGTCCGACTGTGAGAAGCAGGTAAAAGGCTTTGCAGGTGCTCGTTATAAGTCGTTCTCTACCATGCAGGATGCAGAGAAAGCCTACGAAGACGGACCTTCGAAGTCCGCTCCCTCCACACCCCGTATTGCCAAGACACCTGTCTCTACCGTGCCCAAACCACAGTATCCCTATTTAGCCGTGGATGCTGCTTGTTCGGGAAATCCAGGAAAGATGGAGTTTCGAGCCATGGTGGCAGATACTGGCGCAGAGGCTTTTCACCGTGGACCTTATGAAGAAGGAACAAACAACGTTGGCGAGTTCCTTGCTATTGTGTTAGGACTGATATGGCTGCAACAGCAACATCTTGATTGGCCCATCTATTCCGATAGCCGTACTGCTCTCAGTTGGTTAAAGAAGAAACATGCTGCTACCAAACTGCAACCTACCGATAAGAATGCCCCTATCTTTGAAAGCCTCCGTATTGCAGAAAACTGGCTTCAGCAGCACACCTATACTACCCAAGTCCTCCATTGGGATACCCCTCATTGGGGCGAGATTCCCGCCGATTTTGGACGAAAATAGGCCGTTATTTAAGGAGTCTATATTGCAAGGTATAGATTACAAAACAAAAATATATAGGGATTTTTATCCGCAATTAATCCCTTTTTACTACCTTTGCAGCCCGAAAATGGTACAGTAATTGCATGCAGCAAATACGAATATATGAACCGTTGCTTTGTGCATAGTTCCATATAACGAAGAAAAGTTTTACTAACTAAAATACAAATAAGTTATGACAAAAGTAGGTATTAATGGTTTTGGCCGTATCGGACGTTTCGTTTTCCGTGCTGCTCAAACTCGTAAAGACATTGAGATTGTTGGTATCAACGACCTTTGTCCTGTTGATTATTTGGCTTACATGCTGAAGTACGACACTATGCACGGTCAGTTCGAAGGAACTATCGAAGCTGATGTTGAGAACAGCAAGTTGATTGTAAATGGCAAGGCTATCCGCGTTACCGCTTGCAAAGATCCTAACGAACTCGCTTGGAACGAAGTAGGTGCTGAGTATGTTGTTGAATCAACGGGTCTCTTCCTTACTAAAGAGAAAGCACAAGCTCATATCAACGCAGGTGCAAAGTATGTTGTAATGTCTGCTCCTTCAAAAGACGATACTCCTATGTTCGTTTGTGGTGTAAACGAGAAGACTTATGTTAAGGGTACACAATTCGTATCTAACGCTTCTTGTACCACCAACTGCTTGGCTCCTATCGCTAAGGTTCTGAATGATAAGTTCGGTATCGTTAACGGTTTGATGACTACTGTTCACTCTACTACCGCTACTCAGAAGACCGTTGATGGTCCATCTCTGAAGGATTGGCGTGGTGGTCGTGCTGCTAGTGGTAACATCATTCCTTCTTCTACAGGTGCTGCTAAGGCTGTAGGTAAAGTTATCCCTGCATTGAACGGCAAACTGACTGGTATCTCGATGCGTGTTCCTACTCTCGATGTATCGGTTGTTGACCTTACTGTTAACCTCGAGAAACCTGCAACAAAAGAGGATATCTGCGCTGCAATGAAAGAGGCTGCTAATGGCGAATTGAAGGGTGTGCTTGGTTACACTGAGGATGCTGTCGTTTCAAGCGACTTCCTTGGCTGCACTCTCACCTCTATCTTCGACGCTAACGCAGGTGTTTATCTCACCGATAAGTTCGTGAAAGTTATCTCTTGGTACGATAATGAGATCGGCTACTCTAACAAAGTGCTCGACCTTATCGCACACATGGCTAAAGTGAATGGATAATTCATTTTATTGATTGTTTTTGTGGTGAGCCTGCCTTAGCAAAGTGTTGCTAAGGCAGGCTTTTTTATTAGGGATGTTCTAAAAATTGCTTTTGAGATGATTTGTGGAATTTTATTTAGTAGATGGTTGGCTTGAACGAAGGAGCAATGCGAGCATTGTGACTGAGTGAAAGGCAAGCAGATACAAATAAAAACCATAAAGCGCTCAAAAAGTGGAGAAAACATCACAGTTAATAAAAAAAACGAAACGTGGATTTTTAGAACATCCCATTACACATTCGGGATGTGTGAATCACTAAAACGGAAACGCGCATAATCCCTAAAGGCATTATTTTGCAGTATTTAGCAAAAAAAATATCCAAATGCTTGTGAGTGTGAGAGAAAAGCTGTAATTTTGCAGTCCATTTTGGGCTTAGTGTGCCTATGTGGAATATAAGTAATTAATATATAAGTAATTAAAAACAAGTTAAGATGCCTACAATTCAACAATTAGTTAGAAAAGGAAGAGCAGAACTTATCGACAAAAGCAAATCCCCTGCGTTGGATAGTTGTCCACAACGCCGTGGTGTGTGCGTACGTGTATATACCACTACGCCTAAGAAACCTAACTCAGCAATGCGTAAGGTTGCACGTGTGCGTTTGACTAACCAAAAAGAGGTAAACGCTTACATCCCGGGTGAAGGACATAACTTGCAAGAGCACAGTATCGTAATGGTACGTGGTGGTCGTGTTAAGGATCTTCCAGGTGTTCGTTATCACATCGTTCGTGGTACACTCGATACCGCTGGTGTGGCTAACCGTTTGCAGCGTCGTAGTAAGTATGGTGCTAAACGTCCTAAAGCAAAGAAATAAGAAGGACGCCCTTTTTAACTAACGCCGATTATGTTCGGCACAGTAGATTTAATGAGTTGATCGGTTGAGTAAACCTCGAAGCGACGGGGTTGAAGAATTGACAACCAAACTAAACAAACAAACTAAAATGAGAAAAGCAAAACCAAAGAAACGGGTTATCCTCCCAGATCCCGTGTTCGGAGAGGTGATGGTCGCAAAGTTCGTTAATCACCTTATGCTTGACGGTAAGAAAAATACCGCCTATAGTGTGTTCTACACTGCACTCGAGACTGTTGGTCAAAAGATGAAAAACGAAGAGAAAAGTTCTCTAGACATCTGGAAACAAGCCTTGAGTAACATTACTCCTTTGGTGGAAGTAAAGTCACGCCGTATCGGTGGTGCTACCTTCCAGGTTCCTACTGAGATCCGTCCAGATCGTAAGGAGTCTATTTCAATGAAAAATATGATAGCCTTTGCGCGTAAGCGTGGTGGTCACTCGATGGCTGAGAAATTGGCTGCCGAGATTATGGATGCTTATAACAACCAAGGTGGTGCATTTAAACGTAAAGAGGATATGCACCGTATGGCTGAGGCTAACCGTGCTTTCGCACACTTTAGATTCTAATGGTATCACAATAAGGTATTAGTAAACAAATGGCTAAGCACGACTTAAAACTCACTCGTAACATCGGTATCATGGCCCACATCGATGCCGGTAAGACAACGACCTCAGAGCGTATCCTTTACTATACTGGTCTTACTCATAAGATCGGTGAGGTGCATGATGGCGCTGCTACTATGGACTGGATGGAGCAAGAGCAAGAACGTGGTATAACAATCACTTCTGCTGCTACCACCACCTACTGGAACTATCAAAACAATAAGTACAAAATCAACTTGATTGATACTCCGGGGCACGTCGATTTCACTGTAGAGGTTGAGCGTTCTCTTCGTATCTTGGATGGCGCTGTTATGACTCTCTGCGCTGTTGGTGGTGTTCAACCACAGTCCGAGACCGTATGGCATCAAGCAAGTAAGTATAATGTACCACGTATCTGCTACGTTAATAAGATGGACCGTTCGGGTGCCAACTTCTTTGATGTAGTTCGTCAGATTAAAGAGGTTCTTGGTGCTACTCCTTGCCCTATTCAAATACCTATTGGATCAGAAGAGACCTTCAAAGGCGTTGTTGACCTTATTAAGATGAAGGCTATCCTGTGGCACGATGAGACCATGGGCGCTGAGTATGTAGAGGAAGAAATTCCTGCAAACTTGGTTGAAGAGGCTAAAGAATGGCGTGGTAAGATGCTCGACGCTTGCGCTGAGTTCGATGACACCTTGATGGAGAAGTACTTTAGCGATCCTTCTACTATCACAGAAGATGAGATCCGTGTTGCAATCCGTAAAGGTACATTGGCACAAGAGATTTTCCCTGTCATCTGCGGTTCAAGTTTCAAGAATAAAGGTGTGCAAACAATGCTTGATGCTGTTTGTGCTTACCTTCCAAGTCCTTTGGACAACCCTGTAGTAAACGGAACAGATGTACAGACCGGTGAGCCTCTCACTCGTAAGCCATCAGAGGATGAGCCTCTTTGTGCACTTGCATTTAAGATTGCTACCGATCCTTATGTAGGTCGTCTCTGCTATGTTCGTGTATATAGTGGTAAGTTAGAGGCTGGCTCGTATGTTTACAATCCTCGTTCGGGCAAGAAAGAGCGTATCTCTCGTTTGTTCCAGATGCACTCTAATCACCAGAACCCAGTAGATGTTATCTCTGCTGGTGATATAGGTGCCGGTGTAGGTTTCAAGGATATCCGTACGGGTGATACCCTCTGCGATGAGGATAAGCCTATTGTATTGGAGTCAATCGACTTCCCTGCTCCTGTGATTGGTATCTCGGTTGAGCCTAAGACTCAGAAAGACCTTGATAAACTCGGTGTTGGCTTGGCTAAGTTGGCTGAAGAAGACCCAACATTCACCGTTAAGACCGATGAGCAAACGGGTCAAACCGTTATTTCAGGTATGGGTGAGTTGCACTTGGAGATCATTATCGACCGTCTGAAACGTGAGTTCAAAGTTGAATGTAATCAAGGTCGTCCTCAGGTCGCATATCGTGAGGCTATCACTCAACCGGTTGAACTTCGTGAGGTCTACAAGAAACAGTCTGGTGGTCGTGGTAAGTTCGCTGATATCATCGTGCGTGTTGAACCTGCTGATCCAGACTTCGAGGGTTCGCTCCAATTCGAAGATGTAGTCAAAGGTGGTAATATACCTAAGGAGTTCATTCCTTCCATCCAAAAAGGTTTCCAGAGCGCTATGAAGAATGGTGTTCTTGCGGGCTTCCCAATGGATAAACTGAAGGTAACGGTACTTGATGGCTCGTTCCACCCTGTAGACTCCGACCAGTTGTCATTCGAGATTTGTGCTCAGATAGCATTCAAGAACGCTTGCGCTAAGGCTCGTCCAGTATTGATGGAGCCTATCATGAAGGTGGAAGTGGTTACTCCAGAAGAGAGCATGGGTGATGTCATCGGTGACTTGAACAAACGTCGTGGACAAGTAGAAGGTATGGATACTGCTCGTACAGGTGCTCGTATCGTAAAGGCTAAGGTGCCATTGGCTGAGATGTTCGGCTATGTAACCGCTTTGCGTACCATCACTTCAGGACGTGCAACATCTTCTATGGAGTTCTCGCACTATGCTGAGGTAAGTTCTGCTATTGCTAAAACCGTACTTCAAGAAGCTGGTGGTCGAGTTGACCTTGTATAAAATGAATAAGGAATGTGGCGAGCGGCTTAGCGAATGACTCTTAAGTCGCACCACATTGCTCAATATTAACAACTAAAACATTATGAGTCAAAAAATTCGTATCAAACTGAAATCCTACGATCACAATCTCGTAGACAAGTCTGCTGAGAAGATCGTGAAGACTGTAAAAGCAACGGGTGCTGTTGTTAGTGGTCCTGTACCTCTGCCAACACACAAGCGTATCTTCACAGTCAACCGTTCAACTTTCGTAAACAAGAAGAGTCGTGAGCAATTCGAACTCTCAAGTTACAAACGTCTCATCGATATCTACTCGTCGAATGCTAAGACTGTTGAGGCACTGATGAAACTCGAACTTGCCAGCGGTGTGAACGTAGAAATCAAAGTATAATAACAACGCAGATGCTTCCATCTGCTGCTGATTAGTAGATGGCGAGAGTAGACTGTAAATAATTAACAATTCAAACTATTTTGAAATGCCAGGATTATTAGGAAAAAAAATCGGAATGACTTCCGTTTTCAGTGCCGATGGAAAGAATATCCCATGCACTGTTATCGAGGCTGGTCCTTGCGTAGTTACGCAAATCAAAACTGTCGAGAAAGATGGTTATGAGGCTGTTCAGGTAGGGTTTATGCCAAAGTCGGCTAAACATACCAATAAAGCAGAGGCTGGTCACTTCAAGGCTGCAGGTGTGCAACCTATGGCACATTTGGCAGAGTTCGACGGGTTTGAAGAGGGTATCAAACTTGGTGATACACTTACCGTCGATATGTTTAAAGAGAATAGCTACGTTGATGTAGTTGGGACAAGCAAAGGAAAAGGTTACCAAGGTGTCGTAAAACGACACGGCTTTGGTGGTGTTGGTCAAGCAACACACGGTCAGGACGACCGTCTTCGTGCGCCCGGTTCTATAGGTGCTTGCTCCTATCCTTCTCGAGTATTCAAAGGTATGCGTATGGCAGGGCAAATGGGTAGCGAACGTGTTACTATGCAAAACCTGGTCGTACTTAAAGTTATCCCTGAGTACAACTTGATCATGGTCAAGGGTTCTGTACCAGGCGCTAAAAATTCAATCGTTATCATAAACCAATAAAATGGAACTGAGTATTTATAATATCAAAGGTGAGGATACTGGAAGAAAAGTACAGTTGAATGATGCTATCTTTGGCATCGAACCTAATGAGCATGCCATTTATTTGGATGTGAAGCAATATTTGGCTAATCAGCGCCAAGGTACACATAAGTCAAAACAACGTTCGGAAATAGCTGGTTCTACTCGCAAACTTGGTCGTCAGAAAGGAGGAGGTGGTGCTCGTCCTGGTGATATCAAGTCGCCTGTTCGTGTAGGTGGTGGTCGTATCTTCGGTCCCGTACCACGCGACTATGATTTTAAGCTCAATAAGAAAGTAAAGCAACTCGCTCGTAAGTCTGCTCTTTCTCTTCGTGCTAAAAATCAACAGATTGTAGTGCTTGAGAATATCAATTTCGACGCTCCAAAAACTAAGGCTTTCATCGAGATGCAGAATAATTTGAAGATTTCTGATAAAAAGTCTCTAATCGTTTTGCCAGTTGAAAATAAAGTCGTATATTTGTCAGCTCGAAATTTGCAGAGTGCAAAAGTAGTAACTGTTTCAGAATTAAACACTTACTCAATTATGAACTCAAAGGTTGTGGTTGTCGCTGAAGAGGCAATCGCTGCTATTGAGAAAACTTTTAATGCATAAGGAGGTAAAACTATGGCAATTATTATCAAACCAATCGTGACCGAGAAAATGACCGGTCTTGGCGAAAAACTCAATCGCTATGGCTTCCGCGTTGAAAGAAGTGCCAATAAGCTTGAGATTAAGCAGGCAATTGAGGAGATGTACAATGTAACTGTTCTTGCTGTGAACACTTCTATCGTAGCACCTAAGCAAAAGGTTCGCTACACTAAGAGTGGGGTTGTTCAAGGTAAGGCTGCTGCATATAAGAAAGCAGTTGTTACATTGAAAGAAGGAGAAACAATTGATTTTTATAGCAATATTTAATTAAAATGGCTGTACGCAAATTAAAACCCTCTACACCGGGGCAAAGACACAAAATTATTGGTGCTTTTGATACAATTACAGCAAGTGCACCAGAAAAATCCCTTGTGCGCGGTATCCGTAAAACGGGTGGTCGTAACCATGTTGGTAAAGAGACCATGCGTTATATTGGTGGTGGACACAAACGGAAATACAGAGTAATTGATTTCAAACGAAACAAAGATGGTGTACCCGCAGTCGTAAAGTCAATCGAATACGATCCAAACCGTTCGGCTCGTATCGCATTGCTTTATTATGCTGATGGTGAGAAAAGTTATATTCTTGCTCCTAATGGATTGCAAGTAGGACAAACAATCCTCTCAGGCGCAGAAGCTGCTCCTGAAGTAGGAAACGCACTTCCTATGCAGAACATTCCCCTCGGTACGTTGATTCACAATATCGAATTGCGTCCAGGACAAGGTGCTGCATTGGCTCGTTCGGCTGGTGTATTTGCACAACTTACTTCTCGTGAAGATAAGTATGCAATCATTAAGTTGCCTTCTGGAGAATTACGTAAGATCTTGAGCGCATGTCGTGCTACTATTGGTGTAGTCGGCAATTCAGACCACGCTCTTGAGAAATCCGGCAAGGCAGGACGCTCGCGCTGGTTGGGTCGTCGTCCACGTGTTCGTGGTGTGGCTATGAACCCTGTAGATCACCCAATGGGTGGTGGTGAAGGTCGTGCCTCTGGTGGACACCCAAGATCACGCAAAGGCTTGTTGGCTAAAGGTTATAAGACTCGTACTCCTAAGAAACAGTCTAACCAGTACATTATCGAAAGAAAGAAGAAATAACCTATTAAATGTAACAAGTTATGAGCCGTTCATTAAAAAAAGGACCATATATCAACCTGAAACTCGAGAAAAAAGTGCTTGATATGAATGAAAGCGGAAAGAAAAGCGTTGTGAAGACATGGTCTCGCGCATCGATGATTTCCCCTGATTTCGTAGGTCACACTATCGCAGTTCACAATGGAAACAAATTTATTCCTGTATATGTTACGGAAAACATGGTAGGTCATAAACTCGGTGAGTTTGCACCTACTCGTACCTTCCGTGGTCACTCAGGAAATAGATAATCCATATAATCACAAAACTCTAATAAAAGATTAAAATGGGTGCAAGAAAAAGAAATGTAGCTGAAGCAAGAAAAGAGGCAAAGAAATCCCTTTACTTTGCTAAGCTGAATAACGTTCCTACCTCACCTCGTAAAATGCGACTTGTCGCTGATATGATCCGTGGTATGGAAGTTAATAAGGCATTGGGAGTTCTTAAATTCTCTACCAAAGAGGCTTCGCACAGATTAGAAAAGTTGCTCAAATCTGCTATTGCTAATTGGGAACAGAAAAGTGGCAAGAAAGCAGACCAAGAAACATTATATGTAACCGGCATTTATGTTGA
Source organism: uncultured Clostridium sp. (assembly GCA_963651555.1). Lineage (GTDB taxonomy): Bacteria > Bacteroidota > Bacteroidia > Bacteroidales > Paludibacteraceae > Colicola. Next base: position 36,623 of record CAVJQD010000003.1, on the reverse strand, counting down.
TGGTGGAATGATGCTAAAACGTCTACAGACCGCTCCTCAAGGTCGTGGATACCGCGTTCGCAAACGTTCGAACCATGTAACCATATTTGTTGATACGAAGAATAATAACGAAAATCAAAATTAATCGCTAAGATGGGACAGAAAATCAATCCAATTAGTAACCGCCTCGGCATTGTTCGTGGTTGGGATTCCAACTGGTACGGCGGAAATAACTATGGTGATACTTTGCTCGAAGATAGCAAAATCAGAAAATATCTGAATGCCCGTCTGGCTGAAGGTTATATTTCCCGTATCATTATAGAGAGAACTCTTAAACTTGTGACTATCACTATCTGTACTGCTCGCCCCGGTATGATTATCGGTAAGGAAGGTAAAGATGTCGACAAATTGAAAGAGGAACTGAAAAAAATTACCAACAAAGATGTTCAAATCAATGTCTTTGAAGTGAAACGTCCAGAAGTAGACGCAGTTATTGTTGCTAACAAGATCGCTCGTCAATTGGAAGGTAAGATTGCTTATCGCCGTGCGGTAAAGCAAGCCATTGCTTCTACCATGCGTATGGGTGCCGAAGGTATCAAGGTGCAAGTCTCTGGTCGTTTGAACGGTGCTGAAATGGCCCGTAAGGAGATGTATAAGGAAGGTAGAACACCTCTACATACTCTTCGCGCTGATATTGATTATTGTCATGTTGGTGCCCTCACTAAGGTCGGACTTATCGGTGTGAAGGTTTGGATCTGCCGTGGAGAAGTCTATGGCAAGAAAGACCTTGCTCCGCAATTCTCGCAAAAGAACGACAATCGTGGTGACCGCCGTGATCGTCATGATGGAAAAGGGTTTAAGAAAAATAAAAAGTAAGTTTAACCGATTTGTAGATTAAGTAGATATGTTACAACCGAAAAAGACAAAATTCCGCCGCTCCCAAAAAGGACGCATCAAAGGTAATGCGCAACGCGGCAATGAATTGGCATTTGGTTCGTTTGGTATCAAATCGTTAGGTACCATTTGGTTGACTGGTCGCCAAATCGAAGCAGCCCGTGTTGCTGTAACCCGTTACATGCAACGTCAAGGTCAAGTATGGATCCGCGTTTTCCCAGATAAACCTATTACTAAGAAGCCTTTGGATGTCCGTATGGGTAAAGGTAAAGGTGCTCCAGAAGGATTCGTCGTTCCATTGGCTCCAGGACGTATAATCATCGAAGTAGATGGCGTTCCTTATGAGACCGCTAAAGAGGCTTTGCGTCTTGCTGCTCAGAAATTGCCAATTACAACCAAGTTCGTCGTAAGACGTGATTATGACCCAACCCAAAATGTGTAAAGGAAGCGTATGAAAACAAGCGAAATTAAAGAATTGACTAATAGTGAACTTCAGGAACGTTTGGCTACTGAAAAAGAATTGCTGGCCAAGATGAAGCTGAACCACAGTATTTCTCCGCTCGACAATCCGTTGCAGATTAGGGAGGCTCGTAAGACCATTGCTCGTATTGCAACTGAACTTCGTCAGAGAGAATTAACAAAGTAATTTTAGTGTCTGATGGAAACAAGAAATCTAAGAAAAGAAAGAGTGGGAGTTGTTACTAGCAACAAGATGGACAAAACCATCACAGTTGCTGTTAAGTGGAAAGAGAAACATCCCATCTATGGTAAGTTTGTCAATAAGACGAAGAAGTACCATGTACATGACGAGAATAATGAGTGTGGTATAGGTGATACCGTTCGCATTATGGAAACACGTCCCACTAGCAAAACTAAACATTGGAGATTAACTCAAATAATCGAAAGGGCGAAGTAATATGATACAACAAGAATCTAGACTTACGGTCGCTGACAACAGCGGAGCTAAGGAGGCTCTTTGCATCCGTGTATTGGGCGGAACAAAGAAACGTTATGCTACTCTCGGAGATACTATCGTTGTTGCTGTAAAAGGTGTTATCCCTTCTTCTGAAATGAAGGATGGTACCGTTTCTCGCGCAATCGTTGTTCGAGTAAAGAAAGAAGTGCGTCGTGCTGACGGTAGTTATATCCGCTTCGATGATAACGCTTGCGTATTGGTTAACAATGCAGGTGAACTTCGTGGCTCACGTATCTTCGGACCTGTAGCTCGTGAACTTCGTGCTACAAATATGAAAATTATATCTCTTGCACCTGAAGTGCTTTAATCATCTAAATGTTTAAGTAATGGCTAAGTTACATATAAAGAAAGGTGATATCGTTTACGTAAATGCGGGTGCCAACAAGGGTAGGACCGGTCGCGTGTTATCGGTGCTTGTTGAAGAACAACGCGCTATTGTAGAAGGTATCAATATGGTATCGAAGAGTACCAAACCGAATGCAAAAAATCCTCAAGGAGGTATAGTAAAGAAGGAGGCACCAGTGCATATCTCTAACTTGAACCTTGTCGAAGATGGAAAACCAGTTCGTATAGGTCGTGTCGTTAAAGATGGTAAACTCGTGCGAGTTTCTAAAAAAACTGGTAAGGAGATCTAAAAATGAATACAGCAAACTTAAAACAAGACTACCAGGAGCGTATCGTTCCTGCTCTTATGAAAGAGTTTGGTTACTCCTCTATTATGCAGTGCCCTAAATTGGAGAAGATCGTTCTCAATCAGGGTCTCGGTGAGGCTGTGGCTGATAAAAAGATTATTGATGTTGCATTGCAAGAAATGACTGCAATTGCAGGTCAAAAAGCAGTGGCAACTGTCTCTAAGAAGGATATCGCTAACTTCAAGGTTCGAAAAAAAATGCCTATTGGAGTTCGTGTTACTCTTCGTGGAGAGAGAATGTATGAGTTTTTAGAGCGTCTTGTACGCGTGGCTCTTCCTCGTATCCGTGACTTTAAGGGTATTGCCAATAAGATGGATGGTCGTGGTAACTATACTCTTGGAATTCAAGAGCAGATTATCTTCCCTGAGATCAATATTGATAATATCACCAAGTTGCTTGGAATGAATATCACATTCGTGACTACCGCTAAGACCGATGAAGAAGGTTTTGCTTTGTTACGTGAATTTGGTTTACCATTCAAAAAATAGTATATATGGCAAAAGAATCAATGATCGCTCGCGATGTAAAACGCGCAAAATTGGTCGCAAAGTATGCTGAAAAGCGTGCTCAGCTGCTTAAAGATGGCGATTACGAAGGTTTGCAGGCTCTGCCCAAAAACGCTTCTCCTGTTCGCTTGCACAACCGTTGCAAGATTACAGGTCGTCCAAAAGGCTATATGCGTCAATTCGGTTTGTCTCGTATCCAGTTCCGTGAGATGGCTTCAAAGGGACTGATCCCAGGCGTGAAGAAAGCAAGTTGGTAATCGGCACTTGAAACAGTTAGTTGCATTGAGGCAACAACTTATTATATTTATAAATATTGTCCCGACAGGCGGGATTAATTTACACAATTATGACTGATCCTATAGCAGATTATTTGACTCGGTTGCGTAACGCCATTAAGGCTGGACATCGTGTTGTCGAAGTCCCCGCATCGAATCTGAAAAAAGAGATCACTAGGATATTATTCGAGAAAGGATATATCCTAAGTTACAAGTTTGTTGAAGATGGTCCTCAAGGCACAATAATGATTGCCTTGAAGTACGATCCAGTAAACAAAATCAACGCAATAAAAAGCCTTGAGCGTGTTTCTACACCAGGTTTGCGTCGTTATGTTGGTTATCGCGAAATGCCTCGTGTTCTCAATGGGCTGGGTATCGCTATCCTTTCAACCTCTAAGGGGGTTATGACAAACAAAGAAGCCCTTGGTCAAAAACTAGGTGGCGAGGTAATATGTTATGTTTATTAATTAGGAGGAATGCATTATGTCTAGAATAGGAAAACTTCCAATTAACATTCCTGCAGGTGTAACTATAACTGTTGCTGAAAACTGCGTAACCGTAAAAGGTCCTAAAGGTGAACTAACACAAACAGTTGACCCTCAAATCGGTGTTTCTGTAGAAGGAAATGTTTGTCATGTTACACGACCAAACGATGAGAAAGAGATGCGTTCAAAACATGGTCTATACCGTGCTCTTATCCACAATATGGTGGTAGGTGTATCGGAAGGCTATAAGAAAACATTGGAACTCGTCGGTGTTGGTTACCGTGTTGAGAATCAAGGCCAGATACTTCAATTCGCTTTGGGTTATACTCACCCAATCTATTTGTCTTTACCTAAAGAAATCAAAGTAGAGACAAAGTCAGAGCGTAACCAAAACCCTTTGGTTATTTTGGAGTCTGCTGATAAGCAATTGCTCGGACAAGTATGCGCTAAGATCCGTTCTTTCCGCAAACCTGAGCCTTACAAAGGTAAAGGTATTAAGTTCCAAGGTGAAATACTTCGTCGTAAAGCTGGTAAGTCGGCTGGTAAGTAATATTTAATAGAAACGATTATGAATCAGAAAGTAAATAGAAGGCTTAGAATTAAAGCCCATATCCGTACCGTTATCTCGGGTACTGCTCAACGTCCTCGTTTGACAGTATTCCGTAGTAATAGCCAGATTTACGCTCAAGTAATTGATGATTCCAAAGGTGTTACACTCGCTTCGGCTTCATCTCTTTCAATCAAGGATAAAATAACAAAGACAGAGAAAGCTGCTTTGGTAGGCAAACAACTAGCAGAAGCTGCTCAAAAGGCAGGTATCAATGAAGTTGTTTTCGACCGTAATGGCTATCTCTATCATGGTAGGGTAAAACAATTGGCAGACGCTGCACGCGAAGCAGGCCTTAAATTTTAGTTGATTATGATATCAAATTTGAATAGAGTAAAAACAACAAGCGACCTTGAACTTACAGAGCGCTTGGTAGCTGTTAACCGTGTAACGAAGGTAACCAAAGGTGGACGTACTTTCACTTTTGCTGCCATAGTTGTTGTCGGTAACGGAAATGGTATTGTAGGTTGGGGACTTGGTAAGGCAGGTGAAGTAACCGCTGCTATCTCTAAAGGTACAGAAGCTGCTAAGAAAAACCTCATCAAAGTTCCAGTGCTTAAAGGTACAATACCTCACGAGCAAAATGCTAAGTTTGGTGGGGCACAAGTTTATTTGCAACCTGCATCTCACGGTACTGGCGTGAAAGCCGGTGGTGCTATGCGTGCCGTACTTGAGAGCGTTGGTATTACCGACGTCTTGGCTAAAGCTAAAGGTTCTTCGAACCCTCACAACTTAGTAAAGGCTACAATATTGGCTCTCTCAGAAATGCGTGATGCTAATATGGTCGCTCAAAACCGTAGTGTGTCTCTCTCTACAGTGTTTAACGGATAAATTATTCTTCTATGGCAACTATTAAGATACAACAAGTACGAAGCGTGATTGATTGTCAGAAAGCTCAAAAGGCTACTATGAAAGCGCTTGGATTGCATAAGATGAATGCAATTGTTGAACACGAAGCAACTCCTGCCATCCTTGGTATGGTTGAGAAAGTGAAACACTTAGTGAAGGTAATTGATTAATGAATAGAAGGGTTGAGCAAGATATCTTGAACTATCAAGATAATCTTGCCAACGCTTGTAAATATCTCTAATTATGGAATTGAACAATTTAAATCCAGTAGCAGGTTCTGTAAGACCTCGCAAGCGTATTGGTCGTGGTGCTGGTTCAGGTTTAGGCGGAACATCTACTCGTGGTCATAAAGGTGCAAAATCACGCTCAGGTTATTCCAAAAAGATCGGTTTTGAAGGAGGTCAGATGCCTATTCAACGCCGTTTGCCTAAGTTTGGTTTCAAGAACATTAACCGTGTAGAGTTTAAGGCTATCAACCTTTCAGCTCTTCAAGCTCTCGCAGATAATCAAAAGCTCGAGAAGATCGGTAAAGAGGAACTGTTGAAGGCAGGCTTCATCAATAAGTCGATGCTGGTAAAGATATTAGGTAATGGTACTCTTACCGCAAAGTTGACTGTTGAAGCAGATGCATTCTCTAAGACGGCTGAAGAAGCTATTGTAGCTGCAGGTGGTACCATTGTAAAACTATAACAGAATGAAGAAATTCATAGAAACAATTCGGAATATTTGGAAGATAGAGGATCTTCGTAATCGGTTGCTCACCACGCTATTGTTCGTGTTGATATATCGTTTCGGCTCCTTTATAGTTCTTCCTGGTATTGATCCTAATGCATTGACGGAACTGAGAAACCAAACGAGTGGTGGTCTTATGGCTCTGCTTGATATGTTTTCTGGTGGTGCATTCTCTAATGCCTCTATCTTTGCGTTGGGTATAATGCCTTATATCTCGGCTTCCATTATCATCCAATTGTTGACGATGGTTGTCCCTTATTTCCAGAAAATGCAACGTGAGGGTGAAAGTGGTCGAAATAGAATGAATCAGATTACTCGTTACCTCACTGTCGCTATCCTCCTGCTGCAAGGACCATCTTACTTGGTTAACTTGTCGGTACAGATGCGTAGCGCTAATGCATCTCTAGCAATAGGATTCAATTGGTTTACCATCTCTTCTGTGATTATTCTTTGTGCTGGTTCTATGTTTGTAATGTGGCTTGGAGAGCGTATTACAGACAAAGGAATAGGTAATGGTATCTCTTTCATTATTTTGATTGGTATTATTGCTCGCTTCCCGGGTGCTATAGTACAAGAATTCTCATCACGTCTCAATGAAGCAGGTGGTGGTTTGATTGTCTTTATTGCAGAAATACTGTTGTTATTGTTTGTTTTTGCAGTAGCAATCATGTTGGTTCAAGGTACTCGTAAAATCCCTGTTCAATATGCAAAGCGAATTGTAGGTAATAAACAATATGGAGGTGTGCGTCAGTTCATTCCTTTGAAAGTGAATGCTGCTAATGTGATGCCTATCATCTTTGCACAAGCTATCATGTTTATTCCTATCGCTATCGTTGGCTTTAGTACAGATGGAAGTGGAGCATTTGTTCGCGCATTTAGTGATAACACATCGGTGTGGTACAATGTAGTATTTGCCTTGTTGATAATTTTGTTTACGTATTTCTATACTGCAATCATTATCAATCCAACCCAGATGGCAGAAGACTTGAAGCGTAATAATGGTTTTATTCCTGGTGTTAAACCTGGTAAAAAGACTGCTGAGTATATCGATACTATCATGTCTCGTATTACTCTGCCTGGTTCTATATTCTTGGCCATTGTTGCTATCCTTCCTGCTTTTGCTAGTCTTTGTGGTGTGAGCCGCGGATTTGCCCAGTTCTTTGGTGGTACATCGTTGCTTATCATGGTAGGTGTTATCCTTGATACTCTGCAACAAATAGAGAGCCACCTTCTTATGCGTCATTACGATGGATTCTTTGAATCAGGTATGCGTGTAAAAGGTCGTTCTAATGCGATGGCTTATTAATCTCGTAAGCGAATGATATTTCTTAAGACCGATGAGGAAATCGAGTTGATGCGAGATAGCAATCTACTCCTTGGCAAGACTTTGGCTGAAGTAGCCAAAGTCATTGCTCCTGGAGTGACAACTAAACAGTTGGATAAGGTTGCTTACGAATACATCTGTGACAATGGTGGTATACCTAGTTGCTTAGGCTACGAAGGTTTTCCTGCCACTCTTTGTACCTCGGTCAATGAGCAAGTGGTACACGGTATTCCTTCTGATGATGTCGTCTTAAAGGATGGAGATATTGTCTCGGTGGATACCTGCGTTCTCAAGAACGGATTTCATAGCGATTCGGCTTATACTTTCCCTGTGGGTGAGATAAGCGATGATGTGAGGAATCTCTTAAAGACTACTAAGAAGTCTCTTTTTGAGGGTGTTGCTCTGGCTGTAGCAGGTCATCGTTTGGGTGATATCGGTTCAGCTGTCCAAACATATTGTGAAGCACGAGGCTATTCTGTAGTTCGGGAGTTTGTAGGACATGGAATCGGTCGTGATATGCATGAGCAGCCAGAGGTACCCAATTATGGTAAAAGAGGTAATGGTATTGTGCTGAAAGAAGGTATGGTGTTGGCTATTGAGCCAATGATTTGCATGGGGCGTCGTAATCTTATTCTAGAAGATGATGGTTGGACAGCCCGTACTGCAGACCGCAAACCTGCTGCACATTACGAATTCTCGGTTGCCGTACGCAAAGGTAAAGCAGATGTTTTATCGACTTTTGATTTTATTCAAGAGGTCTTGAAAGATAGATTTATTTAGATTATTTGTCAAAGCAGAATATATGGCAAAGCAGACAGCAATAGAACTAGATGGTACAATAACAGAAGCATTGTCTAATGCTATGTTTCACGTGGAGTTAGAGAATGGGCATGTTATTACAGCTCATATATCTGGTAAGATGCGTATGCATTATATCAAGATACTTCCAGGTGATAAAGTAAAAGTGGAGATGTCTCCTTACGATTTGACTAAGGGGAGAATATCTTTCCGCTATAAATAGCAAGGTTGGTATGATTTTTGTTCTGCATTCTAGTTTGGAATAATAGATAAATAACAATACCTAATTAATAAAGCAACTCTCATGAAAGTAAGAGCATCAGTAAAGAAGCGTAATGACGATTGCAAGATCGTTCGCCGTAAGGGCCGCTTGTATGTAATTAACAAAAAAAATCCTAAGTTTAAGCAACGTCAAGGATAATTGCTTAGACAGTAGTAACAAACATCCTTAAGTAAATAATTATGGCTATAAGAATTGTCGGTGTAGATTTACCCCAAAATAAGATTGGGGAAGTCGGTTTGACTTACATCTACGGAATAGGTCGTAGTAGTGCAAAGAAGATTTTGGCAGAGGCAGGCGTAGACCCAAGCATCAAGGTCCAAGATTGGACAGACGACCAAGCAGCAAAGATTCGTGAAGTGATAGGTGCCAACTACAAAGTAGAAGGTGACCTTCGTTCCGAAACCCAATTAAACATCAAACGTTTGATGGATATTGGTTGTTATCGTGGTGTACGTCATCGTTTAGGTCTCCCAGTGCGTGGACAAAGTACAAAGAACAATGCACGTACTCGTAAGGGAAAGAAGAAAACTGTTGCAAATAAGAAGAAAGCGACGAAGTAACAACTATCTAATTCATTAAACAATTATGGCAAAGAAAACAGTTGCAACTAAGAAGCGTGTCGTAAAGGTTGATGGTATTGGTCAACTTCATGTTCAGTCATCTTTCAATAACGTTATTGTAACGTTTGCTAATGGCGACGGTCAAGTTATCTCTTGGTCTTCGGCAGGTAAGATGGGCTTCCGTGGTTCAAAGAAAAATACTCCTTATGCTGCTCAGATGGCAGCACAAGATTGCGCAAAGGTCGCTTTTGATCTTGGTTTGCGTAAGGTAAAAGCTTATGTTAAAGGTCCAGGTAATGGTCGTGAGTCAGCAATTCGTGCTTGCGTTGCAGCAGGTATCGACGTTCTCGAGATCGTTGATGTAACTCCATTGCCACATAATGGCTGTCGTCCTCCAAAACGCCGTCGCGTATAAAGGATGATAGAGTTGGTATTGTTATCATAAGGAATATAATTAACTAAACAAAACAAGAAAAATTATGGCTAGATATATCGGACCTAAATCTCGTATTGCACGCCGATTTGGAGAACCAATTTTTGGACCGGATAAAGCTTTGAATAAGCGTAACTATGCACCTGGTCAACATGGCGTTAACCGTCATAAGAAGACATCTGAGTACGGAACTCAGTTGAACGAGAAACAAAAAGCTAAATATACCTACGGTGTACTAGAGCGTCAGTTCCGTATTCTTTTTGAGCGTGCTCAGCGTAGTAAAGGTATTACCGGTGAGATTCTTCTTCAATTGCTTGAGTCTCGTTTGGACAATATCGTATATCGTTTGGGTATAGCACCAACACGTGCTGCTGCTCGTCAGTTGGTTAACCACGGACATATTGTTGTAGACGGGCAGGTGGTAAATATTCCATCTTATTCTGTTAAAGCAGGTCAAATCGTAGGTGTTCGAGAAAGGAGTAAGTCTCTTGAGGTAATCGAAAAGTCTCTTAGTGGTTTCAATCATGCAAAGTATTCTTGGCTTGATTGGAATGAGCAGAACAAGGAAGGTAAATACTTGAATGTTCCTGCTCGTGAAGAGATTCCAGAGAATATCAAGGAACAACTCATCGTTGAATTGTACTCTAAATAATCAATAACTCATGGCAATATTAGATTTTCAAAAACCAGACAAGGTTGTAATGTTGGAATCCTCAGCGACGAAAGGTGTATTCGAATTTCGTCCTTTGGAGCCTGGTTACGGCATTACTATTGGTAATGCGCTTCGCCGAATTCTTATTTCTTCTCTTGAGGGATATGCAATTTGTAGTATAAAGATTAGTGGAGTTGATCATGAATTTGCCACCATACCAGGTGTGATTGATGATGTAACAAACATTATTCTTAACTTAAAGCAAGTTCGTTTCCGTAAGATAGTTGAGACGGAGGCAGAGGCTGAAGTAATCAAGATCAATGTCTCTGGAATGTCTAAACTGCTTGCGGGTGAGTTCAATAAGTATCTTCAACATTTCGAGGTTCTCAATTCAGACTTAGTTATTTGCGAATTAGATGAGTCTGCATCGTTTGAGTTAGAGGTTCACATCAATAAGGGACGTGGTTATGTTCCTTCCGATGAGAATCGTAATCCTAATGATCCAATTGGAGTATTACCAACGGATTCTATTTATACTCCTATCCGCAATGTGAAGTATGCTATCGACCAATATCGTGTTGAACAGCGTACTGACTACGAGAAGTTAACTCTCGAGATATTGACGGATGGTAGTATCTCTCCTAAGGATGCTCTTAAAGAGGCTGCAAAGATATTAATATTCCACTTCATGCTTTTCTCTGATGAGAAGATTATCCTTGAGGAACATGAGAATGGTTCTAGCGCACCTCTTGATGAGGAGATTCTTAGAATGCGTCAACTTCTTAATTCACGGCTCGTTGACATGGACTTGAGTGTTCGTGCATTGAACTGTTTGAAGGCAGCAGAAGTTGAGACACTGGGACAGTTGGTAACCTATCATCGTAATGACCTTCTTAAGTTCCGTAACTTCGGAAAGAAGTCATTGACTGAATTGGATGAACTACTCGAGAAGAATAACCTTGCTTTTGGCATGGATATTTCAAAGTATATGAACTGATAAAGAATTAAAGAAAAATGAGACACAATAATAAATTCAATCATTTAGGTAGAAAGGCAGCTCACCGCTCGGCAATGCTGAGTAATATGGCGTGCTCTCTTATCATGCACAAGCGTATCAGCACTACTACGGCAAAGGCAAAGGCGTTGCGTATGTATGTTGAACCTATCTTGACGCATGCTAAAGAGGATACAACTGCAAACCGTCGTCTTGTGTTCGCTGAACTGAAACAGAAGGAAGTGGTAACGGAGTTGTTCCGTAATGTAGCAGTTAAGATTGCTGACCGTCCAGGTGGATACACCCGTATCTTGCGTACCGGTTTCCGTTTGGGAGATGCTGCTGAGATGTGCATCATTGAGCTTGTTGATTATAACGAGAACATGCTCAAAGAGGCAAAGAAGGAAGCAAAGAAGACTACTCGTCGTTCTGCAAAGAAAGCTGCTCCTAAGGCTGACGAAGCTCCCGCAGAAGAGGCTCCAAAGGCAGAGTAATTTAACTTCTAATATAATACGAAAGGGGAATATCCGTTATTGGGTGTTCCCTTTTTCGTTATTGTCGTTTTGTATTTCTTTTGTCTTTATTTTGTTTCGTTTTTTGGGGTTTTGGTTTGTTGCTTTAATGGTGTGTTTGGTGTGTTTTAGTGTTGTGTTTTCGTTTTGGTCTGGGTAGGATGACGGTAGTTTGGTGGTTTGGTGTTAGATGGGGAGTTGGGTGTTTTTGGGGAACTTCTTCCTTAGGCGATAGCGTACGGTGTATACGGAGGCTGGTTCGACATGGAAGAGTGAGGCTATGTCGTTGGCTTTGAGTCCTGCAAGGAAGCATACGAGATAGCGTTTGTCAATCAAGGTGAGGGGTTGCGTGGCTTGCGAGATGATGTTCTCTAAGAGTGTGAGATCCACTTTGTCTAGTGCATCAGTGGCTGTAGGGAAGTCGTTCTTTAGTCCTTTGACAACAGCCAAGAGGGTTAGATGTTGTGCTTGCGTGGCACTATCGGCATCTATAGCGGCTTCGTACTGCGCTTGTTCTCGGTTGCGGCGATGCAGCAAGGCTATTGCTATTATCATTACGAGAATGAGTATTAGTCCTGCAATGAGGCAGCGCATTTCTTGGATGGTGCGGTCTTTTTTCTCTACTTCATATTGGGTCTCTACTTCATGTACGGTCCGGTTCTTCTCGACGGAGAATCGGTTGAGACTGTTTTCCGTATATCGCTGCTGCCACTCGAGTGCTAGTGCGGGTTGGCCGAGGGTCTCGTACAGCTCCACCATGAAGGCGTACGCCTCGCCTTGCTCGGTGAGTACGGCATTGGGACTCATGGTGTTGACCGTATCGATGAGTGTTAGGACATGTTGCATTTCTTTTTCGGCTTGTTCGTATCGACCTTGATAGAGGTAGAGCCACGCTTGCAAGTCGCAGATGGAGATGTCGCCTTGCAGTCTTTCATCGTATGAGAGATGGACCAGTGAGTTATTGACAATCCTTGCTCGATCGAGGTAGAGAACGATGGAATCGATGGGGCGGGGGTTGTAGTAGAGGTCGTAGGAGACTGCGATATTGTAGTAGTTCCATGTGGGGTTCATCTTGCGCAGGTGGAGTTCGGCTGGGGTCATCTGTTCAAGAATCTTGACTGCTTGTTTGCCATCAAACATGGCTTGATTGCGTGCAGCGGTGTCGCCTGTGGCTTCATAGACGCTGACTCCATAGGTTTGGCGTACAGAGAGATAATCGTATTGCAGGTAGCCGTTGTTGGGTTCTTGGTCTTGGAGTGCGAGCATCTTGTGTAGGACCTCGTTCATGCCTGCGGTGTCCCGTTGGTTGAGATAGATGGTCGCCATGTTGTAGTAGCAGAGCGAGGTGCGTTCGGTATTGTGACAAGCATTGTAGTCCTCAGCGAGGGATTGGTAATGGCTGTAAGCATCGGCGGTGTTTCCTGAGGCGAGGAGTTGGTCCGCCTGCTCGAGCCGTGCGTCGAGGACCTGCTGCGAGTGCGAACAGGATAGAAGGAAGAATGGGAGGAGTAGGTATGGCTTGTGTTTTTTGTATCGCATAGACTTTAGTGTTGATTTGCGGGCGCAAGGTATGAAATGTTTCGCACTTGCGCAAATAGTTTGTGGAGAGTTCGTTTTTTGTGTGAGTTGGTTTAGTTAGAACTGCGATTTTTGTACCTTTTTTGTCGTGCGAAGGTCTTATGAAGGTCTTATATACCCTTTACATTGGTTCGAGTATCAACCGTGTATCAACCGTGTTTTGACGGTGTTTAGTTCGTCGGATGCCGCAGACTATTTCGGGGCAGATGCGGGGCAGTGTCGAGGCAGATGCGGGGCAGTGTCGGGGCAGGGTCGGGGCAGATGTGGGGCAGGGGCGATGCAGTGTTGGGGTAGGGTCGGGGCGGGGTCGGGGCAGTATGCCTACTTCCAGCCCATCCCTAAAGGGCGGGGAGGTGAAGGGTATGTGAAGGGTGAGAGGGAGATTTGGACGGGGTTTGAGACTGATTTAGTATGGATTTTAGGTTGTTTGGGTAAATTTTTATGGTTTTTTGCTTGCAGAATTGAGAAAGATGTTGTATCTTCGCAGCGAATTTAACCTTTAAATACTACATTTATGGCAAGAGTAACTTTTCTTCCGCCTATTGCGAATATATCGGGTAGGCTTTCCAGTGACAGCAAGATTGTACTTCGGACCCGCAATGGTAGGACGCAGGCGTATATCATTGAGCATCCGTACACGGGACCGGTGAAGCCCCAGCGGCAAAGGACTATCAATTCATTCAGAGAGGCTGTCAATCAGTCTAAAACGGTGTTGGCTGACCCTGCACAGAAGGCTGCGTGGCAGAAGCAATTTCAAAAGCATAAGGACTATTTTCGTCGTCATCCGAGTTCATCGAATAAGCGGTATTCGACCTTGCGTGGATTCGTTATTGCTCAGTTGATGCAACAGATCAATGCGCAAGCGAAACAGACGGAAGTAACTGAGAGTCAGACTGGAACAACGGATTCGATGGCGACTACTCAGACTTCGGTTACGACTTCGGCGGTGGCTGCGCAGAGTACGGGTTCGGCTTCTACGGCAGCGAAGAGGCAGGTGACTCCGGAGGAGTTGCGGGAATTGCTCGACAACTTAATAATCTGACAATTGACAATTTACAATTACGTGGTTTAGTAGTTTGGGTTTTGTGACTTGAACGATTGAACCGTGCATTTACGATCAATGTACATTGTATAGTCAAACGAGTTTTGTGGTTGGGGCGACCCGAGGACGTGTTGTCACCATAATCTTAATATGGTGTCTCTGGTCGTGTCTTTTGGGCATGATATCGTTGCGGCTTTCTTGCAGGAGGGGCAATAGGTTGGTGGAATGTGTTTTTGACGAAGTTTTCTATTAAATCGACCTTTGTTGGCTCTTTGAGCGCATGGAACGAGGTCGAAATCTATATCTGTCTATATCCTACATGGGTCTTAATCTCTACCTTTGCCGCGTGAAATAATAGCAAAGTCGCATGCGCGTTAGGAAATTATTCTCGCAATGTTTGCAGATACCACAAGTGTTTTGTACCTTTGCCCCGAATATGATTGGCAAGTGTGTCAATCTCTGACAAGACCGACCTCGTGACTTGGGTAAATCTGGTAAGTTTACAAGTGATAGTAGGGGCGGGCGACTTTTTCATCGAGGACGTGCTATGCGTGTCTGTCGAGTGATGAGGGCGTGAGCGACTTTGCTATCTTTTACTATCACAGGTTTACCAGAACCTACCCAAGAAGAGATAAGCAGATTAGGTCACACCCTTTTTATATATACTAATACTTACTGTTATGAAAAAGTTACTCTTTGTCACACTTCTCTTGGCCTCCGGGCTCGTGGGTAATCTTACCACTGTCGTTCACGCACAAAGCGACTGCTCACCACTTCTCTACACTCGTGCCTTCACTGATGGCACGGAGGGAGACTTTACTATCTTTAGCGAAACAGGCAACTTCCTACGTTGGAAAACAAACTCCTATGGCGCTGTTATCAATGGCTACAACAGTAGTGACAACGAGAGTGATTGGCTCATCTCGCCCGCCTTTGCCTTAGCAGGCTATGAGTCCGCCACACTCACCTTTTACCACCAACTCTATAGAGCCACCGATACCACCGATGTAGGACAGTTCGTCAAACTGCTCGCAACAACCGTAGAACCAAGCATTATTACGGCATGGACACAGAGCAATGACGATACTACATTTATATTAGATTGGACAGAACTGCCCATCTCGGCGTATGGTATATCCGAGTATAAGAAAGTGGAGGTGTCTATTCCGGCTTCCCTGCTGACAGATAGTGTGCGTTTCGCTTTCCACTACATCTCAGACCCTAACGATAAGGCGCGTGCTTACTATTGGGAGATAAAAGACTTCTCTGTATCCGCTACTTGTGCAGGCAGCACCACACCGGGCGGAGCGACACAAACCACGATGAATCCCAACCTGCCTGTTGCCACCAATTTCTATGACTTCGATGGTGACGGTAATAAAGAGGCTGCATATTTCGGCAGTTACCTCTATATAACGGATGACTACACCAATAACTTTGCCGTTGATAAGGAATATACCCTTGACTATACGGACGTCTTGCGCTATATAGAGGACGTCAATGGCGACGGCGTGATGGACTTCATTGCCAGTGGGATTCGTTATGGAAACTATTATAGAAACATCACTTTCTCTCAGACAGACGGTACTTTCACGCAGCAAAGCAAAAGCATCAGTGCTACGAATATGGATGTCAACTGTGACGGGCGGATTGACTATATCCGATTGAGTTCTGATGATGCCAATCCTAATCTCTTTATCAACCTTCGTCAAGCAGATGGCTCTTATGTGGAGAAGGTGATGCAACTCGTGACCAAAGCCGAGTATGAGGCACAGTTTGACCCTAATGCGTGGGGCTCTACCACTGTGCAAGAGTGGAATGGGCTCATAGGTGCCACTGTGCCAAACACGGGTGCTGTCTTCAGTGGAGCATCCTTGGCGCGTGCCCCTCGTCGTAATAGTCCGCGTAAAGCCCAAGGTATCGGGCAGCAAGTGTATGCGCCTACCAAGGTGCTTGACCTCAATGCCGATGGACTGATGGATCTTATCGACGAAGCCAATGGTACGATCTACTATAATATGGGCGATGGCAAATGGATATATACCGCCACCAACGGTGCAGTCTTCACGGCGGACTTCAATGGCGATGGCATACAAGACTTCGTTTTCCCTGGTGCGAAACTGCAGACGGCTATCTATCAAGGCAACGGCAACTTCCAAGTGACGACACTCTATGAGAATATACAGGTGGACGATGATATCTACTGTTATGACTTTGACAACGATGGCGATGTGGATATCCTCGTTACTTTCTCTGCGCCACGCAACAGCACGGGCTATGCCTACACGATGTTCTTCCGCAATGACGGTAACGGGAACTTTACCCAACTCGAGGAACAAGACTATGGCTCTAATAATCTTGTCTTCTCTAACTGCCAAGACATCAATGGCGATGGCTACTATGACCTGCTTGCTTTCCGTGGAGCGTTTGATGGGAATTGTAAAATTAATATGGACAGTACAACCTACGTCGTTTGGCTGCAAGGGCAGGCAGGTATGACTTTCGCTGCGCCGCAAGTGTTATATACCCTTGCTAATAACTATGGCGGTTCTGCACATATCAATGCCGAGGACCTTGATAACGATGGTATTATGGAGGTATGGGTCAGTGGACTGTCATATATTGACAATGCAATCACTGTTCATAAACCTGTTGCCATTGCCAATACGGCGCCTACTGCACCTGCTAAACCGTCGCTTTCTTATAACGAAGGTATGCTGGTTATCAACTGGGGCGATGGGGCTGATGCTCATACGGCAACGACTGACCTCACCTACGCTCTGCGTATCGGCACTGCTAGTGGGACACAAGATATCCTGCATGCACACGCTAATGCTGATGGCTCACGGCGTAACTTCCTTGACGGGAATATGGGGCGTTACCATTCTTATACCATTGACCTATCCTCGTATCCGGCTGGGACGATATATGTTGCGGTACAAGCCATCGATGCACAACATCTCGGTTCGGCTTGGAGTGAAGAGGCTACTGTCGAACATACGGCATTGCCCGTTAGTTTCACGCTTGGCAGTACAACCATAGGTAAGGGCAAGACACTCACTGCTACTTTCACGCCTACCGGTGCGGGTTACACCCACCAATGGACAGCACAGGATGGTGTCTGCACCACCACCGGCAATAGCACCGTGCAGATAATCTTCTCTGCCGCAGGCGATAAGACTATCACACATACCATCACTTCTCCCGATGGGCGCACTGCACAATCCACGCAGACTGTTACTGTCATGCCTAATGGCATTAGTGACGCTATTGAACTGACAAGCGACCAGTACATATTGTTGAGCGCTCAATATGATGGTTATGAAATGAACGACTATAACTTCGATGGCTATCTCGATATTACATCTTCCGCCGGTGGTGTGGTGTATAAGGGGGACGCTAATTATGCCTTTACCAAAGCCAGCGGTATATGGAACACGGCGCTCACTATCCCTTATTGCTTCTGGTTCGATTGGACACACAACGGGGCAGCAGACCTCCTTGTGGCATCTACTGGATACTATGAGTTGGGTTATTATCTGCCGCATAATGGAACCAATAACCTCACGGCAAAGAAGACAGATGACAATATCAAGAAGTATTCGCTTGGTGCCAATCGAGATGTCTATGATTACTGCAAGGTGGACTACAACCATAACGGATACTATGATATACCTATGCTTGATTACTCAACAGATGGCGTCGTCGGAACTGTCTACTTCCTATCCTACGATGGTACAAGTTTCGTGCGTCAAGAGGCTCAGAGCGATGCCGACCGTAATCTGTTGGCGGGTGCCTTCGGGGGGAATACTACTTCTACCCGCTTTGTTGTAGATATTGACCACGACGGCTTTATGGATATGGCTATGCTGCACTATTACCAGTCTCCATACAAGGACTTGGCGGTAATGCTAAACAAAGGCAATATGTATTTTGAGCAACTCATCATTCCCTTTGCACAAGAGATAGCGAGCCCTGGTACGATGTCTTCTAGCTACACTACCGATATGCAAAATGCACAACTTGTAGACTTCAACAACGATGGGTACTACGATATCTTTGCTTGCCGTTATGCTGATGGCGCACCATATATCCTTTGGAATAATCAGAACCAGTCTTTCTCTGCGCCAGATATATTGCCACTCGGGGACTTGTCAGCATTCTACGTAAAGCGAGGCGGTTTCTCTGGTATATACCAATTTGCCGACCTCGACAATAATGGTTATGTCGATATCATCTCGCTGCAACCTAATGCACAGATGGGTAAGAATATCAACAATGTCTATGTCTACTACATGGGCGAGAGCGGTGTCATGCAACAAGGTTTCCTGCTGACGAGCGAGAGTACAATAGACAGCTATTATCTACGCGACTTTGCTGCTAATGGAATGGCGTTGGTAGTACCACAAGCCAATGATTATTACTCACGCCTCTATCCTATCATAGGTATAGATAACCAGCGTCCGTCTGCTCCTACCGGACTGCGTGCTGTGCAGACGGCTGATGGGCTGCTCATTGAGTGGAATGCCGCACAAGACGACCACACGCCTGCTGCGCAGATGCGCTATAACTTATCCGTGAAACGGGCAGGACAATCGGGTAACGGTGCTTATCTCATCTCTCCGCAGAACGCAGGTAATAGCAATGCTGCTTATATGCCTGAGTATCACTATATCGCTGCTACGCGGTTTCTTATTCCGCAATCGGAGATAGCAGTGGGCGACTATGAGATATGTCTGCAAGCACTTGACTTGCAGAACGAACTGAGTCTGTTCTCGGATACTATCACGGCTCATGTTGCCTCTGTCAGTCAGGTGTCGGCACCTACCTCCGTCTGTCTCTTTGACCAAGCCACCTTCACCTATATGGGTACGCAACAGTCGGTTGCGCCTACATGGGACTTCGATGGCGGTATCATTGACAGCGGTAGTGGGTACGGTCCTTATCAAGTACACTGGGCGACAGGAGGCACGAAGAATGTTAGTCTTACTATCAATGGCGAGACTACCCGATGGATGATTTATGTTGAGCAGTATACTACCGACTACACTCTGCCAATCTATTACATCAACGATGCCACCACCTCGCTGAACTTGCCTACGGATGCCACTTGCACTTGGCAGGCACGCTATAATGGTGATGCTGACTTTGCGCCTATCGCCACCTTCCAAGGGGTAATAGATATCAATGGCAATAGTCTCACTCTTCATGAACCGGCCGGCAGTGAGGACCTTTTCTTGCAACTCATACTCACTAATAGCAATGGCTGTGAGACGACAGTACAGCAACGCCTGCAAGTTATTGAACAAGACCAACTGCCGCAACTGACAATAGTGACGCCTAATGCCGACGGCAAGAACGTACTGACATGGGATGCTGCTTCGCTGTCGTATCTCACTGACGTGCGCATCTATAAAGAAGGTAACCAGCGCAATCAGTTTATCGAACTGGCGACTGTTGCCGCTTCTGTTGGTACTTATATAGACCCGACATCCAACGCGTCAACAAAGGCTGAGCGGTACTGCATAGCTGGTGTACTGCCCGATGGCACACTCACGCCGCAGAGTGACCCGCACAAGACGCTGCACCTAACTATCAATCAAGGTATACAAAACAATTCGTGGAACTTACTGTGGAATGAGTATGTCGGTGCTAACGTGGTGTCGTATAACATCTTGCGAGGTTCGGCTGCCGATGCATTGACACTGCTTACTACTATCAGCAGTAGCAATACCTCTTATACTGACCTTACGCCTGATGACTTGACACCGTATTATGCCATTGAGTATATACTTGGTAATGATGAGTCAGCCTCTGCTCCGAGGAGGCGAGTGGTACAACGCACATTGGCTTCGATTCGTGGTACGTCTAACGTGGTGAACCGCAATGATGCTCGCACTATCAAGTATGCGGAACGGCTGTCCATCCTCTCAGCGAACGGGTCATATTCTACTACTGCTGATAAGACTTCGCTCTATCTCTATGCAGAGATATTCCCGACTAACGCATCCTATAAGACGGTGCGGTGGGAGATAACCGGTGGGGCTGACCTCGCTACTATTGACGCCAACGGACTACTCACTGCTGCTACTCCGAACACTGGCGGTACTGTCACGGTCCGTGCAACGACTACCGATGGTACGAACCTCTCGGCTACTCGACAGATACAGATTGCGGCTATCAGTGGCGGCAGTAGTGATGGCGGTGAGACGACCAAGAACTACTTGCCAACGAATTTGCGGAGCAATGTCGATGGGCATACCGTTACGCTCTCTTGGAGTGTGCAAGATGCTGCACCAAACTATGAAGTGACTATCACGAACCTCACGACGAATACTCAAGCCGCACAAGGATATGTCACGAGTACGACTGCACAATGCAACCTCGAGGCTGGCGAATATAAGTGGTGTGTCATGGCTGTGGATGAGAGTTACGAGGCACTGTCTACTTCGGCATGCAGCACTTTTACTATTGACGCTACTGCCGTGGAGAATATCTCGGCGCCACAAACTGTTCAGAAGATTCTCCGCGATGGACAGGTCCTCATCCTCCGCAACAATAAGATATACACCATTCTTGGCACGGAACTATAATTGGTGTTTTACCTAATTCGCATCAGAGGCATAGTGCATCACTATGTCTCTGATGTGTGTGATGGCGGAGCTTCCGTCGTAAAAAAAGGAGGACTAATACCCTTTGTTAGAGGCTGTGTTTCAGTATTTTTATAGGGAATAGATATTTTTTTTGCGAAATGTTTTGGAGGTAAAGAAAAAAGCGCTACCTTTGCACCGCTTTTCCGCCAAACGAGATGGTGTTCAAAATGAAAGCCACTTTCGTGTAACGATAAAGCCTCGTATGTTGGTGAGCATTGCCTCTTTAGCTCAGTTGGCCAGAGCACGTGATTTGTAATCTCGGGGTCGTTGGTTCGAATCCGACAAGAGGCTCAGAAAGCGAAAAAACTTGATGCGAGTGTGCATCGTCAGTTATTGATTTTATGAGGGTAGTTTCCAGAGTGGCCAAATGGGGCAGACTGTAAATCTGCTGCGTCATCGCTTCGGTGGTTCGAATCCATCACTACCCACTCCTTTCGCTTGAATGAAGAGTTCTTGCATAAGTCAGGTTGGCTGATACGGGAATTCTTCTTATTGTTAAAAGGGACTTGTGTGAATGCGCAATTGCGGAAATAGCTCAGTCGATAGAGCACTAGCCTTCCAAGCTGGGGGTCGCGGGTTTGAGTCCCGTTTTCCGCTCCAATCCGAGTGAGAGTGGAAGTGCTCAAAACAAGGTGTTGCTATTGTAGCTCAGTGGTAGAGCGCATCCTTGGTAAGGATGAGGTCGCGGGTTCAACTCCCGCCAACAGCTCTAAGATTATGATGCATCAAGACGGTGATTCTGCTTGCAGAACCGCTGTTTTGTGCAAGGTAAGAGCAATAAAATACAATTTATAGTATTAACGTTAATAACTAAATTCTAGAATTATGGCAAAAGAAAAATTTGACCGTTCGAAACCACACGTGAACATTGGTACTATTGGTCACGTCGATCACGGTAAAACTACTTTGACCGCAGCTATTTCTCTCGTGCTTCACAAGAAGGGATTCGGTAGTGAAGATGTTAAGTCTTTCGACCAAATCGATAACGCACCTGAGGAGAAAGAGCGTGGTATTACTATCAACACTGCTCACATCGAGTACGAAACGGCTAACCGTCACTATGCACACGTTGACTGCCCGGGTCACGCTGACTATGTAAAGAACATGGTTACTGGTGCTGCTCAGATGGATGGTGCTATCATCGTAGTTGCCGCTACTGATGGTCCTATGCCTCAAACTCGTGAGCACATCCTTTTGGCTCGCCAAGTGAACGTACCTCGTCTTGTTGTATTCATGAACAAGTGTGATATGGTTGACGATCCTGAGATGCTCGACTTGGTTGAAATGGAAATGCGTGAGCTCTTGAACTTCTATGAGTTCGATGGCGACAATACTCCTGTTATCCGTGGTTCTGCACTTGGTGCATTGAACGGTGTTCCTGAGTGGGAAGACAAGGTTATGGAGTTGATGGATGCTGTTGATACATGGATTCAACTCCCTCCACGTGCTATTGATAAACCTTTCTTGATGCCTGTTGAGGACGTATTCTCGATCACTGGTCGTGGTACTGTTGCAACTGGTCGTATTGAGACTGGTGTTGTTAAAGTAGGTGACGAAGTGCAAATTCTTGGTCTTGGTGAAGATAAGAAATCAGTTGTAACTGGTGTTGAGATGTTCCGTAAACTTCTCGACCAAGGTGAGGCTGGTGATAACGTAGGTCTTCTTCTTCGTGGTATTGACAAAGATGAGGTTCGTCGTGGTATGGTTATCACCCACCCGGGCGTTGTTAAGACCCACAGCGAGTTCAAGGCTTCTGTTTATATCTTGAAGAAAGAGGAAGGCGGTCGTCACACTCCATTCAAGAACCACTATCGTCCTCAGTTCTACATCCGTACAATGGATGTTACTGGTGAGATCACTCTTCCAGAAGGAACTGAAATGGTTATGCCAGGCGATAACTTGGAAATCCAAGTTAAGCTTATCTACCCAGTAGCTTGCTCAGAAGGTTTGCGTTTCGCAATCCGTGAGGGTGGTCGTACTGTAGGTTCAGGCCAAATTACCAAATTGCTTGATTAATCCTATCTAGGGTAATCAAAATAACCTCAAGTGGCTGAGAGAGATCTTGACCACTTGAGTATACGGAAGTAGCTCAGTTGGTAGAGCGCTGGTCTCCAAAACCAGGTGTCGGGAGTTCGAGCCTCTCCTTCCGTGCCAAATCTCTGAATGTTGGACTTCGGTTAACACGGGTGTGCTATCTGGGGTCTTTTTCGGCGGATATAAACATTGAAAAATCTACACGATATGAAGATAATCGATAACATTAAGGCGTCTTACACAGAGTTAGTCTACAAGGTAAGTTGGCCAACCCGCAAAGAGTTGACGAACAGTGCCGTGCTAGTGTTAATTGCTTCCCTAATCCTAGCATTGGTTGTCTGGTTTATTGACTTCTGTTTTGAGCATTTGATGACCTTCATTTATGGTCTCTTTTAAGTAGGTAAGTATGGCTGAGAATGATCTTAAATGGTATGTCCTGAAAGCTATAAGCGGAAAGGAAGCCAAAGTAAAGGAGTATATTGAGGCTGCTTGCAAAACAACCGACCTTGGTCAGTATGTTTCGCAGGTTTTGATACCTACTGAAAAAGTAGTCCAAATGCGTGGTAACAAGCGTGTGACCAAAGAGCGCAACTATCTCCCAGGTTATGTCCTCGTTGAGGCTAACCTTGCAGATGAATGCTATCCACGGTTGCGCAATGTGCCTAATGTGTTAGGATTCTTGTCTGATGGTAAATCGGTCGTGCCTACTCCAGTTCGTCAAGCAGAGGTGAATCGTATCCTCGGTAATATCAACGAACAAGAGGAAAGCAAGTCGGTTGAGATACCATTTGTGCTTGGTGAGACTGTCAAAGTTACTGACGGTCCGTTCAAGGGCTTCGATGGCGAAATCAATGAGATCCTTTCCGAGAAACGTAAGTTGAAGGTAATCGTTGCCGTCTTCGGACGAAAGACCCCAATTGAGTTGAGCTTCAATCAAGTAGATAAAGAGTAGGAGACTATGTTACGGGTCGATATACTACTCAATAGTTAACTAACTATAACAACAGTAAATTAAAACATTATGGCTAAAGAAATTGCTGGATTTATTAAACTGCAGATTAAAGGTGGTGCTGCAAATCCATCACCCCCAGTAGGACCTGCTCTTGGTTCTAAGGGTATCAATATCATGGAGTTTTGTAAACAATTCAATGCCAGAACTCAAGACAAGGCAGGAAAAGTACTTCCTGTCGTTATTACTTACTACTCGGATAAGACTTTCGACTTTGTAGTAAAAACTCCTCCTGTAGCAATTCAGTTGTTGGAGGCTGCTAAGATTAAGAGTGGTTCTGCTGAACCTAACCGTAAGAAAGTGGCTTCTATCACTGCGGAACAATGCCGTCAAATCGCTACCGATAAGATGGCTGACCTCAACTGCTTCGAGGTAGAGTCTGCTATGAAGATGGTCGCAGGTACTGCACGTAGTATGGGTATTACTGTTAAATTAAATAATTAAACTTCAATTGAACTATGAGTAAACTGACAAAAAATCAAAAGTTGGCTTTAGAAAAGATTGAAGAAGGTAAAGCCTATACTTTGGACGAGGCAGCAGTTCTCCTTAAGGAGATCACTACTACCAAGTTCGATGCATCTGTTGATGTTGATGTTCGTTTGGGAGTTGACCCACGTAAAGCCAATCAAATGGTTCGTGGTGTTGTATCTCTTCCTAACGGAACCGGTAAGCAAGTAAGAGTTCTTGCACTTTGTACTCCTGATCAGGAAGCTGCTGCTAAAGCTGCTGGCGCTGATTATGTTGGATTGGACGAATATATCGAGAAAATCAAAGGTGGTTGGACCGACGTAGATGTCATCATCACTATGCCTCAAATAATGGGTAAGATTGGTGCTCTCGGACGTGTCCTTGGTCCACGTGGACTTATGCCTAACCCTAAAAGCGGTACTGTAACAATGGATATTGCTAAGGCTGTTACCGAGGTTAAGCAAGGTAAAATTGATTTCAAGGTAGACAAGTTCGGTATTGTGCATACCTCTATTTGTAAAGTATCTTTCCCTGCAGAAAAGATTGCTGAGAACGCTAAGGAGTTTATCCAAACTCTCATCAAACTGAAACCTGCTACTTCAAAAGGTACTTATATCAAGAGTATTTTCTTGTCGAGCACTATGAGTAAGGGCATCAAGATTGACCCAAAATCAGTTGAATAATAACACTAGGAATTATGAAAAAAGAAGATAAGACCGCGATCATTGAGCAACTGAAAAGTCAATTGAATGAATATGCTCATTTCTATGTGACTGACATCGAAGGACTTAATGCTGAAAAGACTAGCGAACTCCGTCGTGCTTGCTTCAATAAGGATATCAAACTTGTTGTAGTAAAGAACACCCTTCTTCATAAGGCATTGGAAGGAAAGAATGTCGACGAGCAGCTCTTTGCTTGCCTCAAAGGCAATACCGCCCTTATGCTCTGCAATACAGGTAATGCACCTGCTAAACTAATTAAAGATTATGTAGAGAAAGATAAGAAGAACCCAGATGTTAAGCCTGCTCTCAAGGCAGCATTCGTTGAAGATGTTACCTATGTAGGTGCTGAACAGCTCAACTTCTTGTCAACTATCAAGAGCAAAAACGAACTTATTGCCGATCTGGTTGCACTTTTGCAATCGCCTGCAAAGAATGTTGTTTCCTCTCTGCAATCAGGTGCAAACACCTTGCATGGAGTACTCAAAACTCTTGGAGAAAGACCTGCATAAACAAAAAGCGAGCAACGCCGCTTAGCGTTGCATAAAAACAATAAAAAATAAATTTTCTAAATTATACGACAATGGCAGATTTGAAAGCTTTTGCTGAACAATTGGTTAACCTTACAGTTAAGGAAGTAAACGAGTTAGCCCAAATTTTGAAAGACGAGTACGGAATTGAGCCTGCTGCTGCAGCTGTTGCTGTTGCTGCTGGTCCTGCAGCTGATGGTGCTGCTGCTGTAGAAGAGAAGACATCATTCGATGTTGTTCTTAAATCTGCAGGTGCTGCAAAACTCGCTATCGTTAAGTTGGTTAAAGAGCAAACTGGTCTCGGCTTGAAAGAGGCTAAGGACCTCGTTGACGGTGCTCCTTCTGTAATCAAGGAAGGTCTTGCTAAGGCTGACGCTGAAGCACTCAAGAAAGTCCTCGAAGACGGTGGTGCTGAAGTTGAGTTGAAGTAATAACACAACTTCGTATATAGGTTTAGAGCTTCTCTAGTGATAGGGGGCTCTAGACCTTTTTCTCTCACTATCCAGTGAATGTAAAAATTATATAAAACCAAATATGTAACAATGGACAAGTATTAAAATATGTAAACGCACAGTAAGCTGCTTATTCTGCATTTAGATAAACTCATTACTTCCCACTCAATATATCATTCATGGCTTCAAAACAAAAAACTCAGAGAGTCACCTTCTCTTCTATGAAGAAGCAGATACCCTATCCAGACTTTCTTGAGATACAATTACAGTCCTTCAAAGAGTTCCTCCAAACCGATACGTCGCCAGAACAAAGACGTAAAGAGGGGCTTTTCAGGGTGTTCTCTGAGAACTTCCCGATCTCGGATACGAGAAATAACTTCGTACTCGAATTCCTTGACTATTATGTAGATCCTCCACGCTATTCTATTGATGAATGTCTACAACGAGGATTGACCTATAGTGTACCTCTCAAGGCTAAACTGAAACTATATTGCACCGATCCTGATCATGAGGATTTTGAAACACAAGTTCAGGATGTCTTTTTGGGTA
Source organism: uncultured Clostridium sp. (assembly GCA_963651555.1). Lineage (GTDB taxonomy): Bacteria > Bacteroidota > Bacteroidia > Bacteroidales > Paludibacteraceae > Colicola. The sequence goes on along the minus strand of CAVJQD010000003.1, from coordinate 10,038 downwards.
CCATACCTTACATGACTCCTAAGGGTACCTTTGTTATCAATGGTGCTGAGCGTGTCATCGTAAGCCAATTGCACCGTTCGCCAGGTGTGTTCTTTGGAACTAGTAAGCACTCGAATGGTACACAACTCTATTCCGCTCGTATCATCCCATTCCGTGGTTCATGGATTGAGTTCGCTACCGACATCAACAACGTGATGTATGCTTACATCGACCGTAAGAAGAAGTTGCCGGTAACCACTCTGCTTCGTGCTATCGGTTTCGAGAGCGATAAGGATATCCTTGAGCGATTCAACCTAGCAGAAGAAGTCAAAGTAAGTAAGGCAGGTCTTAATAAAGTGCTTGGTCGTAAACTGGCAGCTCGTGTATTGAAGGCTTGGACCGAGGATTTCGTCGATGAAGATACAGGTGAAGTAGTAACCATCGAGCGTAACGAGGTTGTCCTCGAACGCGAGACAGAACTGACCAAGGAGAATATTCAATCCATCATTGAGTCAGGTGCAAAATCTGTTCTTCTTCATCAAGAAGGTACAACGGCTAACGATAGCAGTATTATCTTTAATACCTTGCAGAAAGACCCGACCAACTCCGAGAAAGAGGCCGTGTTGTATATCTATCGTCAGTTGCGTAATTCAGAACCTGCCGATGATAGTACTGCACGTGAGCTCATCAATGGTTTGTTCTTCTCTGAGAAACGATATGACCTTGGCGAGGTAGGGCGTTATCGTATCAATCGTAAGTTGAACCTGAACATTGATATGGATATCCGCGTCCTTACAAAAGATGATATCATTGAGATTATCAAATACTTGATTGCGCTTATCAATTCGAATGCTGAAGTCGATGATATCGACCACTTGAGCAACCGTCGTGTACGTACAGTGGGTGAGCAATTGGCAAACCAATTCAGTGTGGGTCTTGCTCGTATGGCTCGTACCATTCGCGAACGTATGAATGTACGCGATAACGAGGTGTTCGTACCAACCGACCTGATCAACGCAAAAAGCATATCAAGCGTCATCAATAGTTACTTCGGAACGAACGCCTTGTCGCAGTTCATGGATCAACAGAACCCATTGGCCGAGATTACTCACAAGCGTCGTATGTCTGCCCTTGGTCCTGGCGGTTTGAGCCGTGACCGTGCTGGCTTCGAGGTTCGAGATGTTCACTATACACACTATGGTCGTCTCTGCCCTATTGAAACGCCTGAAGGCCCTAACATCGGTCTTATCTCTTCACTTTGTATCTATGCAAAGATCAATCGTCTAGGCTTTATTGAGACACCTTATCGTAAGGTCAATGATGCAGTTGTTGATCTCTCAGATAAAGGTATCGTCTATATGACGGCTGAAGATGAAGAGCAGAGCTATGTAGCTCAAGGTAATGCGCCTATCGACGATAAGGGTAACTTCATTAATAATAAAGTCAAGGCTCGTTATGAGGCTGATTTCCCTGTGGTTGAACCAGAACGTATCAACCTTATGGATGTAGCTCCTAGTCAGATCGCCTCTATCGCTGCTGCTCTTATCCCATTCTTGGAGCATGATGATGCTAACCGTGCCTTGATGGGTTCAAACATGATGCGTCAGGCCGTTCCATTGTTACGTCCTGAAGCACCTATTGTTGGTACAGGTATTGAGGGCCAGTTGATACAAGACTCTCGCACACAGATTACCGCCGAAGGCTCTGGTGAGGTCATCTTTGTCGATGCCGACCATATCCGTGTCCGCTACGACCGTACTGAGGCAGAAGAGTTCGTTAGTTTCGACTCTGCTGTCAAGGAATATACAATGCCTAAGTTCCAAAAGACCAACCAAAACACTACAATTGACTTGCGCCCTATTGTGCGTAAAGGCGATCATGTGGTGGCAGGTCAGATAATGACTGAAGGTTTCGCTACAGAGAACGGTGAGTTGGCATTGGGAAAGAACCTTAAAGTAGCATATATCCCTTGGAAAGGATACAACTACGAGGATGCCATCGTACTATCTGAGCGTATCGTACGTGAGGATATGTTTACTTCTGTTCACGTTGTTGAGCAACTTCTTGAAGTGCGTGAAACAAAACGTGGCTTGGAGGAATTCACATCTGATATACCAAACGTCAGTGAGGAGGCTACGAAGAACCTCGATGAGAATGGTATCATTCGTGTAGGTGCGCCTATCGTTCCTGGCGATATCATCATTGGTAAGATTACTCCTAAGGGAGAAAGTGATCCAAGTCCTGAAGAGAAACTATTGAAGGCAATCTTCGGTGAAAAGGCTGGTGATGTAAAGGATGCTTCATTGAAAGCTACTCCTTCATTGACAGGTATTGTCATTGGCAAACGTCTATACCAAAAAGCCGTTAAAGACCGCAAGGAGAAGATGGACGATAAGCTGAAATTGGCTGCTTATCAGGCAGAGTTCGAACAGCAAGTAGCTGAACTCAAGTCGCAACTCATCTCTAAACTGCTCAAACTCACTGAGGGTAAGACCTCTGCCGGTGTTAAAGACCTTATGGGTACTGATGTCATCACTAAGACAAGTAAATTTACTCGTGAACGTCTTGAGCAGATCGACTATAATTCGGTAATGTTGTCTAAGTGGACAACCGACTCCGAGAAGAATAGACTGATAGAGGAGTGCGTGCTTAACTACCTGCGTAAGTACAAAGAGTATGACGCAGAGCTCAAACGTAATAACTACAACCTCACCATCGGTGATGAACTGCCAAATGGTATCATGCAGATGGCAAAGGTCTATGTGGCTAAGAAACGTAAGATCCGTGTCGGTGATAAGATGGCAGGTCGTCATGGTAACAAAGGTATCGTCAGCAAGATTGTGCGTGTAGAAGACATGCCGTTCTTGGAAGATGGTACGCCAGTCGATATAGTGCTTAACCCACTAGGTGTGCCTTCTCGTATGAACCTTGGTCAGATCTTTGAGGCTGTGCTAGGTTGGGCAGGTAAAGAATTAGGTGTTAAATTTGCTACGCCTATCTTCGATGGCTGCACCATGGATAGCTTGAACGATTGGACCGATAAAGCTGGCCTGCCTCGTGCTGGTAAAACCTATCTCTACGATGGTGGTACCGGTGAGATGTTCGACCAACCAGCTACTGTGGGTGTTACCTACTTCATGAAGTTAGGCCACATGGTTGATGATAAGATGCATGCTCGTTCTATTGGTCCGTACAGCCTTATCACACAACAGCCTCTTGGTGGTAAAGCACAATTCGGTGGTCAACGTTTCGGTGAGATGGAGGTTTGGGCACTTGAGGCACACGGTGCTGCTCATGTGCTCCAAGAGATCCTTACCGTTAAGTCCGATGATGTCACAGGTCGTGCTCGTACCTACGAGGCTATCGTCAAAGGTGAACCGTTCCCAACTCCAGGACTCCCAGAGTCTCTCAATGTCTTGATAAACGAGTTGCGTGGACTTGCACTGAGCATCAAACTTGAATAAGATTCGTGAACCGTTAATTAGTAAATTATTTAAACATGGCTTTCAAACAAGATAATAAAAAGACAGGCTTCAACAAGATCTCTATTGGTCTTGCTTCACCAGAAGAGATTCTGCAACTTTCAAAAGGTGAAGTGCTGAAACCTGAGACAATTAACTATCGTACTTACAAACCAGAACGTGATGGTTTGTTCTGCGAACGAATCTTTGGACCTACCCGTGACTACGAGTGCCACTGCGGTAAATACAAACGTATTCGTTACAAAGGTATCACTTGCGACCGTTGCGGTGTCCTTGTTACCGAGAAGAAAGTGCGTCGTGAGCGTATGGGACATATCCAATTGGTTGTTCCTGTTGCCCACATCTGGTACTTCCGTTCCCTGCCTAACAAGATGGGTTACCTTCTTGGCTTGCCTACTAAGAAACTCGATGCTGTCATCTATTATGAGAAGTACATCGTCATTCAAAGTGGCGTCATGAAAGACGAGAAAGTGAACGAAGAAGAAGTGGTAGAAGATAACCTCTTGCTTACCGAAGACGAGTACCTGAACTTGATGGACCGTCTTCCAGAAGGTAACCAAGCTCTCGACGACTCTGATCCTCAGAAGTTCATCGCAAAGATGGGTGCAGAGGCAATCTACGATATGCTTGTCCGTCTCGACTTGGATGCTTTGTCCTACGAGCTGCGTGATAAGGCAAGTCGTGATTCGTCACAACAACGCAAGAATGAAGCGCTCAAACGTCTGCAGATTGTAGAGGCTTTCCGTTCATCGCGTGAACGTAACAAACCAGAGTGGATGATTCTTAAAATTATCCCTGTTACACCACCAGACCTACGTCCTCTCGTACCATTGGATGGCGGTCGTTTCGCTACTTCTGACCTCAACGACCTTTATCGCCGTGTCATCATTCGTAACAACCGTCTGAAACGACTCATCGAGATAAAGGCACCTGAAGTCATCCTCCGTAACGAGAAACGTATGCTCCAAGAGGCTGTCGACTCATTGCTCGATAACTCGCGTAAGGCTACTGCCATCAAGAGCGATGCTAACCGTCCTTTGAAGTCACTCTCTGACTCTCTGAAAGGTAAGCAAGGTCGTTTCCGTCAGAACTTGTTAGGTAAACGTGTTGACTACTCTGCACGCTCCGTCATCGTGGTTGGACCTGAACTCAAAATGCATGAGTGCGGTCTGCCTAAAGACATGGCTGCCGAGCTATACAAACCGTTTATCATCCGCAAACTTATTGAGCGTGGTATCGTAAAGACAGTTAAGTCTGCAAAGAAGATCATCGACCGCAAAGACCCTGTTATATGGGATATCCTTGAGCATGTCATGGAAGGACACCCTGTTCTTCTGAACCGTGCCCCGACATTGCACCGCCTCGGTATCCTTGCTTTCCAACCTCGTATGATTGAAGGTAAGGCTATCCAACTTCACCCATTGGCTTGTACCGGTTTCAACGCCGACTTCGATGGTGACCAGATGGCTGTGCACTTGCCTTTGTCTAACGAAGCTGTTCTTGAAGCACAACTCTTGATGCTCGGCTCGCATAACATCTTGAACCCTGCCAATGGTGCACCTATCACCGTGCCTTCGCAGGATATGGTCTTGGGTCTTTACTATATCACCAAGGAACGTGCTGGAGCCAAAGGTGAAGGTCTTATCTTCTATTCTCCTGAAGAGGCAGAGATTGCCCTTAACGAGAAGAAAGTAGATATGCACGCTAAGATAACTGTACGTACTCAAGATATCGAAGATGGTAAGCAAGTAACCAAGTTGATTAACACCACCGTTGGTCGTATCCTTGTTAACCACTATGTACCTGCCGAGGTTGGTTATGTCAACGAGGTTCTCAAGAAGAACACTCTTCGTGATATCATCGGTAAGGTCATCAAAGTTTGTGGTGTTGCTCGTACTGCTCAGTTCCTTGATGATATCAAGAACCTTGGTTACAAGATGGCCTTCAAAGGTGGTTTGTCTTTCAACTTGAACGATATCATTATTCCAGAGGAGAAAAACAAATTGGTTGCCGAAGGTAATGCCGAAATCGAAGAGATTACTGGCAACTACAATATGGGTCTTATCACCAATAACGAACGTTACAACCAAGTTATTGATACATGGACTCATGTCGACAATGCCCTCACTCAAGTCTTGATGAAAGAGATGGCTGCTGCCGACCAAGGTTTCAATGCCGTGTTCATGATGATGGACTCTGGAGCCCGTGGTTCTAAAGCGCAGATTAAGCAGTTGTCTGGTATGCGTGGCTTGATGGCTAAACCTCAAAAAGCTGGTGCTGAAGGTGGTCAGACCATTGAGAACCCTATTCTTTCTAACTTTAAGGAAGGTCTGTCCGTGTTGGAGTACTTCATCTCTACCCACGGTGCTCGTAAAGGTCTTGCCGATACCGCTCTGAAGACTGCCGATGCAGGTTATCTGACCCGTCGTCTTGTCGATGTATCGCACGATGTCATCATCACCGAAGAAGACTGTGGTACCTTGCGTGGTTTGACGGCAACCGAGATAAAGAAGAACGAGAATGTTGTTGCATCGCTCTACGACCGTATCCTCGGACGTGTTAGTGTGCATGATGTGGTTGACCCACTTACCAACGAAGTCATCGTTAAGGCTGGTGAGGAGATACGTGAAGATGCTGCTGAACGTATTCAGAACTCTCCTATCGAGTCTGTCGAGATACGTTCCGTGCTCACTTGCGAATCTAAACATGGCGTCTGCGCTAAGTGTTATGGCCGTAACCTAGCTACGGGTCGTCTTGTAGAGAAAGGTGAGGCTGTCGGCGTCATTGCTGCACAGTCCATTGGTGAGCCTGGTACACAGCTGACTCTTCGTACATTCCACGTTGGTGGTGTCGCTGGTAACGTTGCAACAGAAAGTAGTTATACTCTGAAATATGATGGTATAGTTGAACTCGACGAACTCCGTACCGTTGAGGCTATGGAGGATGGCAAACCACAAACCATCGTCGTTTCTCGTCAAACAGAACTTCGTCTTCGTGACGAAAAGACGGGTGTCGTTCTTACCACTTTCAATATCCCTTACGCTGCCAAACTCTATGTTGAGGATGGTAAAGCCTATACAAAGGGACAGAAGGTCTGCGATTGGGATCCATTCAACGCTACTATCGTTATCGAAAGTGAAGGTACTGTTCGTTTCGAAGATGTCATCGAGAACGTCACCGCTAAGACGGAAACCGATGAGGCTACTGGCTTGCGTGAGACGATCATCATCGATTCTAAGGATAAGACGAAGATGCCATCTGCTGTCATCCTTGATAAGAGTGGCAATGTACTTCATACTTACAACTTGCCTATCAATGCGCACGTAGTGCCTAAAGAGGGCGAGAAAGTAAAATTAGGTGACCTCTTGATTAAGATTCCTCGTACTGTTGGTAAAGCAGGCGATATTACCGGAGGTCTCCCACGTGTTACCGAGTTGTTCGAGGCTCGTAACTCGTCGAACCCTGCTATCGTCAGTGAAATCGATGGTGAGGTAACCTTCGGCAAAATCAAACGTGGTAACCGTGAACTCACTGTTACATCGCGTCTTGGTGAAGAGAAGAAATATCTCATTCCATTGTCCAAGCAGATACTTGTACAAGAGAACGACTTCGTCCGTGCAGGTACGCCTCTGTCCGATGGTGCTGTAACGCCAGACGATATCTTGGCTATCAAAGGTCCTACCGCAGTACAAGACTATATCGTCAACGAGGTACAAGACGTTTATCGTCTGCAAGGTGTGAAGATTAACGATAAGCACTTCGAAATCATCGTGCGTCAAATGATGCGCAAAGTCGAGATTATCGATGCAGGTGATACCAATTTCTTGGAGAAGCAAATCGTTGATAAGAACGACTTCATGGAGGAGAACGACCGTATCTGGGGTAAGAAAGTAGTTGTCGATCCAGGTGATAGCGTGAAATTAAAGGCTGGTGCAATCGTTCTTCCTCGTACTCTGCACGATGAGAACTCGACCCTCAAACGTCAAGATAAACGCCTCGTTCAAACACGTGATGCAATGCCTGCAACATCTGCACAGATCCTGCAAGGTATCACCCGTGCGGCCCTTGGTACGAAGTCCTTCATGTCCGCTGCTTCCTTCCAGGAAACAAACAAGGTACTCAACGATGCCGCTATCAATGGCAAGGTCGACTACCTCGAGGGTATGAAAGAGAACGTCATCTGCGGTCACCTTATCCCTGCTGGTACTGGTCAACGCGAGTTCGCTAAGTTGGTCGTACACAACAAGGCTGAGTATGAGCATCTTCAGGCTATCCAGAATGAAGATAACGAAGAACAAGAGTAATTCTTTCACATAATTAGTAACATGAGGGGTGATGCCAAAAACATCACCTCTCGTGTTTATACTAATATCTGTTCATAAACGCCATTGCTATTAGCCGATAATGAGCAGATAATGGTGTCTGACTAAGTTTTTAATGGTCCTTTAATGAGCTTTAATGGAGGATATTTGACTGCTATTTGACAATTTTTGTTCCAATAGTTAGTTCCTTTTTATTGATACTGAGCAGTTAATGGTGTCAGATTTTAATGGTCCTTTAATGAGTTTTAATGGAGAAAGATTTAATGCTCCTTATGAGCTTTAGTGGAGTATATTTGTCCGACAGCGTCTTTCATCTTTTTTTACACAGCAGGCATTCGTTTCAACTCTTTGTAGTAGTTATCGGTAATCAAAAATGTTACAACTTGCATGATTCTCGAAAAAAATTCCCTACCTTTGCGCCATCAAATACACACGTTATGAAAAAGATTTTATTCCTAATGAGTCTGCTTGTCCTTATGTGCGCTTGTCATAAAGAGGCAGAAATGGAAACAAGGCAGTACACGGCTTCCGACGTAATCTATCCAACCAACGATAAGTTGGACAGTATGATTGTGGAAATAGACATGGAGATACCCACAAAACTGCCCGTCGACAGCGTGCTTGCTCCTATTCAAGAGAATATCTTGGAGCAAATCTATGGCAAGCATTTTGCCACTATGGATCCAGAAAAAGCTATGTGGGAATACATCCGCATGAACCAAGAAGAGTACCAAGCAAGCAACAAGGAGAATCTCGTCATGCTCGGTGAAGAACCCATCGAACAGATGCCTTCCGATGAAGACGAGATGGACATCCGACCCACTTTCAGCGAAGAGATATACATCTCGGCACGAATCATGGAACAAGTAGGTAACATCCTCGCATATAGCGTTGAGCAGTATGTCTACATGGGTGGCGCACATGGCATCAATACCCGCTATTTCTATAACTACGACCTCAACAATGGTTCACTCATTGAGGAAGAGACGCTCTTTGCCGATGGTTATCAAACCCAACTGACGGCTTTGCTTCGTCGTAACTTAGTTGAACAATCGGAGGCGCTACATTCCGAGGCTGACCTTATTCAGTCTGATTATCAACAAGATAATATCGTGCCGAATAACAACTTCTGTATTCAGTCCGATGGTATGTCGTGGCACTTCAACCCGTATGATATCGCTCCTTACGCCTATGGTGAAACCGATATCTTCGTCTCATCCGCCGACCTACAACCTCTCCTGAAAGAAGACATCAACCTTTGGAATAAGTAGTAAAGTTGCAAGGCAATTGTGCAACATTAGACAGTGCAGAGCTAGTTAACTGTTAATTGTGTACCGTCCAATCCGCCACAGTATAATTCGCTTCAACCACTTGCTGCACCTCTTCCGGCAAACCCGAGAAGAAATCGATACCTGTCATCTCTTCCACCTCATCCACTGTATGCATATACGTCATCAGTGGACGAGAACCTGCTGCATTGGGCATCACAAAACCTATTGTCGCCCACGTGTCTCCTTTCTTGCGTAGAAAGACCTTATAGAAAGACTCTGGCACGGCAATCGAGTGCTCATTGCCTATGTGCGGTGGATTAGCCGCCACAATCGGACCGCAACAGATGTATATGCTACCGAACGCCTGAGCCCAATCACGCGCTTGCTCCTCCAACGACTTCCAGTCGCCTGCATTATTATTGTGGTTCTGCGGACATATATTCGTCATATAAAACGACTCTTCCATCGCTTTCTCACTCCATTTCATGTCTGCAGCCGGTGCCAAATGCCCTCTATCATATCCCGAATGCGTATAATCTTGAGTCGTCACCCGCGCCCCAACAACCTGAGGGTCTGGCTGAAACTTCTTCGACTGGCGCTCAGCCTCACCATCGGTCTCAAAGTTCGTCAACTCGTATGCCACCCAGTTCGCAATCATCCAACCACTGTTATAACTCACCGTATAACCCAAATGCTCAATGACTTGCTCCGGCTGACCATTATGTAGGGTAGGTATCTCATACCGAACCTTCGCCGTCTCCGTTGCTTGTTCTGTCGACTGCATAGGCTTCTTCTCAAGTAATGTAAAGGAATAAGCCCCAACGGCAACCAACAACACAACCGCAATAATCTTATAATGTCTTTTCATATTTTAGGGGGGTAATGTTCTAAAAATTGCTTTTGAGATGATTTGTGATTTTTTATTTAGGAGATGCTTGGCTTGAACGAAGGAGCAATGCGAGCATTGTGACTGAGTGAAAGGCA
>CAVJQD010000002.1:41544-54043 GCA_963651555.1 uncultured Clostridium sp. | reverse complement strand
CTTTGTCTTTCTCGGCTTGTAGGTAGGCTTTGGCGGTGTTCTTGTCGCCTTTCATGTACTCGACAGCGGCTGTGCCTAAGGTGTTGGCGTCCATGTTGTCGATGTCGGGCTTGACTGGTTGTTTCTGCAGAGGCTCCTCGTTACCCTGCTGTTGTTCCTCTTGCTCAGGGACCTCAACCTTTGTGAGTTGTTTCTCGGCTGTGTATGCATTGAACTCGTCTTGCGACATGGTAACCTCGTTGCCGTTGTCGTCTTTGAATGCGTTACCCTGCTCATCTACAAGCGTCATGGCGTTGTCAGCGTTGCGTCTTATCGCCATCTGCTCTCCATTGTCGGCTTGGTATATCTCTATGTTGCTTTGCTCGTTGCCTTGTGGGTTCTCTTGCGGTGTTTGCTCCTCAACTGGATGCAGGTTAGCAAGAGCGACATCAGGCGGTAGGATAGTCGTGGTGACATTGTTTTGCGGGTCTGTTATCTCTACTTCAACGCCTTGGTCAGATACACTTACTACTCGTGATGTGTAGGTGTTTCCGTCTTGTGTGAGTGATACCTGCTGTCCCTCGTGGAATACTTGGTGCGTTTGTTCGATGGCTTCTAACTTCGCCACGGCTGCATCTATCACTTCTTGTGCCGTGATAGGCGTGGAAGTGATATTGAGGTCCTTTGCAGGTATCTGCTCTATCATGCCGTCTGCGTACTTGACTGTGACGACATCGTTGTTACTTATGCGTGGTGCAGTAGGGTCGGTGATGTCTATCTCCACATTGCCGCTGACGATATAGCCTTGTCTCGATGGGTCGTCTGCTCGGGACACATGATAGACATAGTTGTTGTCCTTATTGACTTGGTTGTTCATCACAGATTGCTCCACTTGCGTACGGATGGCAGATGGCTGTTGGTTGCCCTGCTCTCCTCCTTGTGGGGTTTGTCCGTCTTGTGGCTGTTCTCCATGCTCTTGTGCTTGGTATTGCTTTTGTTTCTCGAGCAATGCCTCATGAGCGAGTTGTTGCCGATAGCCAAAGTATAGCGCACCTAACACTGCTCGTTTCTCGTTTTCGGTATAGTCTTTGCTTTGTATGAGTGCTTTCGTGAAGTCGTGTGCTTCAACTTTATACTTCTCCGAACTGTCGCTTGTGAGCACACCTTTGAAGTGCTCCTGCATCTCAGGGTCGCTGAGTATTTTCTTCATGTCCTTTACAGCGATATGGTCAGTCAGTTTGCCATAACCATACTGTGCGAGGCTTACACCTCCAAAGAATATAGATGTAGGTGCAAGACCTAACCATGTGTCTATCTGTTGGTCGAGTGATAGACCTGCTTCTTCTGCGCTATTGATGTCGGTTGAGGCACCCCATTTCAAGAGAGACCCGAGGTATTCCTCGCCTACCTCCTCTACATAACTTCCAAACTGTGCTCTCTTTCTTATCTGTCCAAAGGTGGTGTCTTCGAGTTTGCTCAGGGCTTGTGCTATCTGCGTGTTTGATAGCCGCTTGAATAGTTTGCTCGTCCCTGCAAATGCTTTGACGGGTTCTAATGATGTGAGCACCATCTCCGATAGGTTCTCTACATAGGTATCAACAGTGGAGTTCCATAATGCCTCTGCCGTGCCTTGCTTGTTTGCTCTGCCGGCATAGACGAGGTCTCCATTGTCGTCGATATCTGTTAGTATGTCACCAGTCTTGCGACTGATAGTGCCCTCTGCAATCTTAGGCACCCCGAATGCGGCGGTGACTTCTCCTGCTGCGGCTAAGTTGCCCAACGCAAGCGTGCCTACTTCTGCTGCTACTCGTTTGCCGATGAGTTTGCCGCCTGCTGTACCAAACCTTTTGAGACCATAGCCTAATATGCCCTCTGCTATTTTGTTCTTGGTAGCCTCAACAGGCATTACCATGAACTCTAACATAAACGGCAGGCTCTCTCCTGTTGTCTGTCCCATCTTGTATCGACGGGTGAGGTCCTCTGAGTTGTATGCGCTTGCAGCCATATAGGTGATGGCAGCATCCATGAGTGCCTTTTCAGCATCGGTGAGGTTTCCACCTTTGTCGTATTTCTCAACGATGTATTTGAGTTCGGAAGAGCGGACAAGTTGGCTGATACCGAAGTCCCATGTGTCTCGGTCGGATAGTGCATTGCCGAAACCTGCCCAAAAACCTTTCTTCTCTTGAGCCGCTTCACTTACTTTCTTGGCATCATGGAGATACATTTCTGCCTGCTTGTACAGAGCCAATTCGGCATCTTTCTTGGAGTTAGTTGCAGTGTTTGCAGACATCGCAGCACCAATAGCACCATAGGTGCCTCCATTGGATGCGCCGCTATTCCACACTCTTTGTATCTCTTGTTGTCGCTCCTCGGTGAGTTGTTTTATTTTAGGGGTAAGTTCTTGCTCTATCTCTTTGATAGTCTCGTTCGTGATTCTTTTCCCTAAAAGTTTCAATTGCTTTTCGATGTAGTCTTTGTTAGCCTCACCACTCTGCATCATGAACTGCCCTTGGTATAACGCAGTCTCGTTCTCTGCTATCTGCTGCATGTTGGCTACATAATCGTTGGCTGCTTTCTGCGCTTTTTGCAGCGTGAGCGAACCGTTATTGACCTGCTCTTGCAGTTGTGCGATATGCTGCTCGGTATCTTTCTTTATCTTCTCTTGGAAGTCCTTTGTTTTCTTTTCGAGTTCTGCAAGTGCGGCTTTACCCTCGGGGGTGTTGGCAGACCATGCCTCGGCTGCGTTGATATAGATGTCTTGTGGAGACTTTATCTCTCGGGCGAGATAGGATGGGCGTTCTGCTTTGAGGCTGTCTATCTTGTCTTGGTTGGCAGGCGTCGAGCCGTCCCATAGTCGGAAGTCTCCCTTTGTGATTGTTGGGTCGTATGTGAATGTCTCAGGATTAGGCGTTACTTTTACAGAATTAGGTGTTCTGAACATACCCTCAATAGCCTCCTCCCGTATCTTATTCTCCCGCTCTCTGTCTTGTTCGGGCAGGGTAAGTGATGCTTTATTTACTCTCGCACGATGCTCCTCCTCTGCTTGTTTCTTTAAGTTATGTTCTGTTTGGCTTGTATAGGGGTCGTTTGCTCCTATACGCTGCCATAGAGATTTCTTTTCCGGCTTTCTCTCTCGTTCTACTACCTGCGTTTGCGGTGCTTTCACACTCTCTGGCAATGGCGTTGCATCCTCATACTGTACAGCAAGGTTGGCTTGATATTCCTTTGCATTGGTAGGTGCAGGGTTGGCTTTCACACTCGGATTAGTTGTTGCCTGCTCTTGTACGTCTTGCTCCTCTATCGGTTCGGCAGGCTTCTCCTGCTCTCCGTACCCCATTAGGCTATTGAACTGTACACTATCGCCTACATTTAGTCCGAGTTTCTGCGCTTTATCATACAGCCAATCACGGCTCTCTTGGTTGGCGAGGGCCTTATCAAAGGTTTCATAGTCCGCTCCGACATTGTAACCGGAATCGGTCATTTTCTTATATAACCACTTCTTAGATTCTTCATTGCCTAATACGGCAGATGTGTCTTGTTCGTTTGCCATGATGTTGCTGCTTTATTGTTTGCCTGCGGTTGTTAATCCCGGCATTGTATTGTCGTCGGTATTAGTATTACTGCTTGCTCCCGATATGCCGGGCATTATATTGTCACTTGATGTTGAAGTGCTGTTACTCTTGCTGCTTGCTCCGCTATAAGATTGAGAACCCTTCGTATACGAATTAGGCATAATATGTATAGAGTAGTCTACTAAATATTTCGCCATCTCGTCTTTAACTCGTTTCTTGCCCTCGGGGGTGTATTCTGTGCTTCCGTCTATAATCTTATAGTACTCGTTTATGACTGCAGGGTCGTCTATTATTATGCCACTCGATAGTATGTCTGCTCCCGTGTACTGACCCGTTTTGGCATCTGGGTGCATCCCTCGTGATGCAAGTAATTCGTCTACTCCTTTTCGTTGACTATTGGTAAGACCGTTGTAGTAAGTGGATAAGTATCGCCCTAACGCTTCATAATCGCTTTTTCTAATATGGAAGTCGTAAGTAGTTAGACCATTATCGCCTACTGCTCCAATCTTGACTGTTGCAAGACCGGAACTCCCCGAACCACTACCACTACCACTACCTCTACCACTACCACTTGCAGCGACTTCCTTTCTACCTGTAGTATAATCATTGCCACGCTTGATGGTGGTTGTATCGTTGCCTCGTACTACCTTTTCCGTGGTGTCTCCACCTACCTCTTTCGTTTCCGATACCTTTGCGCCATACTTAGTGCCTACTTTATCTCGTAGTGCTGCCACTGCTGCTGCATAAGCCTGCTCGGATGCGTTCATGGCTTTTGCTATCCCTTTATCCTCGGCTGCCTGCTCCTTTTCGAGTTTGATATTATCGTCATGTGCATCTTTGGCATGCTTGTCGGCATCTCGTTTCCATACATTGCCACCTCCGGCTGTGGTCATCATGTCGGTAAGTACTGCAAGTGCGTTATATAATGCCGATTCTTTCTGCTTGGATTGGTTGAGGCGCATCTCTTGCGCTCTCTTGCGCTTCATCTCCTCTGGGTCTACGCCTACTATCTCGGTGATGTATTTCTTATCCACCTTACCCGACTCGGGGTCGATATGGTAGGCGTTCTGCAGTTCGGCTCTACCCGCATCAAACTCTTTCTGCGCATCTGTGTTGGGTGTGCCGTCGGGGTTCAGGAATCCACTTGTACTATATGATGTAGTTGTTGTAGTCTTAGGAGTGCGAGTCAGCGTGCGTGTTTGGTCGCCATGGTGCGTGGTCTGCGTTTGGTCGCCATGGTGCGTGGTGGAGGAGGATTTGAGTGTTTGTGTAGGTAGCGTTGATGCTGCCGATACAGAAGTAGATGCAGTCTCTCCTGCTTTCTCCTCGAGTTTCTCGGTATTTTCGTCTTTTACTTCTGCCATAGTGTAGGGATGTTATATTCGGTTCTTTATTGCTGCGAGTTGCGTGTTCATCTTATCAACTTCATTGTCGAGTGTGGTAGGTGGAGTAGCCGTCTCAACCTTTTGTTGTGGTGCTTGCAGGGGGGCTACTTCTTCTTGCAGAGGCTTTGGTTGGTACGAATCAATGATAGACCCTGCTGCGGATGCTGCGTTGGCTGCAAGGTTGGCATAAGTAGTATTGCGTGCTGCTCTGCGCTCTTGGTCATCGAGTATCTTTTGATGTCGTGCCGTCTCGGCTTTATCCTCGTACTTGTCTTTACGTTCGCTTGCATCGCCTGCCATAGTACCCATGAGTTTTGCCCTACCATCTGCTACGCCTTTCTGCACACCTAACATGTACTCAGGTGTTGCTCCTGTGATGGTGGCAATTCCTTGTGCGTTGTCTATCTGTTGCTGTGCTTTGCGGTCGTATTCATTGAGGAGCCGTGCGTTCTCGCTGCGTGCGAGTGGGTCTTCGTTGGCTTTGGCGTTATAATATGCCTGCTGATACTCCGATTCGGCATCGGCTGCTGCCTGCGTTCTCTTATTGTTGTATGCAGAAGCAATGCCACTGACGGCTTGCCCTGCCAATCCTACTATAGTACCCCATGGAAACATATCTATCTGGTTTTAAGTGTTCGTTATGTGTTTGGGCGCAAAAATAACACTTGCTGCCGGATGTAGATATTTACTTTTGATACTTTTTTTGTTGCTTTTGCTACTATTTTATAGGGGGTTGTTTGGTGGAATGGACATAGTTTTAGTGGGGTTATTTTCGTATGTTTTCTTGACGGATAGGTCTTTTCGATGTGTTAGATGCCACCCCATGCAGCCTACACAATAGTAGGCACGACGAGGTTTGTAGCCGTCAATAGTGAACTTGTCTTTGTTGAATCGTATAAACAGAATGGCTTTGTGTTTGGTTGCAAATACCATCTTTGCTCGCTGACATATAGGGCAGTAGATTCTATGTTTCGGCTTATACCGTGCAAGCGGATTGGTTGCCCTCTCCGCCTGCTCGGCTATTCGTTGCTCGTACGCATCGGGTTTCATCGCTTTGGTTTGTACTCGCTACATGCTCTTGTGCCTACCACTATCTTTGGGAACGGCTGGAGGTCGCAGATGACGAGTGTCGGCTTGCCGTAGATAGAGAGGTTGTGGAACTTGTAGTCGAAAGTTGCGTGCGCACAAGTGTCGCATATCTCGTGCAGATATATAGGCTGTTCTTTGGTTGATGATTTAGTTGATGATTTCCGTTTCATGATTCATAAGTTTTAGTTCTTTCTATTTCATTATTACATGAATTGTTTTAGATAGTTTATTAAGTTCTCTCCTAAGTTCTGCTTGCGTTTGGCTGTGCTCGTGATGTTATGCAGGTCGAGTACAGTGTCTTTTCCCATGAGATAGCGGTTAATAGCGACTATCTCGTTGTCGGCGAGCAGAATCATGCAGTCGGGTCTTGGATGGGAATGTCGCCTGCCGTCATGTGTTGCTTGGTAGGCTTTCTTGAAGATGTGCTGCAACTCTGGAGTGAATGTACCTGCATGGATATAACCTTTTACATTGGATATGTAGATTAGTCGGTCGCCATCGATGTCGTAATCGATTGGCGATGTGGATTGTGATTGTGCCATGTTTGTTTCTATTTGTTAAACTTCTTCCGCATATCATCGAGAGCGAACTTGATAGCGAGGCGCAGCGCATTCTCTCGACTCGCATAGCGTTGTTTGCTTACGAACTCACCGTTCACTATCGCTACCCACTCTTTTTCAATGGGTAGCGTGCAGGCGTTGTAGTCCTTACTTTCGAGCCACGAGAGGACTTCGTGATAGGTGGGTGCTGCAATAGGTTCACCATTCGAACATCTCCTTGCTATATCTATGTCTAATTGAGAATAAAACCTTCCATGTGGTAATGTGTATACACAACCTGTAAAGTCTACTTCTTGCGGATACCCTGCTTCTTTCAGCCGTTTTGCCGTCTCGAACGGCACAAAAAATTTATCAAATTTGTTTGTGTCCATATCATTATTGTTTTTAATTTATAAACTCCCAGCACGCCACTCTAATACCACAGTTGATTGCTGCTTCGAGCGTGTCGGTGCGTGCACCTATTTCTTTCTCCAAACCATCTATTTTGATGATGTATGCGAACTTGCCATCAGAATAGGCATGGGTGGTGATTGCAATTTTGTACTCTTTGTACAGATAGTTTAGGGCATCTATCAAGTCCTTGCCGTCAGAGTTATAGCCAATCGTCTGTAACATTACCCGTGTGTCGGGTGTGATATTGTTTTCTTTCATAATGCTTGTGTTTTTTAGTCAGTTTATAAATATCCGAGATACCTTTCGCAGAGGCTGTAATAGTTAGAGGGTTCTGCTGTCAGCCAAGAGTATGGTCCACAGGAGTCGCTATACTTTCTAACGGTATAATCCTCTTCCCATTGGTCGCCGCACTTTTTCAATATTGCGTTAACCGTTTGGTTTATCCAATCGTTCCACATTGCTTCCTCGTTTGGGTAGTCTTTCAACTCGCAGGTAAATTCATAACCAATACCTGCGTAGCAAGTTAGTTCGGTAGGACTGTCATCTTGGTCTACTACTAAGCAACCAAAGCGGAAGCAACTATCAACGAACGGCAGTACTTCGGAGAGCATTCCGCTGCCTTTGTAGCCCATCTCTCGGAGGGTCTTCAGTGTTCCTTGATGTATTTCAAAGTCGTTGAACTTTACGCCATTGTATTTCATTGTTGTAAGATTTAGAAGTTAGAGATAATGTTTGTATTCGTCAAAGTGGCGATGTAGCCAGCCTTTGTCTATCCAGTAGCGAGCGTACGGTTTCTCAGGTGCCTCGGGTTGGTCTTTTACAATCTCGATACCCTCGCGTCGTCTGAGCACATGGATGATTGCTCCAAGTCGGAAGCAACCGCACATATCGAGTGCTTCGAGTGGTGTGATGGTGTTGCCTTTGAGTAGGTAACGGCGGATGATGTTCCGCTGTGATTCTGTTCTTTCCATAATGTTTGTGTTTTAGTTGTTATGTTTATATTCCTCAATGTCGGGTATCATGATACCTTGTTCCGCTGCGAACTGTATAACTCTTTCGAGGTAGTTCGTCATTTGGTCTTTGGTCTGCTCCGTGGTGGATGTTAGTTTGCGTAGCCGTATGAGTGTGAAGTACTCTTGTTGTGGCAGGTATTCGGCTTTGAAATACTCGTGCAGTTCGTTGGGTGTTGTCCCAAACGATTGTGCCATGATGCCGAGTATTACCCAGTAGTACCTGTTTTGCGCTTGTGTTCGTTCCACATCGTCAAACTCGATTATCTGTTCCCCATCGGACATCTTGTCGAGATACTTGTTGAACCAGCGGAGTAACTTCTCACGGTCTTGTACTATCCCATCTACCTTGCGGATATGCTGTAAGTTTTTCATGTTATTACTGCTGCTATGGGTTGTGGTGTTACCGACTTTGCGTTCGGATAGGATGTCTGTATGGCTGCAAAGAACTTGTAGTTGTCGTCCTTTTTCTCTATCCACTTGCAGAACCTTTGGCAGGCGTTGCCAGTTGCAAAAAGGACTACTACTGTCGTGCCGTCTTTGTTTTGGTAGCCACGGAAGTTATTGACTATCTCCTTGTCGTAGCCAATGTCCCTCACTATGTCCGCCATAAGTACGCCATCTGCAGGAGCAAAACACTGCTCGCTTTTTGTCTTCCACCCTTTGCCGTAGGCTACACGGTTTCGGATTCTTTGTTTTACCTCAGAGCCGTCTTGTCGGGTGATAGTCCGTTCCCAACCGAGAGCATCGTTGTAGTCGTAGAACGCTTGCGCTTCTTTGTAGGCGTTAGGCTTGCCGTTGGATAGATAGCAAAGAGATATTTCCTCAATCTCTTTTTCTTTTTTTTCGGCAGCGGTCACGCAGCCATCATGTTCGCTATCTTGAGAAAAAAGAAAATCATTATTTTCTCCTATATCCTTATCCTTATCCTTTATCTCAAAGAGTTCCTCGCTTGATTTGCTTGGTTTTGCTTGGCTTTGCTTGCATTTGCTTGCATTTGCTTGATTTGCTTGGTCGGTTGAAGCAAAAGAAGCATTTGCTTGTTTTGCTTGCTTTTGCTTGTTTTGTTCCGTTTGTTCCACTTGTTCCTGTTGTGTAGGCTGCTCGGTAGGCTCTGCTACAACAGGTGTATTCGATTGGTTCGCACGGCTTTGCCCGCCTTTTCTACCTGCCTCAGCACGGCGTTCGCAGATGCTATTATACTTCTCTTTGTCTGCGTCTATCTCACGCATGATAAACTGTACCGCCATATAAGAGGCAGATGCTTTGTCCAAGTCGGGGACTATGTCATTGAATACATAGCCACATATAGCATCCATCACTTCGAGAAAAGTCTTGTCGGGTAGAGGTTTTATAATCTCGTACCACTCTTTCTTGAATACAAAATTGCTGTACATTGTTGAACTCTTGTATCGTGGTTTATAATAAAACAGCGGGTAGAATGATATATTTTTCCGTTGTGCTTTGTGCAACCTTACCCCTTGCGTTTATGGGTTGCGATTATGCTGTGTTTAGTTATTTGTTAGAATGGTAACTCGTCTCTAACTTCTCCCGTTGGGTCTTGCAGAGGCGCCTGCGTTTGTACCTGCTGTTGAGGCTGACTATAACCGCCTACCACATTTGGAGTATTGTTACGCTGTGCAGGTGCAGGGGTTGCGTTACGAGTGTCACCGTCTTCTACTTTCCATACACGGATATTATTCGTGTAACCTGCTTTACCATTGCGTTCCCACTTGCGAGCGGTCACATCACACGAGAAAGTAAGAAGTACTCCATGCGTTGCCGTTCGTTTCTCCGGTGCGCGGTTGGTAGATTTCTGCCACCTTACCATAAACTTTTAGTTGTGCCATAATTGTATGCTTTTAGATTAGTTCTTTTTGAATGTTATTACTGTTTGTGTGGTGCTTGTTCTTGGGATAGGGTTGTCTTTGTCGCCTCGTAGTTCTAACTCGATACTTTTGAGGTGCAACTTCATTTGCTCTATCTCCTTGTTGTATGCCACCCACTCAGGGCTGCTTGTGTAGTCGTACTTGATGCCGGTTTCTTTTATCTGTACATCTACCCCGAATGCAGCGAAAGACTTTTGACCATACTTCTCGGCTGCACTAAGTGCTGCACCCTGCAGTTCTTTTTCTGCAATATCCAGTACTGCCTGCATGGCTTTGATATACACCTTTGCTTGTAGTGGGTCTATCATACCATCAACGAGTACATTGTCGGCAATAGCCTTGCCATATTGCTCTATTGTTTCTTTTGTTACCTTGCCGCTGTTTATTGCTACTACGGCTTGTTCCATTTCTTGTATCATAATCGTTTACTTTTTAATATGTCCTTTTGCTACTAATCTGTTATAACACTCCACCAGTTCCTGCTGTGTGAACTCCTCCAGTTTGGAGTGTTTGAACATCTCGCAATATGCAGTCAGCCCTGTTGGGTTTTTCAACATGAAGTCCCTTGCATCCATGGCTTGTGCGTTATCCGGCAGTGTGTCAGGGTCATACTTGCTATCATCGATGGCGAATAGTCCGCAAAGTGCATACTTTCTTGCGTATGATGATGAGGCGCCCGTGGCTTGTCCGCATGACATACCTTGGTACTTGTCCAATTCTGCACAGGCGGAGGTTTGTGCTACCATAGTGCCATCTGCACTATATAAACTTGCAGTCGCTTTTAAGAAATACTTATTACCGCCTACCGCTGCTATATCATCGGATAGGAGGACATACATGTTATACTCTTTGAGTAGCGGCTTGACGGCTTCTAAGATGCCTGCTGTTGTACGATACTTGAAATATTTATTGTTTACAGAATCTTTCGGTGCTTTCAACCGATATTGTATATCAATTAACTCTTTCATTGCCGTATAATTTATAAGCCCCACTTTGCTCTCAATGTACGAGCCTGTTCCATCTTCTTGTCTGCATCTTTTAGGTCTTGTCTTTTCTCGAGTTCCTTTGCAAGACTACGAGATTCTGCATACAGAGTAATGACTAATTTTCCACTACTTGTCGGTTGCACATGGCACTCATCACTCAGTATATACGTGCCCCAATCATTGATAAAATACTTGCCCTCTTCGAGGTCTCTTTTGACATTTTCTACGAGAATGTCGAACGCATGATTAAATTCATTCATAATTCTAAGATTTTAATATGTTAGTAAAAGTCAATTAGATAGTTCTATATAAAACAGCGGTAGTTCCTGCGACCTCACTGTGATTTAAGTTCTATTAGGCATCCGACCTACCCCTTACGGTTTCTGTCGGTTTATGCTGTTTGTCCTATATCATACCCATTGCTGCAAGGTACATCTCATACTCCATATCCTCGGGAGTAGTTGCCTCCATTGCTTCATGGTACATATCCTCTTTATTCATTGGTAAAATACTTTTTGAGGCAATCGAACTTGCCGTTGTTGTATGCCCGCAAAGTTAGAGCACACAGGGCAATGCCTATAACCTTTGTTACAATGAGTGCAAGTGTGCTTTCACACTCGCCAGACAGCAGGACTACTCCTACTATTCCTGCCATACCATACATGGCTGCTTGAATCATACTTTTCATAATCGTGTTGCTTTTATAGTTATTATTAGTTATTCTCATTGTGTTGAATTATAAATCTATCTACCATTGCTTTTCGGTAGTACTTTGTTCTACCTATCACTGAGGAGGGTTTCAGTCCGTTGTGAAAAAACTTTCTATGTAGTGCTTCCGTTATCTTTACTCCTAAGTACCCCATCAGTTCGGCATCTCCTATGATAAATGTCCTATCCGATAGAGGGACCTCCTTAGCCGCTACTTTGTTACCACCGATATTCATATTACTTTGTTTTTAATGTTAGTGCTCGGGGCAGGAATCGAACCTGCGTCGCAACCAATCAACCTTTCTACTATAGGAGATGGTTGCATTCAACCACTAAACTACCCGAACAGATGGGGGAGCAGGGAGACCCCGAAGAAGTAACTCGATTAGTGAATAAAACATCATGACAACCATCCTGCTCTTTGAGAAGCCTCCAACACTTTGGAGTTTATCTTACCCGCTCCACCAGTGTGTAACCGGTCAGCGGTATGCGCTTTACAAAGTTCCAACCATCTACGATTCTTATCTCCTTAGGCAGTAACGAACTGCACTTTGAGACTTCAATCTCTTTTCTTACTTTCCACTCGCCCTCGCCTAACTGTTTTAATTGGTGGCAGGTGCTTTTAAGATTCTTGTACTCTTGCAGGCTATTTGGCAGTACTCGGGACTCGCCGACATACATGCTCATCAGCCACTTTCTACTTTTGAAATTCTCGTTCATATCTATTTTCTTTGTTTGTGAAGTGTTTTTTGGTAGAGTTATAGATAATCCGTATCTTTGCAGCAGGTTTCATCCGAACGCCAATTTGTTTGAAACACACGCTATACTTTTTTGAGTTATTGACCATCAGCAGACGCCTCTACTGACTGCCCTCATGTCGGCTCGCTCTATAACTCTACCGAAACACGCTGCAAAGGTATAGCATTTT
>CAVJQD010000002.1:0-40429 GCA_963651555.1 uncultured Clostridium sp. | reverse complement strand
ATGAATACCAATACCGCCATCACGCCAGCATCCGCTGCACTATGCGAACGGCTACTAACTATCAAACGCACATACCGCTTGACTTTCGACACCATAGCCAAGCAGGCAGGTATGAGCCGCTCTACGGTCATCAACCAGATGAACGGACACTTTAATATAGATGTGCGTGTCATGCTCGCCATCGCAACGCTCTGTCCCGATGTATCAGCCGACTACCTACTCCGTGGCGTTGGTAATATACATACACAAACAAACACAGCAGACAATGCCACCCTTGCAAACTTAGAGCAACGAATAAAAAAAATAGAGGAAGCAATCGGGAAAATATAGATGTAGTATAGAGGTAATATAGATGTAACCGAGAAAAAAGATGTATTTATAGATGTGATATAGAGGTCCCCGAGAAAGGATATATGAGCAGGGAAATAGAGAAAAAGAAAGATAATAAAAGTAAATAATATTTAACAGTACCTTATTTAGAAATTAACGGCAATAGTAGAATTGACCGTTCCAAAAGTGCAAAAAACAGACAACAAAATATCGTAACTCGCTCTTAATCAGTGGGTCGAGGGTTCGAGCCCCTCCGAGGTCACAATCGACGGAAGTGCACTAACATAGTTGGCGCACTTCTTTTTTTTATGCTTCCTACTCGCAGTTCCTGTGCTTTGGTTTCATGCTTGCACTGCGTGCAAGAGAAATAAAAAGAAGTGTCTGCTCACAATATAGCTCCTGTTTGCTGCACAATATAACTCCTGCTCGCTACGCTCACTAGAAATTAAAAGAAAGCTATATATTGAGTTCTCGGATAATCCTCAACACGAGATTTCTACTAGGCACCACAAAACATACCCACAGAAGCATAAATGCCCCCTATCACACACAAAGAATCGGCTGCCTAATGTGAGTTAGACAACCGATTCTTATTTACTGAAGCCTTGCGGCTTGAGGGTCAATTTACTTTTCCTTAGAAGACTTCAATTTATTTCTCCTTGAAAGACTCCCAAGTGGTTTGCATCATACGTTGGTATGAGCGGTAACGCCATTGTGCATTCTCCTTAGCAGCCTCGAACAGTTCGGCAGCCTCGTTAGGATACTGCTTCATGACACTGGCGAAACGAACCTCTCCCTTCAGATAGTCTTCGAACTTATCCCACTTAGGCTCTTTCGAGTCGAGCGAGAATGGGTTCTTGCCCTCTGCTTCCAAGGCAGGATTGTAACGCCATAGATGCCAATAACCACATTCTACAGCCTTAGCCTCTTCTGCTTGACTCTTGCCCATACCTGCTTTCAAGCCATGGTTGATACATGGAGCATAAGCAATAACAAGCGATGGTCCAGGATAAGCCTCTGCCTCACGGATAGCCTTCAAGGTCTGTGCTTGGTCAGCACCCATTGCAATCTGAGCAACATATACATATCCGTAGGTGGTAGCAATCATACCAAGGTCTTTCTTACGTACACGCTTACCCATTGCAGCAAACTTAGCAATAGCACCAAGAGGTGTTGATTTCGAAGCCTGTCCACCGGTGTTCGAGTAAACCTCAGTATCCAGAACAAGGATATTAACATCCTCGCCCGAAGCGATAACATGGTCGAGTCCTCCGTAACCTATATCATACGAAGCACCATCACCACCGATAATCCACTGACTGCGTTTAACGATATGGTCTTTATACTTCAGAATCTCTTTGCAGGTATCGCAACCGCAAGCCTCAGCAGCAGCCACGATAGGCTCGTAGAGACGTTTGGTTACCTCTGCACTGTTCTTGTTGTCGAGCCACTCTTTGAACATAGCCTTCATCTCGTCGGAGCAGCACTCGCACTCCAATCCCTTTGTAAAGAGAGCAGCGAGGCGGTCACGCATCTTGCGGTGTGCAATCTCCATACCGAGACCATACTCGCAGAAGTCCTCGAACAAGGAGTTAGACCATGCAGGACCATGTCCCTTCTCGTTGGTTGTATAAGGAGTAGAAGGTACTGAACCAGAGTAAATAGAGGTACAACCCGTTGCGTTAGCAGCAATCTCACGGTCGCCAAAGAGTTGGCTGATGAGTTTCAAGTAAGGAGTCTCACCGCAACCCGAGCAAGCACCCGAGAACTCAAAGAGAGGAGTAGCAAACTGTGAGTTCTTGACATTCGATTGGATATCAACCAAGTCTTGTTTGCTCTTCACATTCTTTTCGCAGTAGTTCCAGTTCTCAGCCTCAGCTTCTTGTCCCTCCAATGGAACCATCGACAGAGCCTTACTGGTCTTAGGATTACCTGGGCAGACATCCACACAGTTGCCGCAACCAAGGCAGTCCATAACGCCTACTTGCATACGGAAGTGCATACCCTTGAGAGCAGCAGGAGCCTTCATCTCACGAGTAACGCCATTGAAGCCCTTCACTTCCTCTTCATCCATTACGAATGGACGCAAGCAAGCGTGAGGACATACATAAGCACACTTGTTACACTCGATACAGTTCTCAGCGTTCCATACTGGTACAAAGGCTGATACACCACGTTTCTCATATTTAGCAGTACCTGATGGCCAAGTACCGTCTTCGATACCCTTGAATGCAGATACAGGGAGCAAGTCTCCGTCTTGTCCGTTGATAGGACGAACGACATTGGTTACGAACTCTGGCTCTTCACCATAGTTTGGCTTAGCATCAGGACCGAGGTTAGACCATGCTGGGTCGATGTCGAGCAAGTGATACTCACCACCACGGTCAACAGCAGCATAGTTCTTGTTTACAACATCCTCACCCTTCTTACCGTAAGACTTTACGATGAAGTGTTTCATCTCCTCAACGGCTTTCTCTACAGGGATGACACCTGTGATACGGAAGAATGCAGATTGGAGAATAGTGTTGGTACGGTTGCCCAAACCAATCTCTTGCGCAATCTTGGTAGCGTTGATGTAATAAACCTTGATATTGTTGTCGGCAAAGTATTTCTTAACCTTGTTAGGCAAGTTCTTCTTGAGTTCCTCGCCGTCCCAAATAGTATTGAGTAAGAAAGTACCGTTCTTCTGCAGACCACGGGTTACATCATACATGTGCAGGTAAGCCTGAACATGGCATGCTACGAAGTTAGGAGTGGTTACCAAATAAGTTGAATGGATTGGTTCGTCACCAAAACGCAAGTGCGAGCATGTGAAACCACCCGACTTCTTAGAGTCATAAGAGAAGTATGCTTGGCAGTATTTGTCGGTAGTATCACCAATAATCTTTACTGAGTTCTTGTTAGCACCAACAGTACCATCAGCGCCCAAACCATAGAACTTAGCTTGGAACATACCCTTACCACCCATAGCGATTTCCTCGCCTACTGGGAGAGAAGTGAAGGTTACATCATCGTTGATACCAAGTGTGAAGTGGTTCTTTGGAGTTGGCAATGCGAGGTTCTCGTATACAGCCAACATCTGAGCAGGAGTTGTATCGTTTGAACCCAAGCCATAACGACCACCTACAACAAGAATATTGTTCAATCCGAGTTCGTCGAGTGCATCTTTTACATCCAGATACAAAGGTTCACCGTTTGCACCTGGCTCTTTGGTACGGTCGAGTACGCAGATACGCTTAACCGATGCAGGGATAGCCTCTTTCAAGTACTTCAAGCTGAAAGGACGATAGAGGTGTACGTTAATCATACCCAGTTTCTTGTTGCCCTTAGCAGCCTCGTAGTCGATCACCTCACGAATGGTCTCGCAAGCAGAACCCATACAGATGATGATGTTCTCTGCATCAGCAGCACCATAGTAGTTGAATGGACGATACTTACGACCGGTAATCTCCGAAATCTTATCCATATAGTCGCTTACGATGTCGGCAACAGCATTGTAGTAGGTATTGCAGCTCTCACGATGAGTAAAGAATACATCAGGGTTCTCTGCCATACCACGCATCACAGGGCGCATAGGTGACAAAGCACGATTACGGAACTCTTGCAAAGCCTCCATATCTACCAATGGACGGAGATCTTCCATATCCACTACCTCAATCTTTTGATATTCGTGACTAGTACGGAAACCGTCGAAGAAGTTCAAGAAAGGAACACGACTCTTGATGGTTGAAAGGTGTGCTACACCTGCTAAGTCCATAACCTCTTGTACACTACCTTCAGCCAACATAGCGAAGCCTGTCTGACGGCAGGCCATTACATCTTGGTGGTCACCAAAGATACAGAGCACATGGCTAGCCAAAGTACGAGCCGATACATGGAAAACTGTCGGTATCAACTCACCGGCAATCTTGTACATGTTAGGAATCATCAACAGCAGACCTTGTGATGCAGTAAAGGTTGTGGTCAGTGCACCAGCAGCCAATGAGCCATGTACTGCACCTGCAGCACCACCCTCAGATTGCATCTCTTGAACCATGACGGTCTCGCCAAACATATTCTTACGTCCAGCAGCAGCCCATTCGTCGACATTTTCTGCCATTGGCGATGACGGCGTGATAGGATAGATAGCAGCCACCTCTGTGAACATATACGCGATATGCGCAGCAGCAGCATTACCATCACAAGTCATAAACTTTTTCTCTTTCATACTTGATTAATTTGTTATTAATTAGTTATTGTATTGTTAGTTATATATAGTTAATATAAGAATCCGAATAGCCATAGTGGTACTTTGTTGCCTTCTCCCACTTTGAGGTCGGCAATAGCCGTCATGCGGTAAGACGCTTTGTTCGACTGATGCACCGACACGTTGAAGTAGTTGACGCCATCTACCACAAAGAGTGCGTTGTGGTCGGTGGCATTGACCTTATGATTGGCGTGCACGGCATTGTAGAAGAAAGTCTCGGCAACGGCTTGTGGCTCTACTTCGCGGGTTGGCAGCGAGTACAGCAAGTTGGTGTTCTGCATATAGATGCGCTGTGGTTTGAGCGGATACTGCTTATCGGGCATATAGAGCATATTGAGCAGACGAGCATCTTTGAGATACTTAATGTAGTTCATCACGGTGGCACGAGACACGCCCAACTGTTCCGATAGACTCAACACATTGAGTTGGCAAGGAGAGTTCTCCAAGAAAGCATAGAGCAGCTGGCGAATCTTAGGCAGGTAAGACACATCTATCTGCCGAATCATGAGTACATCCACTTCGAGAATCATGTTCATGGTTTTGAGTAGGGCTTCTTGGAAGTTCTGTTTCTCAAGGAAGAAAGGATAGTAGCCATGATGCAGATAGTCGGAGAAATACCACAATGGGTTTACTCTATCGGTGATGCGTTTGGCTATGTCCTCATGATGAAGCATGATGTCGCGCAGAGTGTAGACAGGAAACTGTTGCCCTGCTTGCAGGTTGAGGTACTCGCGGAAACTGAGTCCACGCAGGTTGTACATCTTCACTACATCGTGCAGCGGATTGTTTTCCTCGGTAAGCCGCATGATAGGTGATGCAGAGAAGATGATATGCAGATTGGGGAAGGTATCGTAGCAAGCACGAATCTCTTCTGCCCAATGTTCGTACTTAAATGTTTGGTCAAGCAATAAGACCTTGCCGCCTTGCTTAACAAACTCGGTTGCAAACTCGAGCAAGGTATGCCGTGAGAAATAGAAGTTATTGAAGTTGACATAAAGACACTCGTGCGAAGAACCATAGTAGTCCTTTACATACGAGAGCAAGAAAGTGGTCTTGCCAATACCTCGAGAGCCTTTGATAGCAATGAGGCGGTCCTGCCAATCAATCTCTTGCATAAGCAAGCGATGAACAGGTACCTCAAGATGCTCTAAGAGATAATCGTGTGTCTTGTAGAATGTCTCTAACATTACTATCTATCAAACAGTTAAGCAGTCCGAACCGTAAGAATAGCATAGAGAGGCAAGCGAGAGTATATCCCTATTCCCTACTCCATTATTCAACGCTGCAAAGGTAACGCATTGTTCTGTCTTTTGCAATGTAGGATTGGCAAAAAATGTGTAAAAATTGACGCACGAGGGGAAGGAGGTGCGTTAGTGACTGTGTGTTAGTGATTGCATGTTAGTGATTTCATATTGGTGGTTATACGTTTGTGATTTCATGTTAGTGGTTCGCTGAGCTCACGTTTGTGGTTTGCACGTTGGTGGTTTGCACGTTGGTGATTACATATTGGTGACTGCGCGTTGGTGCGTTTTTTTTGAGACAGTAGGCGGTTAGAAAGAGAAGGAGCAGGAGCACGGGGATATCGCCAAGAGGAACAGTCGGGTCTAACTGATTAGAGACGAACACCCACGCGCTGCCGTTCCAACGATAGACATTGCCGTTCTCAATCTTGGTTGTACCCACGGCTATGCTTGATACCCACCCATCTTCCTCCGACCAAGTCCAAGTAGTGCCATCGCCATCGGTGTAGGTCTCACCATTGTAGCCGCCATCGTAAGATGGTGCTACTCGGCGGATAGTGCTATTCGGTGTACTGCTCGAGGCAGTGCTTGCATACGAGGACACATACGCCAAAATCGGCGTTGTAGTCTTCCGCCTTGCTGCCAAGGCAGAATAAGCAGATATACCTGCAAAAGAAGATGTACCTGTATAGGTGCTATTGCTACCGTCTGCACTACCCATACTGATACCTGCACCACTGCTTGCAGCGGTCGTGCCGTACGAGTGCGTTGCCTGAGAAGACAACTGCACCAAACCCTGAGAGGTGTAAGTATTATCCTGCACTGCCCTACTCTGCTGCTTGGGGCGATAAACGGAAGCCGCATGGCGCAATCCACGATTGACCGAGTGCATTGGCACTAAGATACCCGTGTTTGGGTCTGATTGTGCATAATTGCCCGATGGAGTGTAGGTCGGACATTGATGATTATGGTGTCTAACTTTATTCGACACTCTATCACAACAGGCAATTACGAGGCCTCCCGCAAGAAGTATAATGAGCAATAAGGCTATATGATTTCGTTTCTTCATCTCTACTGTTCTTTTCCGTTAATAGCCTTATCTCATTTCGCATTGTCGACCTGTCACATCGTATACCTCTCCGTTTCGGAGAATATAGATATGGTCATTATAGAGTATCTTCTGCACCTCACTTTCGGACGGACTAAGCATGGCGTTATCGATATCGGTTGTGATATCCTGTTCGTGCGAGAAGACACACGAGATATAGAATCGATTCGTGGTCGTACCCAAACGGAGCAGTGCCTCATAGTCGCTCGTTAGCAAGTCGATGATAGCACCCATCTCGGTATCCTGCAAGAAGACATACTCCAAGCGGTCGAGATAATCATTGTCGGCAAGATGGAAGGTGTAGTTCTCCTCTTGGGCGGCATAGACGGTTATTGGGATAGAGGTTACCGCCACGCTATCGGGCAGAGCCGCAAAGGCTAAAGAGCCACAGGCTAACTGCGAATAGAGCACTGCCGATGTGCTTTGCAGCGACTGCTTGGCTACATCGTAACCTGTCTCGTAGTCGAGTGTGAACTTATCGGGATGCATAAAGATACTCGTCTCATCGAGCCTATTCCCTACCGAGTCTTGCAGCATGAGTCGGAGCCACTGTGTGGATAGCGACGAATGCGTTGTATAACGAGGTGCTCGTTGCACTAACTCTGTGCCCGAGAAGTCTAATGAACCCGTCTGCGGTGCCTGATAGTAGAACGGCACAGCAGGATAGATAACCTCGGGTATATACTGCAAGTATAAGCCGGACGGCAAGAGTTTGCATACTTTGACAGCATCAGATATATCGGCAAAGGTCTGCGTATATTTCCCTAACAGAGGCGAGCAGAGTGCATTCCACCCTGCATGGGCAGTCCCTGCAGTACCGTCGGTGTGGGAGACAGACAATGACTTGGTCTCGGAAGTCGGCAAGGTGACGGGGAAGTAGAACTCACGATAGAATGCCGAGTTCGAGTAGAGTTCATACCCACGGGTAGCCTCGATAGTACTCGTTGTAGCATCCAGCATTTCCCAGTTAGATGTAGCCGCTGTGTTGATGACACCTTGGTTGGCACGTAGCGACTCGCTATAACTCTTCAGCAACCAAGCATTGCTATACGGACAAGGCTTGCCGTTGGATAGGGTCACATCGTTGATATTCGAGGCAAGTGGCAGCGCAAACTGATAGTACTGCGACTTGTCGGCTACGATACGCGTATAGTAGACATTCGTTGCCGTGATAGTGCTGTTGTTCTGCAGAATAGCCGCCTCCCAAGCGTTGGTACGCAGATAGAGGTTAACCACAGTCAGTGCGGCATCGACGGTCAGTTCGGCAGCAGGGGCTACATAGATAGCCGAGAGCGAAGTGGCTGTATTGATAGTGAGGTTACCTTTGTTGACATAGACAACGCTATTGGCAGTAGTGCCCGAGAGAGTAGCATCGGCGGTGTAGACATGCGGGATGATGTAGGTGTTGCTGTTATACACCGAACCATCTTTATTGGTTACCTTGATAGTCAGTTTCTCGTCGGGTTTACCTGTGTACGGGATAGTGATGGTGCGGTCGGCACTACACTTTGGCGAAGCGGTAGCGTTCTCTCGTCCATACGTAGTGCCATTGACAGTATAGGGCCACCCTGAGAGTGTGAAGCCGGAGGCGTTGATGGTTAACGAGTCGACTGTCCAACTGATGATATCAAGAGGAGAACCCACTATCTCATTCCAAACAGCGGTATAGGTAACATCCTCGGCAGGCATAGTAGAAGCAATGGTCTTATCCCAACCAATAAACTCATACCCCGTACGAGCATCGACAGTAGGCGCAACAATAGTTGCTCCATACTTCACTTCGCCTGAGGTGTATGTACCCGAGAGAGTACCGCCCGTGACATCCCATGTAAGAGTATAGTAGTCGTTCACTTCATAAGGATAGGTATCCATATACTGCGGTTCGTTGCACTTGCCTGCATGCAGCGGCGATGGGATATACTTGTCTAAGTTTGTCTTGTTGCTAAAGTGCCCTGCCGTGATAGAGCAGTTGGCTGCAGTAGCCGAAGTATTGATAGCAGCCGAGTTGGTCGTCGCTCCATTGATATTGAAGAAGCCGCCCGAGATAGTTGCCTTGGGTGAAGCAGAGACCGTATTCTTCGTGAATGTGCCACTAAGAACAATGCCGTAGACGCTATTGTTATTCGAGGCTTTCGTGCTGAACACACCATCGGTGATAGTGAGCGTTCCTACTGCAACTAAAGACATTGCAGAAGCACCGGTCACTTGGCTAGGCGTGCCACTCCAGGAAGCACCAGTTGCATACGCGCCATAAGCCGTAGAACCACCTTGGGTCTCAGTATTAAATGTACCTCCGTTTATTATGAGTTCGCCTTCTTGCTTGTAGCCATATTCGGATTTGTTTTCTCCTGTGACATACGCCCCGTAGGCGGTGTTGGTGGTAGCAATAGCATTGAAGGTACCGGCAGTGACGGTAGTCTTACCGCCTATTACACATACGCCCTTTGCAGTATTTGTGGTAGCCGTTGCGGTGAAAGTACCGCCATTGATAGTAGTATTACCATAAGAACGGACACATTCAGCGTTCTTAGTTCCGGATTTCGAAGTGAACGTACCGCCATTGATGGTCAGTTTGCCCTCGCCATAGCATACTCGTCCCACCTCGGTTGTGCGTACAAGACTACTCGTTTCGGCATACGCACCTAAGGCTGTTGTGGTTGCCGTTTCCACATTGAACGTACCACCATTGATAATCAATTCGCCGCCTTCGGCATAAGTGCCGATACGGTAACGATAATACGGTGCTATAGTGGCAGAGGACGTCTCGGTGAAATAGTACTTCTTATTATCATTAGAACGCTTATCGTATTGGGTTTGTGTCAATTCGGCATTAGTTGCTATTGCATAAACTCCGAAAGCTTTGGCATCTGTTTTCGTCTGAGCCGTCACAGTGGCATCCTCCACAGTAACTACCGCATGCGAGTGGATACCACGGTTGGTATCAATCCAACCCGCAGCACAAATACCATACGCATTTGCTTTATTGGCAATCGCATTGAAGGTACCTTTGGAGATATTTATTGTGCCTACATTAGCATACGCACCGTATGCATTATCGGTAGTGGTGGTAGCACTGAAGGTACCGCCATCGATAGTAGTTGTACCACTATTATTTACACCAAACGCATTGCGTGTAGCAGCGTTAGCAATGAAAGTACCGCCATGTATGGTCAGTTCGCCTTGCCCTTGAACCTTAATGGTTGACTCCGTTTCTCCGCCTGCAAGATAAGAGCCTGAGCAGAATGCGGCATAAGCGCCCTCTGTCTTAGTGGTTGCCGTGAAAGTACCACCATTGATAGTGACTTTTGCACCTGTGCCATAATAACCCGATTGGTATTTATAGGTATTGCTTGCAGTGCCACTGATATTATCTGTATACCAAGTCCTTTTTTTATCGTCTGAAATCTGCATATAGGTCGTATCATTCAGCATCCTAGTTGCTCCTACTACATAGACGCCGTAGGCATTCTTAGAAGTGGTGGTTGTAGCCGTCACATTACAGTCATTAATTTCAACGATGCCATACTTAATGCCTGCATAATAATCATCAATTTCTGCCGCAGCAAAGATACCATAGGCTGTTGAAGATGCTGTGGCATTGACGGTGAGTTTATTGATAACCGTTTTCACATTGGCTTCCTCGCTATAAGCAGTCGTATTGTGTCCTCCTTTTACATAGACACCATAGGCAGTGTTTATTTTTGCCGTAGCATTGATTGTACCTCCGTTTATTACAGCCTCAGCCGATGATACATTGGCATAATCGGTACGGGCAATACAAGTCGTTGCACTACCTGTCACATAGACACCATAGGCATTATATGTTGCCGTTGTGGCATTGATAGTACCACCAGTCAGTGTCAGTTTACTATGATAAGCATTGCTTTCTGTGCCGTTTGCTGAGGAGTTGGCATATACAGCATAAGCATTAGGTCCTCCAACCGTAAAAGAGAACATAGGCATCGTAGTAGCATTGACCGTACCACCACTCATATTGATATTTCCTGCACTATGAACGCCTCGTGCATCTTGATAGGCATTGGCATTGATAGTTCCGCCTTTGATATTGATAGAGGAAGGAGTTGTCGTAGAACCAACACCCACAACAGCATAACTATAGTACTCACTTGCTGTTTCAAGTGTACCACCTATCATATTGAAGGTAGTGCCCGCAGCAGAATAGACGCCATAGGCACACGCATTGGTATTTGCACTGCGCACACTACTATTCTCCACATAGAGTTTACCGCTTTCTAAGGTGAGAGTACCAGCAGCGAGGTGTATTCCTGTAGCATATCCATTGCCCTGTGCTTTGCAGATGATAGCACCGGTTTGAGATGCTGAACCGTCTTTGATAGCGACAGCAGTACCCGATGAGGAGATAAGAAAGAAACGGGTTGAAACATTGAAGCTCGTTCCCGATACACTGCGTGTGAGCGTAGCAGTATGCCCATTGAGGTCAAATATATAGGATGTACTGTTGACTGCACTCGAAATAGAGAGATTGGTTGTTAGTGTTTGAGCAACATCTGCAAGCAATGTAACAGTAGGATTATAGACGGTATTAGCCGCCGATATAGCATCCGTTAGTAAAAAGTACTGCTTATAATTACCTTTTTGGTCGGTCACTTTCACTTTGTAAGTAGCGGGTTGCCATTTTACATCCGTAGCATTATACTCATAGTAAGTGCGTTGCCCTTGGTTGTCGAGGGTGTAATAGTAAGGTGTTTCTTGAGCGACAGGTAGCCAGTCCTCGCCTGTACCATCGGCATCATATCGGATATAGGTTTGTCCTTCAATGATATATGCTTTCTCTACATCTGCCACTTTGGTTGCGGGTGTCCATTGGCAGTAACCCGAGGAGAGGTCAACAAAATATTGGTTGGTATTATCGGTAGCATGCCAAGCCCCATCTTCAGGAGTAATGTTCTTCGTGATAGCAATCAGCGTATCCCCCACAAGGGCTTTGCGTTCGCCGTTGAGTGCGTATAGACATTCCGAGTCGGTAGAGCCGAGCGACTGCCACTTATCATCGAGATAGGTGTAGATATGATTATCCGAACCGCCATAGTTGCCGGAAGTACCTATCTGCGTGAGCCGTACCCACCCTTGTTGCGCTACGCCTTCTATATAGGTCGTATAGCAATAGTATGCCGTGACACCTGCCTCTTCTTCTGTGCCGATCCATGTATTGAGATAGGTGACGCCATCGGTTGTGGCATTGTTCCACTGACTTGTATTGGAGATGTCGGTCCAATAGATAGCATCGGTGGTGACATCGGTGCTGCCGTTGATGTAGGTAAAGTCGTATGTATGGTCAGCCTTCTCGTTCGCTGCCGTACCACCAAACCAACGTCCGTGGATATTATAGAAAGTAGTATTGTCGGTCGGACGGGTGTAGGTGTTGTTATTGTTGTGCATCCAGGCGGGAGGACAGGTAGTGGTGACTATGGATTCTGTCTTTAGTTTAGAATAGAAAGTGGAACCACTTACTGCATTACCAGCAGTATACCCATACGTTACTGCCGCATTAGGGAGAGTACTATTCCAAGTAATTGTACCCCCATGATTACCCATGATATCCGCCCCATTTGGGGTCGTATATATTCCGCCTCCACTCGATATATTGATAGCACCATCACACAGAATCCGTGCATCGTCTAAGGTATTGGTCTTACCATCACCCCTGCTTCGATAAGGAGTTGGAATGGTTGGTAGTGAAACAAAATACTTATTTTGAACATACGTTCCCCAATCGTCGTGGTCATATACGAATAGTTTACTTTCAAGCGTTAAGGAAGAGCCTGCAGGAATTTCCATAACTGAACCTGCCTGCATCTTTATAGGAGAGACAATGGATAAGTTGCTATTTTTTAGTTTGATATATGTATTACTTGGTAATGGCAAATCATAATCTTGTGCTTCTATTGATACATACACTTTCATTGTAAGATTGTCCAATTTTGCATCACCTTCAATTTCTACCATCAGGCGGTCGGTAGTCGGGTCGTACCATTTAGTAATCGCACCATTGCTACTATTTATACGGAACAAAACACCACTACCATTCCCTATAAAAGGAATATCTGTTATCTCATTTTGCGCTGACATAGCATACACATTGGTGTACAACGATTCGGATGCTCCATATTCAATATGCAATGGAACTTCCACATTCTGCACAAAATAGTTTTGGAAGGGGAATATGCGATAACTCTTATCGTTGGCTCCCACTGCATAAGCATAACTACCACCACCCCAATCACCTAAGCCATAGCATTCTTTGACGGTGGAACCACTTTTGGCAGTGATTGTTCCCACATTGGTAGTATTATTTCCCTGCAAATAGCCTTGTCCCCGAACAAATCCCCACGCATAGAGGGTGGCTCCTGAGTTTAGGTCGATATGCCCCCCTTCGCTCATATCCAATACTCCGGTATAACGACACGGAAAACCTGTTGGATTATGACTTGCATCGCCTGACTGCAGTTCGGCAGTAACAGAGATAGCACCATTAACCGTTATATTTGCTCCTGCTGCGAGTTTTAGTGTGCGGAAGGCTTTGATATTGAAAGTAGAATTTGACAAGACCGACTTATCATTTACTGGTGCTGTTATGGCAATTGTTCCTGTTGCTTCATACGGCACAACGAGTGTAACACCTGAGGAGATGGTATAGTTACCTGCAGCAAGTGTTCCATCTTGCACTACTACTATAGTCTTAGCCGACGTAGAGACAGCGAACGAATTGGCTTCATTAAGGTCACTGAACAATGTACCGTTAACACTGAACACTGCTGCAGAGTCGGGTATGAACTCGGCATAGACAGTGGCGTCCTCTGAGAAAGAAAGCGATGCAGTCGTCTCAAACGCACAGCCAGATTTAACACCATTTACCACTTTGACATAACGAAGAAACTTATACCCATCGGCAGGAGTTGCGGTTAGTTTGATAGTTTCTTTCGATTGCTTTGATTGGTTAGCAGAGCCAGGACTCATTGTAATTGTGGCATCGGAGTATGTGACAGTATACGTTCCATTTGTTGGAGCGGTATAAGTGAGGGTAGTA
Source organism: uncultured Clostridium sp. (assembly GCA_963651555.1). Classification (GTDB taxonomy): domain Bacteria; phylum Bacteroidota; class Bacteroidia; order Bacteroidales; family Paludibacteraceae; genus Colicola. The sequence goes on along the minus strand of CAVJQD010000002.1, from coordinate 26,435 downwards.
GGAGGTATAAGTGCAAAGACGGCATATATAGTTTTAGTTGTAGGAGAAGAACTGCTAGAACTTGAACACTGTATATTTACAGAATATGGGTTTGAGGTTGAAGCGATAGTTGTTGAATTGTCTGCTGACGACCAACCCTTAAACAAGTACCCACTCTCGGCTTGTGCAAAGGCGTAAAATGTCTTCGATTCATTTTCAGTACTAGAACTTTGAGTGTCTGATGTGCTACTATCCGAATAGGTTGGAGTTGCCGTACTGCTTGTGGCAGCATAGACCTTACCACTACCGGTCGGACTCGCTGATGATACTTGCGCTTTGAGTTGGGAATAGTAAGTAGATCCTCCTGCCCATGCACTATTAGCAAGCACGAGTAGTACAAGTGTGAGTAGTAATATTTTTATTCGGTTAGAGTGTAGCATGATTGAATTTTACAATTTGACAATTGCATTATCGGATATCCGATTTATTTTATATTTTTATTTGTCTCTTATTCTTCCTAAGGAGTTCGTAAGGAGTTTGTAACCAATGTATAACTTAAATTTCTTTAGGCTATACATTGGTTTACTATTTTACTTCTTTGGGAACTGGAAATGGTATATGAGTTTGAGTCCACAGTCGAAGTAGCCGAGACCCTTGGTATAGGTATCGGTAGCCGAGAGGACATCGACGGTAGCCGGCGAAGCCGACGATGGTGCCGTGACATTGATAAGACTCTTGTTGGAAGTGTCGTTCTTATACAAGTCATAGACCGAGTAGTTGGCATAGACACCCAATCCTAATGCACCGCCATTGCGTAGAGCCCACTCATAACCCAATTCGGCAGTGACCATGACATTGAGTTTACTACCACTCCATTTGCCCTTGGTCTTGAGTTGGTCGTCGGTGACAAGACCGGTGATGACCTCATTGCTGACATTGACGCCTTCCTCTTGGAAGTACGCATTGATGTCGGGCGTGGTGATACCTTGGTTATAGTGGCGATAGACAGGCAACACAAACTTTGGTCCGATGTTAAAGAAGAAACCCTTGTCGGTCAAGAGCGAGAACATGATAGGCACTTCCAACTGCAACTGACCATCTTGTTCGTCCACTTGGTCGGCTGAGACGGTGTAGTCGATTGTTCCATCGGAGGTGCTGACAGTGTATGCCGTATCAACACCCGAACGGAGTCCTGACTGCGACCAACCTACCGATACGCCCGTGATGAAACCACAGTTGACATGCTTACCTTCTTTGATGCCGCCATAGTAGGCATACTGCAAGTCGAGCAGTCCATCGAAGCCGGCTCGCCAGTTACCCATGGCGTCGGTCTCATGCATGAGGGAGGCAACACCTCCACGGACGCCGATAGAGAAGCGGTGCATACGAGCGGAACGAGCCTTCTTGGCTTCGTCACCAGAGAGCGTGTCCTCGGCAGTCTGAGGTAATTGTTCTGCCACCTCCTTGGCTGCCTCCGTGGAGACAACCTTGGCAGCCGAGTCGGCTACTGCCTCAGCAATACCTTCAGATGTTTGTTTATCCGACTTCGCTTGCTGCGCGGCTTTCTCAGCCTCTGCCGTCTCTTTCTCTAAGAAGATAGGCAGGTCGGCTGCCTGTTCGGCTACGCTATCTCGCTGAATAGTTGACTGTGCGGCTGCTTGTTTTTTCTGCTCTGCCGATTGAGCCGTTTCTTGTTGTACTTGCTCTTCAGCGGGTTCGGCAACGGTTTCTTGGTGAGGACCTACCACATGGAGTGCCTCAGGTTTCACCCACGAGTTGATACCCCGCAAGAGGACGCCCTGCGGGAAACGGATACCTCCCACTTGATGGATGACATGGCGATAGTCATACACCCAAGTACTCATGGTCTCGCCTGTCAGGTATTTCTTATGAGCACGGTCGATAGCCACCGTATCGCCTGCATGAAGAGTAGGTTGGTTCTCTTGTGCCACAGCAGGAAGCGATAGCACCGAGAGAAAGGCTACTGCAAGAAGAGTCTTGGCAGAAGTAGTGATAGGATTTTTTATCATAGTTTTCATATCTGTTCCTCCTTATTTTACGATATACTTAAGTGTTTGTTCTTGCCCTGCACCTTGCAGTTTGACCATATAATAGCCAGGTGCCGACTGTGCAGTGATAGTCTGTGGTGCAGCACTGTTCAGCACCTCTCTCTCCACAAGCACACCTGCAAGGTTATAGACGCTGACGGTATATTCCTCCAACGGATTGAGTCCTTGGATAGTGATGTTCTCGCCAGGGGCTACAACCGACGGAGCCAGCGATGCCACAGGCGATACCTCAGCGCAAGTGAGCGTTACGGTACGCAGGATAGCACCACAAGGGTCCGACTCGGTGACAGCCATCTCGATGACAGCGTAGTAGTCGCCCGTGAGCGCTTCACCCTTCGTATAGTAATAACCCGAAGTAAGGGACTCATCATCGCCCTCGGCATTGGCAGCATCGTCAAGGTTACCTACCACACGATACCACTTGACTTGTTCCTCACTTGGATACCAGCCTTTGGCGTTGATTTCGTTGAGGTTAATCATCAGCAACCAACCGTCGTACTTGCTTACAGCAGGCATATTGGCATAGTCCGATACATTATCGGCCGTTGGCGTCTCAATAGCAAGGGTGTAGACAGCGCTCATGATACTATCGTCGCAAGCGGTCAAGACGGAGTAGCGGATATTGACATTGTCCACAGATGAGATAGTAGGCGTTGTGGCGGTGATAGGTTGCCAAGCAGCGTCTATCTGCACTTCCCAAAGGATATCTGCTATATCAACGGTGAAAGCACCATTCTCTTGTTCCTTAAGCAGCAGCGACTTGAGAGAGTCGGTTGCAGCAGCAGTTGCGATAGGTTGTCCGCAGACTACCGTTGGCAACAAGAGGGCGTTCTCTGCAGGCAGGTCAGCCACCTCGGGAGCCGTGAAGACATGGATATCGTAGTAGTGTTGCCATTTCTCTTTGCCTATGGTCTCGAGTGCCGTCCAAGCCGTGTCATGACGGATGACGACTGCTTCACCTACCGATGGCGTATAGGTTGCACCTACGCAGAGCGTATCGGCAATAGTGTCTTTCGCTGTGGCGTAGATATAAAGGTTATAGATGTAGATAGAGTCTTTCAAGGTCTTGGTGTCATGCACCAGATTGAATACTGTATCTGCCACAACGGTGTCTGCCTCAACGGTGACCGAACCGCCATTGCGAGTGGTATAGGTAGTACCTGCCTCAACCGTATCGTTGATGGTGACGGTCTCACGCAGTGGGTCGGCGGTTGGTATCTGCAATGCGATACTCGTGGCGCCACCTTGGCACTCGGTCTCAAAGCGATAACGCAGCGTGACCGACTTGGTTCGTGTATCGAGCAGCGTGGTCGTATCAAGTTTGACGAACGCACCACCCTCTGTGAGTTGCTGCTGCCAAGTGATAGAAGCCACAGGCGAATAGAGCGAGTCTAAGCCACTGACAGGGTTAGGCGCAGAGCCGGCGTAAGAGTTGATGGCATCGACGATAGCAGCCTCAGCCGTTGCTACACTGATAGCCTTACCGGCTGTGATGTTCATGGCCATGAACTCGCTTGGGTATTGCGCAGGGGCTGTATGCTGAACCCGCACATTATAGATATAGATAGAGTCGCCTTGCATGGTGAGCATACCGTCGGAATAGGTGTAGCGCACACTATCTACAAATGTGGTATCGGATATCACAGCGTAGGTCTTTCCCGTACGGAGCACCACAAAATCGGTGTTACCTTTGCAGGTGACGGTGTCTACCGTGAGGGTATCCCGCTTATCGGGTAAGGCGTCCACGAGGTTAGCACTGATATGTGCATCGCCGTCGGTGGAAGAGAACTTAATCAACATGAGTGGCCAACCCATCTGCTCCATGAAGGTACGGTCGATAATCTTCGACTTGAGTTCATTGGCATTGAAGTCGTAAGAATAGGATACGAGTGCATCCTCGTCGCAGTCGAAATAGATCGATGCCGATGCCGAGATAGCATTGTTGACACGATTCTCCACATTGAGTTGAAAGTCCTTATCCGGATTATTACGCAAGGTATCGAGCGTCACCTTATACCATAGTGTCTTGTCGGCGGGGTGCAAGTTACCATTAACCCAATCGAAGAGGATTGGTGCAGAGCAAGCCTGTCCGCGTTCGTCAGAGATATTGACACGGAATGTGAAGTCCTGCGTCGAGGTCACACGCACAAAGACTGTGTCGCCGCCAATGTTATCGAGTATCTCACGCGAAACAACATTCGTATAAGTACTCGATGCACCAAGCGTCATGTTGCGTTCGGTCATAGGTGAGGTAACAGGGCACTCGAAAGCCACTTCGGCTTTGAAGATGTTCTCTGCCGCACCGTTATTGATGATGAGCGTTGCATCGCCACTGGTGTAGTTTTGCAACTGATAGGTCGAGAGTTTATACCACTGCTCGCCAGCCGACTGGGGTATGTCGGTGTTATACTCTATCTCTATTGCTCCGTTGCAAGCCTCGATAGGCGTGATAGAAGCATCCACGAAAGTGGTAGCATAGACGCTGTCTTGCTGAGCCGTGGTGAGGCAGAGGTAGATAGTATCAGGTTTGATACTCAAGACGGCGGAGTGCTCTATATTGATTTCTTTCGTACCCGAGGCAGCAAGCGTCATCGAATAGGATGCCACGGGCGAGCCTGCACAGTCGAAGTAGATATCGGCAGATACATTGCCTGCCTTGCCGTCTTTGTTGGCGATACCTAAGGTAGCCGAGAGACCGGCAGTCTGTTTCAACTGGGTGAGCCCAATCTTATACCAAACCGTAGAAGCGGCTTTCTGCGTGTGCCCTGTGGTCCAATCGAAGTCGATACCCGTGAGGCACGAGAGACCTTGGTTTTCTTTCTGCAGGTTGACATAGATATGCAGCGGCTGGTCTGAGTCGACTCCGATATACAGTTCCGGATTAGAGAGCGACTCTAACATATCGCGCGTAATCTCTTTCACAAACTCTTTGCCTGCGCCAAGAGTAAGCGTACGGGTAGCAGCATTATTGCCTGGGCATTCGAACGAGAGTTCTCCGTTGATAGTTGCCGTGGCAGAACCTTCGTTCACTACTACTATCTGCGGCACCGTATCGTTCATCGCATAGATAGGAGTAAGGTCGACGGCATACCAAGTCTTGCCGGCAGCCTGATGATGCCCATTATCCCAATCGAAGGTAGTGGCAGGAGTAGCACAGTCGTTCGGTGTGGCTACCGATGGCACCATCGATGCTGTGATACGGATGTTCTTGTCGGTAGTGAGACTGACAAAGATGGTATCGGTCTCGAGATTGGAATAGAGCGCACGCTCAATGCGTTTCTCGGTCGTAGCACCTGCTGCTATGGTACGGCTCACATCGGTCGTAGACGAGCATGGGCAAGCAAAAGCAATGGCTGCAGTGATCGATGCCTCCGAAGAACCAAGGTTCTCCACCGAGAGGAGGATATCCTTATCGCTGTTGGTATCGCTCTTAGCATCTTTGATGCTGATAGCATACCAGAGCGTGGTGGAAGCGTTCTGCATAGCACCTGTGCTCCAATCGAACACCTTAGCCGAGCGGCAAGCATCGCCTTCGGTACGGTTCTTCAAACGAGCCGAGAAGGTGATCGATGCATCCGTGGTGAGGCGCACCCATACATACGTATTGTTCTCAATCTCTTTCAATAGGTTACGCGCCAGTTCCTTCACGAGTATCTGATTGCTACCCAGCGTGATACTGCGCGAGATGAGCGAGGTGTATGGATCGGAGATAGCCACATCGGCTGTGATATGGGCAGCCGAAGCAGAGGTGTTGCTCAAGGTGAGTTCTGCCAGTTTCTTGTCTTGCAAGAGGTCTGCCACCGTAATCTTATACCATTGCTCCGAGGAACAGATATACTCTGTATTGAGTTGGAAATCGATAGCCGTAGTCGGCACAGCCGTTGAAGGCATCACCGTAGCGGCCACCTCCTCCGCCTTGATAAGGATAGGTTGCGTGGTCTGCACCTTGATATAGATCTCATCAGAAGAGATAAGGTCGATCATCGCACGGTCGATTGTCTTCTCCTCAGATGCACCTCCTGCAAGGTTATAGGTATACGAGGTCAGACCCGATGAAGGACAGTCGAAACTGACACCGGCAACCACCTCAGCTGTGTTAGCCGACTTGTTCTGCAGCGTTATCTTCAGCGTCTTCGAAGCATCGGCTTTCACATCGGCTATACTAACTCTGTACCATGCTTCGGCAGCCGACTGCGTGACGCCAGCATAGTTGAAGAGTGGTGCATTGAGGCAGTCAAGGTCTTTCTCACCTTGCTCAACAGGCTCTGCCGAGAAACGAACGGGCTCGTCAGAAGAGAGGAGGATATAGATGATATCCACATTCAACATGTCGAGAGTCGACCTCGAGAGATTCATTGCATAGTTTTTGTTAGGCAGAATCTCCTTAGTGGTTGCTTCGTTAAGCGACTGAATAGTACCGAGTTTGACATACGGTTCAGCCGTTACCGTTGCCGTTACAGTAGACGACAAGTTGTTCAGATAGAGCAACACATCGTTGTCATCGGGAACAGAAGATAAGTCGACTTTATACCAGAGAGCCGTTCCACCACCAGGATAATCGTTTCCCGCTGTCCAGTCAAAGTCGATAGGGTCGGAATAAGAGACCCCAGAACCAGCAAATGCGCAAAGAATGCTAACACACATTGCCAGTAAAAAAGAGGCAAGTTTCTTCATTATTGCTTAGTTATTAATTAGTTAATATTTGGTTTATTTTCATCTCACTATTATATGTGTCCTATACTGCCTATCAGCCATAGTCAGTTGCAGGATATAGTTGCCTTGTTGGGTGAGTTGCACAGTCGAACTGCCAGCCGCAGCCGTCTTCTCCAAGAGCAAGTTACCCAATATATCGTATATTCGCACGGTCGCAGCCGTTTCAGTAACAATAGTTATCACTTGCCCCACAGAAGCCACTGTAGGATAGACCGCCACTTCGGAATATACATCGTTCACGGCCGACGGCTCAATTGGGCGTTGCACCGTGAGTTGTACTCGTTCATCGCACTGACCCTCGTTGTGAATCAGGTAGGTGAAGTTACCATAACGATTGACCACACCCTGTCCACGGTATAAGAACGGGAAAGCAGTAGAGTCGGTCGTGACCGTAACATATTGCGTCGTTGGTGCCGTGACGGTTAGGTTATAGGTAGTGCAGAGCAGCGAGTCGGTGCGCGATACATAGAAGGTATCGGCATAAACGGCTGTCTGCGTGAGTGCCGTGTCAGACAGTTGCAGCGTCATACCTTGGCATATCGTGGTGTCAATAGCCGAACTAACCTTCGTCAGCGGTGAGACAAACCTTATGCGTCCCGTAGCAGAGGTTGTGAAGTGGAAGTAGACCGACTCGTTGTTCTGGTATGCCTCGTTGAGCAAGGCAATCGAAGGCAACCACACATGCGCAGAGTCGGTGAGATGCGCCGTAGCCACAGCCTCAGCCGTACACGAACCTACTGTCAATGCCACATCCACAGGATTACTATTCGCCTCAATCCATTGAACCGCCATCTCTTGCGGGGCAGAGGTATAAGTGAGACAATAGACATTGTCCGGATTGCTCAGCACATAAGCCGTGTTATAGAGCAGCGGCAACGGATTGGTGCAAGTGGAGTGATAACCCTCGTTGTAGGAGGTCATCACTACCCTACCCGATACACCCTCATGAGGTATGACACGGATATGCACATCCATATTGGCAAGAGCCGAGGTGGCTGCCCCGCTGATGGTCTCCAGTTTGGAGGTGATATACTCAGCCGTCACATTATAGGCCTTGTTGGCAGGGATAGTAATCGACATCAACGCCGTATCCGAGACACAGAGTGGGAAGATATCGATCTGCACCGACCCCATCGAGAACCAATAAGCCGTCAATCCCTGCTGCAGATCGAGCAACTTGGCAGTGTACCAAGTAGTGCTGTTCAACACCGTATCCATGCCATAAGCAAAAGCGATAGAGTTCTCTTTGCAGTCGCAGTAATACTCAGGCGCATTGAGGCACTCACGCAACTCGGCACAGTCCTTTGGCAGTAGACACGACGCTTGCGCGAAGCCTACGGCGAGAAGGAATAGAAGTACTATGTGGAACAAGCGGTTCATGTTATTTTGGTTTATTAGTTTATTGGTTTATGGGTGAGTTTGGTTTATGGGTTTATTAGTTTATCAGTTTATTAGTTTCTTTACACCGCCGGTGGAGTGCAGTATAAAAACACCTTGCGGTAAGGTAAGCGTGGTTGGAGCATTCGCTTGCAAGTTAAGTGTCTCCACCAATGTGCCAGCCATCGTGTAGATAGTCACTTGCAGCGGTTGTTGTGCCAGTAAGTGCCATTCGCCATCGGTAAGATAGCAGCAGAGATTGCTCTGTTCCGCATTCTTTACTGCCGTACCACCTTCATGAGGCGTGATGTCGGAGATCGAGATCGTTCCTGCTATGGTATTGACAAAACGCAAATAAGCAAAACCATCATCCACCGAACTATTCCATGCCAACGCAACCTCGGGCGTAACGGTGATAGAGTCGATACCTGCCACAAAGTCGTAAGGCGAGGGTTGCATCACATGGATATTATCGGCGGTGAGGTAGAAGTTACATGCATCTGCCACATACATCGTAACGGCCGAAGTGCCGTTCCACTTCACCTGTATAGTCTTGTTGATCCAATCAGGGAGGTAGATCTTATATTTCTCGCGCGCATCGGCAACGATAGTGTTCTCCGAGGGGATATCGAGCAGCGTACTCTGCGTGAGGCAAGTCTCAGTCCAGTTGGTGAGCGTCAGGTTGCCATCTCCCACGATACGGAAGCGCAGATAGAGTGTGCCATCGAGCGATCGGTGCGAGAGGTCCTTGAGGTCGTCAGGACGAAAGTCGTAGTAACGAGTGCTCTCGCCTTTGGGTACAGCAACAAGGAAACTGTCAAGAAGCGTCTCATCGGGGTTCAATGGGTCGAAGAAACAAGATGTGCCGAGATAGACTCGGAGATCTGCATTGCCATCGAACTCAAAACGGACATATTGGTCGATCCAGTCCTTGATAGGGATGTTATACACCGCATCGGGTTCGGAAGTGGTGAGTGCCACAGGCGTATGGAGTGCAATAGAAGGCGTAGCCGCAAGACAAGGCTCAAAGCGTGGGTCCATCACGAAAGCAAAGGTGTAGTTCGTCACATTCCCTGCCTCGGCGGTAACGCGCACTTGCGCAAATCCAGGCACGCCCTTGGCTTGCTCTATATACACAGTCGCATTCGGGTCGGTTGCCGTAGCCGTGAGCGTTGGCAGTTTGCTGACCGTGGAACGGTAACTTGTCTCACCGGCAATGAGCGTCACTGCACGACCATCGATAGCAACCGAAGCGAGCGAAGCGTCTTTGCTCCTGCCGGCAATGAACTGTACCGTATAAGTCTGCGTATTACCTGCCTTGGCGGTCACTACAATAGTAGCCGTACCAGGAATAGCAGTGGCTTGTGTAATAACAACCCGTGCTGCCGTATCTGCGGTTACTACTGTCACCGTTGGGATACCCAACGCCACTTCCACTTTGGTATAGTTGAGCGTAGCCGGCGAGAAATTGTCTATCATTACACCATCAATCTTGATACTGTCGAGCGTAGCATCGGTGCTACCTTCGTCGGCTGCAGCCGACGAGTTGACCGTATATACCTTATCGCCAAAAGTGAGTTGCGTGGCTTTATTATTGAAAGACGGCACCGAACCGTCGTACGACTCATAATCAATCCTAGCGGCTTTCACGGCTTTCATGATATTGGCTTTCGATGTACCCTTAGGCAGCACGATAGTGATAGTCTTCGCATCGTGGTCGATAGCCGCCTGAACGCCATTGACTATCACAGCAATAAGACGGTTGACTTCTTGAAACTCTTCGATCTTGAGAACACCTTCCGACTGCGCAAAGAGTCGCACATAGAGGTCGGTCTGGTAGATATCGTTGATCCATTCCGAAGCGAGGCGTGGGCGCATCGTGATAGTGTCAGCCGGCATGTTATATTGGCGATAGACCCTACTATAATGCGTCAACTGACAGTCTTTTCCATCGACTAGTTCCATCGACCCTCCGCTCCAAGTGATGTGGTATGTCTTGTTGATCCATTCGCCCAAGGGCCACAGATGGACATAGACCGAGTCGGCTGGCTGCACACGGAGAGAGGTGTTGAGACCGAAGGTGTTGACATATTCACGACAACGAGCATTGACCGAGGTAGAGACGATTTCCACCGAGGCCTGCGTCTGCGTGATGAGTTTCACATAGGCCGGTATCGAATAGGTGACACCTTGATTATAGAGCATATCGCGGTAGTTGCGGTCGTAAACGATAGAGTAATAGACCTGTCCATTCTCGTCATACTGTTTGTCGGGCACCTCGCGCATAGGGAACGAGAGACCATATTGGTCAGCCGTTTGCAGCATCTTGGCAACGATTGTGTCGTCATACACACCTGCCGTACAAGTGAGGTCGATCCACACCTCGGGGGCACCTACAGTGGTGTCCTCCGGATAATAGTAGATAGTAAGAGGCAGCGCATCGGTCGTAGCCGTGAACCAATACTCGCCTTGTGCAAAAGAGCCAGAGTACTCGATATCCACCGGTATAGCATCTTCGCAACTGTCACCCTGCTTTGCGTTCAGCAAAAGAGGGGTAACCAATAGCAGTAGTCCTATCCATCTTTTCATATTCATACCTCCTATCTTCATTCTGTTACTATTAGTTTGATTGTTTGCCATGCACCTTGCACAAGGTATACACCGGCGGGCACATCAATATGCGCCGCTTGGTCTGGCTGCATATTATTTTTCCATATCTGCAAACCATCCACCGTGTAGACACTGACCGTCTGCGCCGCCGTGGTCTGCAAGAGTATGCCGCGGCGGTTGAAGGCAAACAAAGTGTTGCTCATCACCGTGGGCAGCGAGGTGTCGTAAGCGGCTACGGCACGAGCAGCCGAGGCACTCAATGCCGAGAGCGACGAGTAGGTCGTGGTGTTATTCGGACTCATCACCAACATCGTCTCCCAAGGTTTCACTATATGTCCAAGGTCTTTGCGCACGAAGTTATGTGTCTTGCTTTGCGTATCGGGAATAAACACTCGACCCGTCGTAGCATTCGTGGTATCGTTCGCAAAAGTGCTGTTGCCTTGCAAGTAGAACACCGAGTCAGGGTCATTCTCCACCATCCACTCCGTATCAAAGAAACCCGATTCGGAAGTGATGAGATCATCCAATGCGTTCTTACCAGCAATTGTTTGCGGTCCATAACCCTCGAAGATGAGGTACTTACCCGTCCAATAATCGTCATTACCTGCAGGGAGGAAGATCGAGTAGTTTTTACCTTTCTGCATAACGATTTCCGATGCCGCACGCGTATTCCCATCTTTGTCGGTATACTCCGCTGTAGATGCCGTAGGCACTGCATATTTCCATTTCTGACTATATGCATCGATATCCGATTCTGCTTTCCACATACCCGAATAACCCAGTTCATCGCCTGCATCGTCAACCTGTTCGTAGAGGTAATAGTTGGCAACGGCTGCACCGTGACCCGAGATCGTGGGGTTATAGTGCGTGAGCAAGGTCGGGTTGAGGTGGATAGTCTGACGACATATCTCAATAAGGTCCATATACACGCCCGACCCTTTGCCAGAGAGGATATCGGGCAAGAGCGAGGTCACAATACCCTGGGCCAAGACGCCATCTGCCGTGCCTTGTGCTTGGAGATACTTGTCCGTGCCCTTATCGGCTGCCGTCAAACCATACGACGAGAGACTGTCGTCGGGCAAGGTCTCTACCACATACACATTATGCACATCATAAGGCGGACAGATAGTGTACCACTGGTTCGAGTTGAACGACAACATCGTATAGAGACCATGCGCAATCTCATACTCATTGGCATTGGTCACCTCCGAATACTCGTGGTTACCCGCTAAAGTGATAGCGGCACCCACTGTGGCTGGATAGCCCGCCAAAGTGACATAAGCATTCTTTTTCGTATACTCATTGAGTTGCGTATAGAAGAAGAACGCATTCTCACGAGGCGTGCCATCGGCTTCGGTACTCTCCACTTTGATATTACCACCCATCGTGAGCAAGTTCTCCACACCCATAAGCGGTATCACGCTCACATAGTTGTGCGTATACGAAGAGGTCTTCGTGTCGCAGTCGCCTGGCAGATAAGGATAGACATAGTATTTGCCTTCCGACAGCACGGGCGTCAGCGAAGCCGTACCATAATCGGGATTTGTAGCCGATAAGTCGAGCGCCGACAGCCCCTGTGCATCGGGAGCCGACACTTCTTTCTCTATGCGGCACAAGGCTTCTTTGGCGGTGTTGACCGGTGTGTTTCCTTGCTCTGCCGAGGCATCACAAGCATAGACCTTGCAGTTATTGAACGTACCGCCATCGATACGAGTCTTGATAGGCAGACGAAGGTCGGTGTAGTCGTGATACCAACCATGCGCTACCACATCGACGGTCGACTTAAACTCCGCCGCCGAGTAGGTCGAGAAAGTGCCATCGAGGATGTGCACCGTAGGATAAGCACCCGTGTTCTCATCAGGCGTTGCCACCGAGGTTCCTACGCCGTAGTTCTTCGTTCCCATCAACTCAAACGCACGATAGCATATCGCCATCGAGGCAACATAGAACATACTGCTGTTGCCCGCCGTGGTGAGTTGATATTGACCACCATTGAAGGTGCAGCGACCAAAACGGTTACCTAAATCTATCGACGGTGCATCACGGTTTACGGCTACTGGCAACGACAGTTTACCGTTGGTAGCTACCGTACCCGAAGCCGCAGGGAATTGGTCATCGAAGTTAAGACAACACGAACGATACTCGATCTCCGTAGTTGACTCACCTATAGGACGAATAGCAATAGGAGCCGCATGCACCTCCACGATCTCGGCGAGAATCTGATAGATAGCGTTCGAAGAAGACAACTTCGACACTGCACCACCCGTCAAGAGATTATCGCCTTTGATATGGAAATTGACAGTGAAGATATTTCCATCGGTCTGTTCTCCACTCGTTCCGATAGCAAACGGCGCTGCCATACCTTTCTGACTGCCCTTCATGAATTTGTTGAGGTCCAACTCGCCCATGTCTTTCGACTGAACCGACTGCACCTTGTAGTCGCGCAAGTAGATATCCACCTTCTCTTTGTCCTTACCTTTCAGATAGAAGAAACCCTCACTCGAAGTCGTGTCACCCGCATAAGCACTCGCCACATTACCCGTGAAGTAGAGCTTGCGATTGTCGATATCGCTCAACACAAAGTTACTCGAAGCAGTCGGACGGTAAGTGGTCGGCACATAGTAGTTGTTCCCATCAGAACATACCACCTTGCTAAAACAAAATAGAATATCCTCATCGGCTGGCAGCGTAAAACCCATCGACGAGAAAGCTGCCGCCTCTGCCGAGGTGAAACGCATCGCAGTATAGAGATAGTCCATCGTGGCTTTCGAAGAGACGAAGATATCCGATAAGTAATCACTCGGTAACTTAGGCGTGAGAACCGAAGAGACCGCAGAAGGCTCTATCCCCGAAACAGCAATATAAGGCAAGCCAAAGAGAGACATCATTCCTACTGGATAGTAGGTACTCGAGTAATAATAAGTCTTATTGTTACCCATATACCCTATCGAATAAATAGTGTTCGAACTCGGCTTAAATCCATCAAGATACATATACCATTGTTCACGACCTGGGGTCGAATCACGACGTTGATTGATATTGGCATCAAAAACAAGGATATAAGGCGTATTGGCATCAAAACCAAGTACACTTGCCGTAGCCGCATCAAACTGAGCCGAGATAAAGAGTCGGTCAAACGCCATTTTACCATCTTGATACACCGTGTTCCAGAAATCTGAAGGCAACAACGACGAGAGCGACGCATACTCCGAAGGATTGATCGAAGTAGGCGTGATAGCAATAGGCGATTCACCACCCATAGCACGCAGACTCGTCGTCATCGCCAAAACAACGACAAACACCACGCGAAGTAATATGTATTGCAGTTTCTTTAACATAGTGTAGGTCATTTATTCATCGGCTCTAATAAGCCCATTGTAGAAGTATAGTGTATATTCGGCTGAATATGGTTCAAATTATTTCTTTCATTTCTTTTATTTCTTCCATTTCTCTCGTCTCTCAGCGAAGTAGGAGATAAAAACAGAGAGAATAGGTTCTTTTCATTTCCCTTGCACGCAGTGCAAGTCTTTCTTTTTATTTCTCGTGAGCGCAGCGAACAGGAACTTCTTTTCATTTCTCGTGAGCGCAGCGAACTGGAACTTCTTTTCATTTCTCTGCCACGCAGTGGCAAGGAAAAAGAAAGATACCCCATCACCAAAAACAAGCAAAAGCCCGTAGCATCACCTACAGGCACCGCCCATTGGGCAAAATCATTATATATGTCCGGCGTATATCCACTGCCATACTCACTCTGCCACCACGCTTCCAATCCCGATAAGTCGCTGTTGCCCGTCGAGGCATAATACTCATCTAACCACGACTGCCATACCGAACTCATTCCTCCGCCACCTATAGTAGGCGCTTTTCGCACCACCGACGCGTCTTCCGTTGTCGTCGTTGCCGCCGCTTTAGACACCCCCGCACGATTACTCGAAAGGATGGTGCGCCGCTGCAGCGACATGGCAACACCGTTGTATGTCATCTCCGACATCGACGAACCGGCATAAGCCGATTGTGCATTGTTAGAGGTCGATTGCAAAGGAACAGCAACACAGGACGATACAGTCGCCGATGAACTATGTTGATAAAGAGAATGTGGAGCCGCGCTCCATTGCGACGACCGATTCACATCACGCGCCGTCCTGTGCTGCTGAGATATGCCCCGCTTCGAAGTAGAAGAGAGCGCATATATAGGTTTTTCTTCCGCTGCCGAACCAATAGCATTAGTCGACACCGCAGTCGAAACGATTGTATCCGTCGATTCTTGACGATACACATACACAAACATAGCCACCGCCACCATAAGCAGCAGCGATACCGAAAGAACTATGTTTTGATGAATCGTCATTTTCGTTAAGGGTTTAGTGTTTCATGGTTGCTTGCAGTAGTTGAAATAGTAGCCGATAATATTTCGGCATGCAAAGATAATAAATTTTCAGCCAAAATCCAAATTTTCTGGCAATTATTTTCGTTATTTATGTTTTCTTTTACTGTTTTTGTTTCATTTGCCATGTCCACTTTGCAGTTCTTCGAACGATGTGGAAGGTTATCAAGCCACTTCCTGATCTGTGGTTTAAGGAGCACCAAAACGAAGGATAATACCCACAAGATATGTTCCGCCATAACCAATCGATGCGGCATAAGCACCACCACGATGCACCACACCACGAGCACCGCTGCCCACACATAAGCCCAATACTTGCGCCAGTGCCATGCTATCGCAGGCAGTGGGTTGAACGGTATAATGAGCCAGTTCCACTCCGTACCAGGCAACGATGAGAACAACACCAAATAGGTCATCAACAGCCCCATCAGCGTTTGCAGCGCGAGAGATAGATAATCGAGGAAAGGCGTCTTCGCCCAAATATTGAGCACCGACAGTGCCAACAAGAGCGAGAACACGATCAATGGCGAAATAGGAAGCGATTGCCGTGGCGTATTCGGCACAATCTCAATCCCATCCCCCAGAAGCGGCTTACCCATTACCTGCGCCTGTTGCCATGTCTCAACAAGGTCAGTCGGGATAATCAGTTTCTCCTCGGGCAATATCTGGCGGTCGACCTCGCCACCTACAAGACACATACCAAAGAACAAGCTCCAACTCTTCGGTGCTTTGTTGTAGCACAACTCACGCATGGTACATTGTTGCAGCTCGTCCGAAAAAGGGGCATAGACAATCGGAATTGTATCTAACGCTTCATGCAAACAATGCACGCACGAGATAGCACAACCCCGATGGATATAGTCATACTCCAGATTAGCGCCCTCCATAAGATGATTGTCCAACACGCGCCACAACTCTTGTTTAACCGTTGGCGGTAGGTTCATTGGATACTCCGTCACACCTCGTTGCTCGTTAGCAAACGCTTGCAGATACTCCTCCGTGGGCACGGCAAACATACCCATCTTGAGTTTACCCAAAAGGAACTGAAAAACCTTCTGCGACACATCCTCACTCTCGTACGAGAAGCAGTAATCCAAATCGTAAGTCGGACACTGCAACCGTATACAAGCGTGCCCAAAAACCGAATAGAGCACATCCCCTGGCGCTGCCACCATAAGCGAGGCATGCACAAAATTGTCCGACAGTCGGTCAATCGTGTCAGTCGACACCAAGTCAACCTGCGCACGGAGAGGCTGCGCAAGAAGCCCACACAAAAGCAACACAATAAGGTTTAGGACCCGAAACAACCTAACATTTGCTTTTGAAACGATTTTAGGGCATTCCGTCTGACTATCTGCTATTCCGATTTGGCTTTGCGTGCTCATTTTATCACAAATAATCGAGTTTTTAGTGGCGTTTTGCCACAACACCTTTAAGCGACAAAGGTAAGGCATTTATTTCAACTCAACAAACATTTTACATTATATTTTTACAGAAAATTTACCCCCCCCCCCGTAAATATCACTGATTATCAATGCGTTACAAAGTCGTCAACAACACAAACATCAACAAAAATAACCATTTCCACCGCAATTAGCCTAGCAAACACCTTAAAAACCCACACAACGCATACCACAAACAGACCAAAAAGAACACCCGACCGCCACGCGAAAAGACAAAAGGTCGCTACAATAAAAGGCCTTAATTTCTCTCGAGCTAAGCGAGTAGGAGTTAAGAAACAGCGAGTAGGAGTTAAGAAACAGCAATCCGAAGTTCTCTTCATTTCCCTTGCACGCAGTGCAAGTATTTCTTTTCATTTCTCTGCCGCTTGCGGCAAGGAAAAAGACAAGCGCAGCAAGAGGGAAAACAGCAAGAAAAAAAAGGAACTGACAAGGAAAGTAATGGTACACTTGGTAATTTTCTGTAATTTTCAAAGGAGCCTAAGAAAACTTTTCCTCTATTTTCTTCAATTTTTCTTGCACGCAGTGCAAAGGAAACAAACCCGCACGAAGTGCAAAGAAAACCAAAAATCCCCACGCAGCGCAAAGAAGCTAAAGAAGAAAGCAACCAGAGCCGAGATGCCCCGCCAGATACTCCTGTTCCGGCTGTCCAGGCGTAGGAACAAACACGCACTTCGCCAACACACCAAGTGCCGCAAAATCCATGATCGACGAATAGCCACTACGGGCAATGATCTTTTCCGCACCCAAAAGATAAGGAAGCAACTGTGCATCACTCATATACGGCACCACCGTCACATTTTTTCTCGTGAACTTACAATACGCCGCCTGCGGTCGCCCTTGCACCACAAGTAGCGTCTCCGCTAAAGCCTCATACCGCTCCACCACGGCTCTCTCCAAGCAACTACGCTGCGGTTCGAGCCCCGAGAGCAACAGTACCGTATGATAACTCGTATCCGCCTGTGGCATCGTCTCGATGTTCATAAAACGCGAGATCGGACCAATATATCGCACATTCGCAAGTCGCCATTTAGGGTGCGAGAGCACACCCGCAAGCGACGGCTCTTGTTCCTTATCCGGCACCCACACCTCAGTATAATGACGCATGATCTTGCGATGCAACGCCTCTGCCGCCGGCTCCAGCCAACGCCATCTTTTAGGCAAACAGATATGCAACTGATGCGTGAGATAGACGCAAGTCGCCTGCTTCGAATAGAACGCAAAACGATTGTCCGACACCACCTTATCGAACATCTCCATCGAGATCAGTTGCTGCAACGCATAATGGTCCTGAACCATCCAAAAGATCAGATGCGGCAATTGCCGCAAAAGCGTAAATATCTGTGAATTAGACTTAGAATAATGCAGATGTAGATGCGGTAACTCCATACATCTCAGATGCGGATACCGCTTGCGCAGCAGCGTCATACTATCGCCATCACCCGCCAACACCACCTCGTCGCCTCGGCTAAGGTAGAAGTCGATGATAGGGATGCACCGAGTCGCGTGACCGAGTCCCCAGTTGAGCGGAGCGATAAGGATCTTCATAATCAAACCGACACCGTCACATCAAAACCCTCTCCTCGGAGATGATCTGCGATAGCTTGCATCGTGGCAGGTTCTATCTTCTGCAGCGTCTCCACAGGCGTTGCACGGTCGATGACATAGATCATGATATGCCGTGGATGAAGACGATCCACCACTTTATACCAAGCCGCCAACTCCTCTTCCGTAGTATTGTCAATCGTCACCCCATCGTGCTGCCCACGCAAGAAACAAGTCTGCAAAGTGAAGTCACCGTCGAACTGCTGCAGCAGTTCCACGATACGTTCCACCGTGAGTTGCGTATTGACAGGCTGGTCGATCCGACGCATCGTGGCATCAATAGCCGAATCCAACTTAAGGATACGCTGGTCCACTCGCTTCAGTGCCTCCACCACATCCTCACGAAAGAGCTGCGTCGAGTTACTCAGCACTGCCACCCGTGCCTGCGGACAATATATATCACGCAGCCGACAGGTCTCGTTGATGATATCGGCAAACCGAGGATGCATCGTCGGTTCACCATTGCCCGAGAAAGTGATGACATCGGGCGTGATATGTTGATCCGTCAGACTGCGTAATCGCTGTTCTAAGGCTTCGCTAACCTGCTCTACAGTAGGTAGTTGCGGCGCAGTCACAGGCGTATTGAACCCACATTCGCAATAGACACAGTTGAACGAACACAACTTATTCTGTAGTGGCATCAAGTTAACCCCCAGCGAGACACCCAGTCGACGACTGTGAATAGGTCCATATACGATTTCGGAAAATAACATATTCGAGAGATGTATAAATGTATAATGTATGGATGTATGAATGTATCGTTACCGTATTCGTTGCCCTAACGCCTTGCAGAGCATCTGCTTCACTTGTTCCAAAAGTGGCAACTGCTGCAGGAGTTGAAGCATCGTCTCATCTTCATGGTTCTCTTGCGCATGTTTCAGCATCTCGCGCAAAGTGTCGATCTGCCGTTTGATGATAGCCAGTTTGAGTTCATAGATCAACCGCGGCGTCAGTTCCGCAAGCTCGTCAGCCTCCTTCGGCATCGCCACTTCCACTTTCACATTCTCCGAGATGGATTTCTTGCCATATATCTTACTCAAGGTATACTGCTCGCTGATAAGGTCACTGGCAAGGCTACTGATCTTGGGGTCTGGATGATTGCAGAAATAGGTCTCTGCCTTGAAGCCCTCGTCACCAATGTGCACCCGCAGGTCATCAATCACCTTGTTATAGATCGGGTTATCAAATCGTATCTCGTCGCCATCCAAGTCCTCAAGCACATATTGCGCCACAGTGACTGGTTCGCCAGCCTCAGTCGTCATCAAGGTTTTCTCACCATGACGGATAAGCAGTTGCAATAGATTGCGTATGTTCTTGTCATATTTCTTCTCACTCTGTTCAGGGACCGAGAGAGTGTCCATCTGCTGTATATTCGTGATAGGTCTCGTCGTCGTCTCGCCCGTCTTATCGCTGTCTGTCGAAGACGAAACAGACTGGGTCGTCGAAGATTGCCCATTGCTCCGTTGTTCTTGCTGCTGCCATTTGCGCTTCTTGCGCTCTTTCTCTCTCTCGTTACGTTTTTCTTCAATGTCGTCCAAAAGCTTCTCTTTCGGTACACCCGTCAGTTCGCTGCAGTCTTTGGCGTACAAGTCACGCTTAATACTATCAGGGATAACCGAGATAGAGGTGACGATATCGTTTATCGCATCGCTTTTCGCATCCGTATCTGGCTTTGTCCCTTGCATCAAGAGATTAGTCTTGAAGTGTATGAAGTTTTGCTGATGATTCTCTATAAACTGAATAAAGTCCGATGCGTTCTGCTTCTGGGCAAACGAGTCTGGGTCCTCGCCGTCTGGCAAAAGCACCACCTTCACATTGATACCCTCTTCCAACAACATATCAATACCTCGCAGTGCCGCATGGATACCCGCCGCATCGCCGTCGTACAGCACCGTCACTTTCTCTGTGAAACGATGCAAGAGCAATATCTGATGTCGCGTCAGCGAGGTGCCACCCGACGATACCACATTCTCAATACCCGCCTGATGCATCGAGATGACATCCATCTGTCCCTCCACTAAGTAACAAACACCCGCTTTGGCTATGGCCTGCCGTGCGACGGATAGTCCATAGAGCTCGTTCTGCTTAGAGTAGATAACCGAGTCCGGAGAATTGACATACTTGCCTACATGCTCCTGCTTCTTCAAGATACGCCCTGCAAAAGCCACCGTCTTACCCGAGACAGTGTAGATAGGAAAGATAACGCGACCTCGAAAACGATCGTAGTACGAGTCATACTGCGACTTGCCGCAGAGACCCGTTGCCTCGATATACTTATCCGGAAAACCTGCCTTATGTGCCTCGGCATACAAAGCATTCTTCTCCGGCGCATAACCCAAATGGAACTTACGGATGATGTCTTCCCTCAGACCGCGTTCCAAAAAGTATTTCAAACCGATATTACGTCCTTCCTCTGTCTCCCAAAGGCATTTCTGAAACCATTCGTTAGCCCATTCATTGAGGTTAAATAGTCCCTCGCGCTCCGTCTGGGCTTCCCGCTCCTCATCGGTCAACTCTCGCTCTTGGATCTCGATATGATACTTCTTCGCCAACATCCGCAACGCATCGATATAGGTGCATTGCTCCATACCCATCACAAAGTTAACGGCATTGCCCGCCTTACCGCAACCGAAACATTTGAAGATGCCCTTCGCAGGAGACACAGTGAACGAACCCGTCTTCTCCTCGTGGAAAGGACATAAACCAATGAGGTTTGCCCCTCGCTTGCGAAGAGACACATAGTCCGACACCACATCCTCTATTCGCGCTGCAGCTACTATGCGTTCAATGGTCTCTCTGGGTATCATCGCTTAGAAATTGAGGAAGTAAATACCAATCTTGATCGACCATTGGTCAAAACGCCCACGCATCTTATACTCATTTTCCGTATTCGTCGAGCAGTCAAATTGTCTATCTTTATAGTGGTTCACAATACCGAAGTCATACCCACCACGGATATAGTAGTTCTGAAACTGAAAACCTGCACCTACGCCCCATGTGAGATTCCATGGCTGATAGTCATTCGTGCCATCACCGTCGGCATCCGTGGCATAATGACTCGCCTTAGTCGTCGATGAGGTCTTCGTCAACTCGTTCTTCTCGTAAGTGGTCTTGTCGAAAGAGAAAGTGTATTGAAAAGCCGGACCCGTATAGACAATAAGGTAGGTCTCCTTCGCAATCTCAAACTTATACTGCCAATCAATCGGCACCTCTATCGTATGAAACTGCGTACGAGTCTTCGTCTTGTCAGCGGTGGCAAAACTGCTCTTGGCTGTCCAGTCCGTATGATTACCGCCATAAGTGTAATTCACACCCATACGAAACCCGAAACCCTTAATAAGCGTAGCGTCGTACACCAAACCCACCTTCAAACCATTCAACTTGGTCGAGGTCGACAGTTTCTTAGTACTCGATAGCGAGTTCTCACGCAGTATCGGCTGCGCAAAACCCATCTCCAAACCCAACGACTGCGTCTGCGCCTCAGCAGCCAACGCGCTGAGACTCAATAGTAACACTGCTAAGATTGTCTTTTTCATCATCTATTCTATATCTATTCTATTATCTCTATTATCTCTTTAATGAAGATTTATTCGTATTTGCGTCTTTGCCCGATCGCTTATTTTCTTTTCCGTTTCGGGCATCTTTTTTATCCGGAATCTTCTGCTCTTCTGCCGGCTCCGCAGGGGCTGACACTTCTATAGCACTCCGGTCCGTCTTCATAAACACATCGCCAGGATACTTAGGTCGTACAACATCTGCCCAGAAGAACCCACCCAAGCGGTCCGTACCCGAAGCAATACTGTCCAACGGATGAAGCGAACCCGTCGTGGCTGCCGTGAAGACGATATGATGTATCTTTTTCTCTGCAAGGAATATCTTTACATAACTGCTCTGCGTCTTGTTCATGCCAATAAAACTGCCGTCGTCCTCTTGTGGGAAGAACACCGTCTCCGCATTGCCGTTCACATCCACTTGCCGCAGTTCACCACCACGCACATAAGCATACATCTCCTTACCTGCCATCTGGTCGAACTTATCCACATCCTCCTGCTTCACAGCCAACGCATTGCCTATCCCATGCGCATAATCGACACCTCCATTCCGCATGTATACAAACACACTGTCAGCCGATACCTGATTCTCATCACTCCAACAAATAGGTCCTCCGCACAACGTCATCACAGAGTCTTTGCTCACATACACCAACGAGTCGCACACCATCTGCATGTCTCGTCTGTAGACGCGCACTCCATAAAAAGCCCGCACTCGTTGATACGATGTATCTTTCCACAGCGTATCAGACGTCATCGCTATCGAGTCCCTTCGCAGGGAATCAAAGGTCATCACCACAGGTAACCGATAAGGCACCTCCTCCGTAAACAAGGTGTCAGCATGCATATACAGCCAGTCCTCTTCCGACCAATCGACAAACAGCGCACTGTCCGTCGCATACCCGTGTTTGCCGTCTTCATACACCTCACCATAGTTGCCATACAAGGTCTCTTTCCGCACACTATCCGCCATCTCAAACTGACGATAGAGCCTACCATACCCTACCCGCTTGTCGTAATAAAGCGAGTCACCCGTCAGCGTCTTACCGTCTTTGTGGATAATCTTCGAACGGTCCATCAATAAAGTCTTCTCCGTCTGCGTGTTATACCAACCACGAGTCGACAGTATAGTCGTCTCATCTCCATAATCGATACGTGTCGGACCTTGCAAATCAGCAATATGCGACTCGGTGTTATAGTTGAGCGTGTCGGCCGTCAAAACGAACTTCGGATGCGTCAACACCACCTCATTGCGGAAAATAGCCTGTTTATCGTAAGGCGTATATTGCCCCCACTGCGAAGTCAACACGTTAAGAGAGTCCTGCAACTCACCTCCCGAGAAGTAATAAGCAATATCCCGCACACGGTCGTAGTTCAAACTGTCCGTTGTCAAAGTCGTGTTCCGATTGACAAGCCGCACATTCCGTCGCAAACGCGCAATCTTAGTATTACCATCATAGTACAACACATCACCGTAACCAGACAACGTATCGCCTTGCACAAAGCGGATATGCCCAAACGCATCGAAAGAGTTCTCTTTCTCATAGAAATAGGCACTGTCGCAATACATATATGCATCCTCATGCCGGAAGCATACATTGCCTTTAAGCAACTGGGCATCTGGGTGTAACTGCTCGTCAAAAGATAAGGTCTCGCACCGCTCGAGATACACCAAGGTCTCTTTCTGAGCCATGATGTTTGCCACAGCCAGAAATAACGCACTGAATAATATCCAACAGCAAGAATGTCTCATTCTTCTATTGCTCTTTTACCCAATTAGGAAACTCAAAGTCGCAACCACGCCACTCTGGGTCGATATAGATGTAAGTATCCTTCTGCTTCTGTAGTATCCACTTGTGAATAAACCGCTCGCTCTCTTGGTTCTCATACATCGTACGGATAGTCTGATAGTCGTCCACCAAGTTGGCTTTGTGCACATCCAACTTCGACTTCAACTTCACAATCACGCACACCTCTTTGTTCTTCGTCTCGTCCATCATAAAGAATGGCTTACTTATCTCGCCCACGTTCATACCATGTATCTGACGAGCAATCTCAGGCGGCAACGACTGATACTCAAACTTAGTAGCACCCGTCTCCTGATTCATCATCACGCCCGCATTCATAGCCGTGTTCTTGTCCTGCGAGAAGAATGCCACCGCCTGCTCAAATGTCACTTTGTTATTACGGATAAGGTCCGCAACCGAATCCAACTTCATAACAGCCTTCGTCTTATCACTCTGCGAGATACGAGGCTTCAATAAGATATGGCGGCAATTGATTCGGTCACCACGCTTCTCAATCAACTGAATAATATGGTAACCATACTCCGTCTCCACAATACGACTCACCCTACGCGTATCGCTCAGGTTAAAAGCCACATCCGCAAACTCGGGCACCAACTGACCTTTACCTACAAAGCCCAACTCACCACCTCTTTTGGCACTCTCCGTGTCTTCTGAATAGAGTCGAGCCAACATCGAGAAATCCGCATCACCACTGTTCACACGCTCCGTGAAGTCACGCAGACGCTGCTTCACACGGTCCACCTCCTCTTGAGGCACCGCCGGCTCAAGACTGATGATCTGCACCTCTACCTGTGCCGGAATAGTCGGGATACTGTCAGCACTCAGACCCGCATAGTAACGACGCACCTCTGCTGGAGTCGACTTGATGTTCTCCGTCAACTTCTGCTGCATCTGCTGTATCACCATCTGATTGCGAACAGCCGTCGTCATATCCTCTTTCATCTCCGACATAGGCTTACGGAAATACTCTTCCAACTTCTCTTTCGAACCTATCTGCGAGATGTAATAGTTCAATCGCATATTCACCTGAGTAGCCACCGTCGATTCACTCACCTCCACCGAGTCCAACTCCGCCTGATGCAGAAATAACTTCTGCACAGCCAACTGCTCAGGGATAAGGCAATAAGGGTCACCAGATATCTCTTGACCCTCATACTGCGCACGCAACCGCTCCTCTTCTACCTCCGAACGTAATATGGCCTCGTCGCCTACTACCCATATCACCTCGTCTATCACATTGTCTTGCGCTTGCAACGCCGTCATCGTCAGCAACATCGCACCGACCGTCACTATCTTATTCAGTCTCATCATTCTCTATTTTTTTTCGTTCTGTATCTTATCGTTCTGTATCTTATCGTTAAATACTACTTTCTTCATCCTTAACGCCTGCTGATACATCTCGTCCCGCTGTTTCTGCAAAAACTGTACTTGACGCTGGTTCAGCAACGCTTTTACTATCTCTCCATGCGCATAATCCACCGGCATAGCCTCACCCTGTAGATGCCGCTCCGTCACACGAAGCAAGTAGATATGCGTCGAGTCACTGTTCTCAACCAATTGATTATGACGCATCTCCTGTTCTTTGTCCTTCGAACTAACTCCCATACGCAACATCACCTCATGCATCGTCTGCCACTGGTCCGAAAACAACTCATAAGAAGTCGCATACTGATACGCATACTTCTCAATCTTCTCCAAGTGCTCATCCGTCAAATCACCCATCCAACCGCGCAACTCACCCACCTTCGGAGCGTCCGATGGTAGCACCACAAGCATTCCACGCACAATATCTTCGCGCAACACAAACCGATCCGAATGTTGCTTATAAAAACTCTCTATCGCTTCATCATCAACCTCTTTTGGCATACGCTTGTCCACCAATCCTTGCTCATACTCATGCACATACAACGTCCGTCGATAATCCTCCACCATCTGTTCAATAGCATCCGCCTGCTCCGACGAACGCTTCGCCTTGTCATATAGCAAGATATTCGTTGCCCAACGCCGTATATACTCATCCGCCAATCGCACACTGTCCTCCGCACTGCGAGCACCTGCCGTCACTGCATATAAGTCACTCTCATGCAACGACTGCCCATTCACCGTCACCACCGCATCACCCATCTGACGCCGCTGGATATACTCACAACCCATCAACAGCCCCGCCGCCAAAACATATACTATTCCATTCCTAATCTTAAACATATAAGTACACATATAGTCCGCAAAGGTACGCAATCTTTCTCATACCTACAAATGCCGTACCATCGAAAAAAAAACAACAACCATCCCAAAATTCAATCTCTTCCTTAACTTTAAGATAATCGTGTCAACACACTCCCCTCACTTGTGGGAAAGATACTACGCAATGTGGAGACGACACGCCCTCGTGTCGTTCGGGTCGCCAGACCCGTTTTATCACGCAATGATCGTGGAGACGACATCGTTTTGCCATGCTGCGATTGTGGAGACGACACGCCCTCGTGTCGTCCGAGCCGCAAGACCCGTCTCGCCATACTGCGATTGTGGAGACGACACGCCCTCGTGTCGTTCGGGTCGCCAGACCCGTTTTATCACGCAATGATCGTGGAGACGACATCGTTTTGCCATGCTGCGATTGTGGAGACGACACGCCCTCGTGTCGTCCGAGCCGCAAGACCCGTCTCGCCATACTGCGATTGTGGAGACGACACGCCCTCGTGTCGTTCGGGTCGCCAGACCCGTTTTATCACGCAATGATCGTGGAGACGACATCGTTTTGCCATGCTGCGATTGTGGAGACGACACGCCCTCGTGTCGTCCGAGCCGCAAGACCCGTCTCGCCATACTGCGATTGTGGAGACGACACGCCCTCGTGTCGTTCGGGTCGCCAGACCCGT
>CAVJQD010000001.1:0-65146 GCA_963651555.1 uncultured Clostridium sp. | reverse complement strand
GAGTGAAAGTCAAGCAGATACAAATAAAAACCACAAAGCACTCAAAAAGTGGAGGAACATCCCAATTAATAACAAAATAACGAAACGGGGAATTTTTAGAACATCCCTTATGTTTTTTTTAGTTTGAGGAAGCGGCGGTGTGACCAGAGCCAGCGGCTTGGGTTGCGTCGGATATTGTCTTCGAGATGAGAGGTGAAGCGTTGTGTGATGACGCCTTCGGCTATGTCGGGTTCTGTCTCTGGGTCATAGATAAGATGGAAGTCAAGTTCGTAGTGCCCACGCTCGGAGGAGAGTATGGATACATAGTAGACGGGGTAGACGAAGCGTTTGGCTAACTGTTCGGTGCCGAAAAGCATGTCGACCGATTGCCCCATGAAGGTGACAGGGTACTTGACAGACTTCACTCTGGGGCGTTGGTCAGCCAGCATGGCATAGGCCACGGTGGCATTGTTTCGTCGGTTGGTTATCATTGCTCGCAGCAGTCGGTCCATCTCAATGAGTGTTCCGCCTCGTTGTTGTCGGATACGGAGTATGAGGTCGTTGAAGTAATGGTTGCTCAACTGCTTGTAGATGCTGGCGCATTCCAGTCCGTAGGGTGCGAATTGGTTGGCATAGTCAACAGCCCACTCCCAGTTAAGGAAGTGCCCGAGCATGAAGAAACCACCGCCATAGTGCTTGCAGCGTTCGGCTACTTCTTGCAGATGGTCGAAGTGGACGAAGCGTTGCATGTCTTTTTCTTTTATGTGTCGACCGGCTAACATCTCCATTATCATGTCGGCAAACGCACGGTAGAACTCTTTCTCCCATAGAAGACGTTGGTGTTTGCTTTCGTTAGGAAAGGCTATCTGTAAGTTATTGCGTACCACGCGTTTTCGATATCGCACAACATAATAGAGCACGGGGTAGAGGATGCCTCTTGCTACGGCATGGGCAAGGCGTAAACGGAATATGGATGAGTTGTTTGACATACACCGCAAAAGTAAGGACAATTTTTGGTATAACCAAGAATAAGCCGTACCTTTGTGCCCACTTTTGACAATATCTTGTACCTACTGTTATGATGCGTCCTGTCCGTTTCCCACAACTGATTGCCTATCTGCAGGTGTTCACATTTTGGTTATTGGTAGCTTCTTTGATTTTCTATATTTGCCCGTTTCAGCGTGTCATCATGGTTGTAGCAGGGGTGTTCTTCTTGCTCGATTATGCCATCAATAAGCGTTGGCAGGACTGGAAGTGGGGTATCAATAAAGGACTATGGGTGATCATGATTCTCTATTATCTCTTTATCCCATTGTGGCATCTGATGGACGATACGCTGACGCCTCGGTTCTCGTTTGTGTTGCAAGAGCGTGCGCCATTTATCCTATGTGGAGTGATTGGCTTGATGGGATTGAGTCGGGAGGTTCGCCTGAAGCCTGTTGTATATGTGATGCTTGGCAGTTGTGTGCTGGTATCGTGGTACGCAATTCTTCGTGGAATAGGTTTCTCTTATTTTCTGTTGCCTTTGACGGAGCAGTCCGTGACCTTTACGGAGGCTCGTAAGGCTTTTGTGGCACCTCACATGCATTTCAATCTCTACTTGAACCTCACGCTTGTGTTTGCCTTCTGGCTCTTGATGCAGAAGAAACTGCAGCATTGGGAGAAAATAGTGGTGGTGATCGCCTCGTTGTGGGTTTTCTATCTGCTCTGCATCTCGGAAGGGCGTGTTGGCTTAGGCACAAGCCTTCTGTTGATGGCGCTGTTCGTTGCGATATTCGCTTTCCGTTTTGGTTGGAAAGTGTTGACACCGGTCTTAGCACTGTATGTGTGCTTTGCGGGTTTGGTGATGATGAATAATCATCGTCTTACGGCAGAGCATTTGGAGCATGAGCCTCGTTGGTTGATATGGAAAGCCGATTGGCGTGTCATCTCTGAGTCGCCTATCTTGGGTAATGGCGTATGCGATGCCAAAGAGATGTTGATTCATGATGCTAAGACTGATGCGGAGTTGAGTGCGTTCTATGTTAACCGTATTGAGAATGAGAAGAAAGGTAACTATCAGATTGTGCAGCCGCACAATGCTTTCTTAGAAGCGTGGATGGAGTTCGGTATATTAGGACTGGCTATGTTGGTGGTCATATTCTTATATCCGTTGCAGATGTTACCGCGTAGGAATCGACCTTACTGCCTATTGGTGATAGCCTGCTTTGGATTGCAGTCGTGCTTCGACTCTTTCTTCTCGCCTTTGCTCTACGGAATCTGTATCTTGCTCCTTACTTCTCGAAGTGCGATGGCAGAGGAAACTGCTGCTCAAAGGCTTGAATAAGAGTCTCTTGCATTACTTTTTCTTTCTCTAAGGACATGTCTACATCGTTGATGCAGATGATATTGCGTTGGCAATGCAGTATGGCATTGCCAATTGCCTCTGCGCTATAGACAGCCATTGAGCAGTGTTTGGTTGGGATAGGCTGTGCGATGACTTTCCCTGTATGATAGAGATAGTCGGTATAGAGGTACTGGTTACAATTGTCTTGTCTACGCAGAGGTGTTATATGCGAAGAGAGTTGTTTCTCTAATATATTGTAAATATTCGCACTAACGCTGCGCAACATAGGAGCAATGGTATGCTGTGGGCGAATGAAAAGGATGCTGTTCTTTTTGCCTGCCGCCAGTCGAGCCATGCGGTCGGATTGTCGTGTCTGTTTCTTGTATAGGTTGGAGGCAAGGAGATGCTTACTGAAGCGGGTCACTATCTTACCGTCTCGGAAAAGGTCGGTTGGCTGCAAGGGTTGGATAGGGAAGAAGTCGTCGTTGAAATAGACGAACTGCTCGCTGAGGTTAGGTATGCGATGTAGGAATAGTTCGATGGTGGTGCTATTGAAGGTAGGTAGGTATTGGGCAGGGATGATGTCTTGGTGCAGTATGACTTGCACGGTGCTTCGGTTCACCCACGCGGGCACTTGGCTCTCGCTGCTTACGACGAGGAACACCTGTTCGATGAACGGCATGTTCTGTTCTATTCCTCGAAGCAAGAAAGGAAGGAATCCCCAGTCACGGTATCGCTTCTTTAGAGCTGTCTGTGAGGTGGTGGCAGCATACGCGTGTTGCCACACTGGGTCGTTTCCATTGACATAGGTGATGACGGCATCCATGGTCTATTGGTGTTTGGCGGTTTGACTGATGCTATTGAAAAGGTCGTGCCATTCTTGCACGATTGTCTCTGTCTCGAAGCGTTTCACTTGTTTCAGGGCATTGGTGGACATGGTGTGGCGTAGGGCATCGTTATCCATCAGTTGGTCGAGTGCTGCTGCCATGGCTTGGGTGTCTTCCGCAGGGATGAGGAGTCCTGTTTCCCCGTCTTTGAGTATCTCTCTTATACCTGCACCGCAATCGAAGCATACGGCTGGTAGTCCTACGGACATTGCCTCGGTCAACACATTCCCAAAGGCTTCGGAACGGGAGGGTAAGACAAAGAGTGAGGCGTCTTGATAGTAGGGCAAGACATTGGGTGTGGCAGGTGTGAAGACCACATTATCAAGGCGATACTGTTCTTTCAGAGCGAGCAAGCGTTTATGTTCGCTGCCGCTACCGACGATGTGCAGTTGCCAATCGGTGTGCTTTACTTGTCGCCAAGCATCGAGTAGGAGGTCGAATCCTTTCACTCGTGTCTGTCGTCCGATGGCTATCACTGTTTTGTTTCGTAGGGCGGAGGGAGCAGGATGGTTGAAGGTAAGTAGGTTGGGTATCTTGCGAACACAGGCATTGTGCCACTGTTGGCTATAGACTTGTGCGTCGTAGTCGGACAGGACAACGACAGCGTCGGAGTTGCGTGCGGTCAAGCGTCGTGATAGGTTCGAGGTGAGTTGTGCGCGGTGAGTCACCGTGAAGTACTCCTTGTGGACGGTCTTAAACCCACGTGTTGCTGGGATATTGACGAAGGCACGGGTGGTGCCAATGACGACAATCACATCGGGTTGCAGTTGTCGATAGACTCGTTTGAGTTGCTTAATACGCCTTGCTTCTCGCACCAATACGGGGTATGGGTCGTGTTGCGGTGCAAGATATATCAATGAAATACGGGAGTCAATACGAAAGAATGGTTTCGTATCGCTTCCCGTATAACTTATTATTACCACCTCGTCTCCTCGTTCCACCAAGGCATTGGCGAGCGAGATAGTGGACCGTTCTGATCCTCCACCTAAGTTGATGGACTTGATGGTAAAGACTATCTTCATGCTTTCTTATAGACGCGTATCCAGTCCACGTCGATATGTCCTTCGGCAGGCTTCTCGGCTTTAGGAAGGAACGAAGCGATGGTGAAGTGGAGTGCTTGAGCAGGTAGGTGCTTATTGATGCGGAATACTTCGATGTTATTCACGTACCATATCATCTCGTCTTTTGTCCAATGTAGGGTGATGATATAATACTTGCTCCATGATAAACCTGTTACTATCTCACCTTTGAATCCATCTTTGTCGGCATAGCCGATGTGCATCTTCTTTCCGTCGAAGTTATAGAGATGTACTAAAGGCAGTTTCTCGTTGCAGCCTAAGGATACGGTGTGGTGTACTTTTCCTTCGCAGCGGATCTTTGCCATGAATACGCCTTGTTCTTGTGCGAATGCCTTGGCTGTTTGTATGACATCGGATGTATATTCGAAGTCGTGATTAACGAATCCTTTCTTCTCATCCCAAGCGGGAGCGGTGACTTCCTCTTTGTGTGTAAGGATAGTAAGATAACCGTTCACAGTACCGGTGTTATGGCCACCGTTGTAGGCTTGGTGCTCGTTTATGAAGGAGTGCTGTTGCTTGAGAGCATCGCTCTTGTAGGCAAAGCCAGGTTGCCACAAGGAGTCGCTCATCTTCTTCCAATCGAAGTCGTCGGAGAAGCAGGTCTGGTAGGACTCTATCTTTTCGATCTTCTCTTTCTTCTGCGAGAGGAAGAAGCGGATATCCTTGGAGGCTGCTAACTCGGCAAAACGGCATTCTTGTTTGTATTCAGGAGTAGTCAACCAGCGACGGGGGTTCTTCCAGAATAGTTTCTCTTGCTTGAACTCTTCGGTAGATGTTTTCTCCTGCAGGTCTTGGTATTCCTTAGGCAGTTCGGTCTCGCTTATCTTTTTCCATGTGAGGTAAGCCTTCGACTTCTCGAACTTCTGCATACGCTTGAGGTCGGGCGATTGTGCCACCGACTCTTTGTCGGACAACTTCACATAGTCCTCGGACTGACGGAACTTGAGGTACTCGTCGAGCAGTTCGCTCTTGCTCACATAGAGGAAGAGTTGCAGTTCTTTGTTCTTGTCGAGGCTGCGGAGGTGCTTGAGGGTATGATGAACCTCGGTGTCGTTATACTTAGTGGTGGTCAACTTGCGTTTCTTCTCTTGGAACTCGGGAGCCTCTATGATCTCTTTTAGTTCGTTGTACTCTTTGAGTGTGTCCGATGCCTCTATTTGGCGGTAACGAACAACATCATCTTTGTTTTGTTGAATGATGGCTTCTAACTTCTCTGTGCTTAGAAGTTTTCCTGTTAGTTTTTTGAAGAAAAGGTTCATAAAGGTGTGTTATTTAATTAGTTATCTTTCTTTTCCAATATCGCAATCAACTCTTCTATACTGTCTACCCATTGAGGTTGGTATACTTCATCTTTGGGAATAAACTGCAGTTCTTTCATGTGCTCCACCTGTACCTTTAGGGGAGAGTAGAACCCGTTATAGTTCACTATATAGAGCGGCTTATGGTGCTCCATCACGGTGCCTGCTGCTATGACATCGAACATCTCGTCGAGGGTGCCATAACTACCTGGTAGGCATACGAAGAGGTCAGCCAAGTCTCTCATCTGCTGTTTGCGTTTGCTCATAGTGTCTACCTCTATGAGTTCGGTGCAGGCATTGGATGTTCGTCCGGCTTGTATGATGCGTTTAGGCACTATGCCAATGACTTTGCCCTTGTTGCAAAAAGCAGCCTCCGATACGCAACTCATCAGTCCCCCTGTGGCACCGCCAAAGACGAGCGTGTGGTTTGCTTCGGCTATCCACTCGCCTAAGCGGGTACCCAAGAGTTTGTACTCCTCGGGTATCTGGTCTTTAGCGCTGCAGTATACGGCAATGTTCATAGCGTGGTCTTCTTTATGCGTCAATCTTAGCGTAGGTGGCGTGTTGCTCAATGAACTCGCGTCGTGGTGCTACCTCGTCGCCCATGAGCATGGCAATGGTGTGGTCGGCTTCGGCAGCATTCTCTATTGTCACTTTCTTGAGCAAGCGTTTCTCTGGGTTCATGGTGGTCTCCCACAGTTGTTGGTCGGACATCTCACCAAGACCTTTATATCGTTGTGTCTTTATCAGTTTCTCATCACCTCCGCCGTACTTCATGATAAAGTCGTGCCGTTGTTGATCGTTCCAGCAGTATTCGTGGTAGTTGCCTTTGGAGCACATATAGAGAGGTGCCATGGCAATATAGAGGTGTCCTTGCTCTATGACTTCCTTCATGTGTCGGAAGAAGAGGGTCATGATTAATGTCGCAATGTGTGCACCATCGACATCGGCATCCGCCATGATGATTACCTTATGGTAACGTATCTTGCTCAGGTTGAGTGCCTTAGGGTCGTCTTCTGTTCCGAAGGTGATGCCAAGTGCGGTGAATATGTTTCGTACTTCCACACTCTCGAACACCTTGTGCTCCATGGCTTTCTCCACATTCAGTATCTTACCACGGAGCGGCAGGATGGCTTGGTGTTTACGGTCACGACCGGTCTTGGCAGTACCGCCCGCGGAGTCTCCCTCCACGAGGAACAACTCACATTCGGCAGGGTCTTTGCTCTCGCAGTCAGCCAGTTTACCCGGCAGTCCACCACCGCTAAGCGGTGACTTACGCA
This sequence comes from uncultured Clostridium sp., assembly GCA_963651555.1. GTDB lineage: Bacteria > Bacteroidota > Bacteroidia > Bacteroidales > Paludibacteraceae > Colicola. The sequence continues at coordinate 58,297 of CAVJQD010000001.1, read as the reverse complement.
GCACACTCTGTCGGGCATTACGTGCAGCGATACGGGCTTGTGCAGCGAGTATCACTTTCTCTACTATTCGTTTGGCATCGTCGGGGTGCTCTTCGAGGTAGTTAGTCAGTGCTTCGCCCACGGCGGAGGAGACGATACCTGCTACATCGGAGTTACCTAACTTCGTCTTGGTCTGTCCTTCGAACTGCGGTTCTGTCACCTTAACGGATATGACGGCAGTGAGTCCCTCTCGGAAGTCGTTCGGGTCGATCGTGGAGTTTCCATCTTTATCTTTCAGTTTGGCTTTCTCGAGCAACTTGCTGTCCTCTGCATACTTCTTCATCACACGGGTGAGAGCCGTACGGAAGCCAGCCACATGGGTACCACCTTCTATGGTGTTGATGTTGTTTACATAGGAGTGGACGTTCTCGTTGAAGTCGGTATTGTATATCATAGCCACCTCGACGGGTGTGCCATACTTATCGGTGTTCAGGTGTATCACTTCGGAGATGAGCGGGGTGCGTGAACCATCGATATAACGAACGAACTCACTCAGACCTTTCTCGGAATAGAATACCTCGCCTTTGTATCGTTTCCCATCGGAGGCTAAGATACCCAACTGGTCGGCAGGAATCTCGCCTTCGGAGTTCACTTGTGGGGCTTCTACGATGGGTTGACGGCGGTCGGTAAGGGTTATCTTAACGCCGGCATTGAGGTACGCCAACTCACGCATACGGTTGGCTAAGATATCGTATTGGTAAACGGTCTCAGTGAATATACTTCCGTCAGGCCAGAACTGCACGAAAGTACCGGTGCCTTGTTCGTTACCATAGGTACCAATTTCGTGTACGGGGCAGGTTGGTTTACCTTTGGCGTACTCTTGCATATAGATTTTTCCGTCTCGGCGAACCTCTACATGGGTCTTAGTGGACAGGGCGTTTACGCAACTGACACCCACACCGTGCAGACCGCCTGACACTTTGTAACTATCTTTGTTGAACTTACCCCCAGCGTGGAGGACGGTCATGACGACCTCCAAGGCGCTTCGGTGCTCTTTCGGGTGCATGTCAACAGGAATACCACGACCGTTATCTTGTACGGATATGGAGTTGTCTTCATTGATAGTCACTTCGATATGGTTGCAGAAGCCTGCGAGAGCCTCATCGATAGAGTTATCTACTACCTCGTTTACGAGGTGATGCAAACCTTTTTGCGAGATGTCGCCGATGTACATAGCAGGGCGTTTGCGCACTGCTTCCAGACCTTCGAGTACTTGGATTGACTCGGCTCCGTATTGTTCTTTCTCTTCCATTGTTAGTTTATCGTTATACAGTTGTGTGTTATTTTCATTTCACCCTGCAAAAGTACTCATTTCTCTTGTATCTCGCAAGGATTGCGGGTTCAAAAATAGTACGGTAAATTGCCGGAAATGGTGTTTGTTTGTTAGATCGAAGAAAAACGGGGTTTATGACGGTTTGGGTGTATTGCTTCTTCGTGCTGTTTTTCCTTTTATCGTCTCTGAAGGAAGATATGAGGGTGTGGGTTATACCGGTAATGCTCCTGCTGCATAGAGAGGGATGTTCACCATCCACCCTTGGTCGATGAAAGGTTTCATGCTCAACCGAATCCCTTTGAGTTCGGGGTACTGTCCTTGTATGAATCGCTTAAACGACTTAGCATGGACATTATCTTCTGCTTTTACCTCCAGAGGGATGATGCGTTCGTCGGTTTGGATAAGGAAATCGATCTCGCAATCACTGTTCTTGCTGCTCCAATAGTAGACGGGATAGGTCATCATGAACTGCTGTAGTACATACTGTTCGGTGAATGCGCCTTTCCATTCGACAAAGATATTATCGCCTATGATCATTTGTTTGGCGGGCACTTTGCCTAAGCAGCCTAACAATCCGCAGTCGAGCATGAACAACTTAAACGAAGTCATGTCCTCGTATCCACTCAGTGGCATCCGTGGTTCTGTTACTCTTGGGATGCGGTATACAACTCCGGCGTCAATAAGCCATTGTATGCCTAACTCGAATTCCTTGGCACGACCGCCTTGCTTCAATACACCATAGATGAACTTCTTGTTCTCTTTGCTTAGTTGGTGGGGCATGCTATCGAGCACCATCAATATCCGTTGTACCTCTTGAGCAGGGGCGTGCTTACTGATGTCGTTCCGATAACCGACAAGTATGTTTCGTTGTATTTGTCGGACCTCTTCTAAGTCTTTGTTTGTAAAGAAGGAGGCAACGGCTTCTGGCATTCCGCCTACAAAATAGTAATATCTAAGTAACTCTTCATATTGATATGCTAAGGAAGAGAGTATGTCCCACTGGTGATTGGCAATACATTCGGCTTTTACTTCTTCTCCTGCAGCCTGTAGGAACTCGAGGAAGGTGAGCGGGTAGACCCGAATGATGTCTACCTTACCGACAGGGAAGGACTGGCCTTGGTGTAGCGTGATACCTAAAAGGGAGCCTGCCACAATAACATGTTGGTCGGGTGCTTCCTCGCAGAAATACTTCAATGCGCCTAAACCACGTGGTGCTTCTTGTAACTCGTCGAAGATAATCAAAGTTTCACCTGCAATGATGCGCTTTCCAGTCTGTGCTTGGAGTTGTAAGAGTATGCGACTGATGTCGTAGTCATGGTCGAACAAAGACTGTGCCCATGCGTCTCGGTCGAAGTTGATGTAGATATAGTTCTTGTATTCTCGTTTGCCTAACTCCTGCATGAGCCAGGTCTTGCCCACTTGCCGAGCACCTTCTAAAATGAGCGGTTTGCGTTGCTTACTCTGTTTCCATGCAACTAATTGCTTGTATACTAATCGTTCCATAAACCCTTGTTTTTGATGTGTAAAAACTTCTGTTTCCTTAAGACGCTGCAAAGGTACTATATATAAATCGATTACACAATGGATATTACACTTTTTCGGACGAATGTTGATGTGATTCTTACACTTTTTCGGACGAACATTGACTCTATTCTTACACTTTTCGGGACGAATGTTGAGGTGATTCTTACACTTTTCGGGACGAATGGGGTGTTGGTTGGGTGGTATTGTTTAGACGGAAAATATGCCCTATCTTTGCAGCGAGGTTGGGTTGGCATGACTGCGGGGTTGGGTTGGCATGACTGCGAGGTTGGGTTGGCATGACTGTGGGATTGAGTTGACATGCCGATAGAGAGCAGGCAACTTACCTATAAAGTGCATATAACTTGCCGATAGGTGGCTTACAAGTCGCTAAAACCAACCTCATAACAAGGATTAACTAACAAAAATACATACAACAATGAAAAAAGTAACATTGTCCATTATTCTCGTACTATTTGTGCTGCTTCCTGCTTGGGCGCAGCCTCGTTACATCTTTTATTTTATTGGTGATGGCATGGGTCCTAATGAGGTTCTCCTTACGGAGATGTATCGTGCCGAGTTGGAAGGACATATAGGTCGTATTCCTCTGTGTATGACTCAGTTTCCTTTCACGGGTCAGTTGACTACTTTCTCGCGTAGCAACGGTATAACCGATTCGTCGGCTGCGGGTACGGCTCTTGCTACAGGAACGAAGACTAAGAATGGTATGTTGGGTGTAGACCCTGAGGGCGAACCTCTTAGGTCGGTGGCAGAGATACTGCATCATTCCGGTTGGGGCGTTGGTATAACCACCTCGGTTAGTATCGACCATGCTACGCCCGGGGCATTCTATGCACACGTAAAGAATCGCAGTGACTATCACACGATAGGTATGCAACTTATTGAGTCGCAGTACGAGTTCTTTGGTGGTTCTACTTTCTTGCAGTCCATAGGTAAGGAAGACCCCTTTGCACCGTCTCTCTATCAGGAGGCACAGCGTGCCGATATTGCTATTGCGCACGGTATGGTAGAGGCGGATAAACTTATCCACAATGCTAAGCGTGTTATCCTTATCCCTGAGAACGAGGGAACGAGTGAGGACTATCATGGTTTGGGTCGTTTACCCTTTGCAATAGATAAGCAACCGAAGGACCTTACTCTCCCACAGATCACGCGTGCTGCAATAGGTCAACTCACTATGAAAGACCGTTTCTTCTTGATGGTAGAGGGTGGTGAGATTGATTGGGCTTGCCACGACAATGATGCAGCCACGGTAATAGGAGAGGTAGAAGAGTTTGATGCTGCCATCAAAGAAGCCTTTGCTTTCTATATGGAACACCCAGACGAGACCTTAATCGTCGTTACGGCAGACCACGAGACGGGTGGGTTGATATTAGGAAACTCCGATTATACGCTTAATCTCAAACTCCTCAAACAGCAGCACTGCAGTGTTGGAGAGTTATCGAACATGCTCAAAGCGCTTCAGAAGAACTATGGAAAGAAGTTGAAGTGGGGTCAAGTAAAGACTTTGCTTCAGGAGCAGTTGGGTTTCTATAAGGATGTAGAGATAACCGATGAGGAGGATGCTATGCTTCAGCAACTCTTTGCGGCAAGTAAGAAGAACAAACAAGACGATGTGAAGACGCTTTATCAGAGTCTTTCCAAACTGTCGGATGCCGCAGTTAGTCTGCTAAATAAGAAGGCTAAGGTGGGTTGGACCACTCGTTCGCACTCAGCCACAGCGGTACCGGTATTCGCTATTGGTGCAGGTGCAGAGCGTTTTACCGGTTGGCATGATAATACCGAAGTACCATTGATGTTGCTGGACTTAGCCCTTGGGAAGTAGTTCTTTTATGATGCGGATGCTGCTTTCATAGTCAAAGCCCCGTGAGGCAGCAAATCGTAGGAGTTTCATCTGCAGCATATCGCCCGTTTCTCGTTTTAGAGAGCGGGCTTTCTTTTGCAATAGCGATTGCAAGATGGTCGTGTACTGTTCATCGTCGATACTGTCTAAGGCCTCTCGGATGGCGGCTTGGGGTAGTTTCTTTTGCCGTAGCATCATCTCAATCTTTCGTTTTCCCCATCCTTGATAAAGCAACTTATCGTGTGTGTAGGCTGTGCAGTAACGGCTGTCGGAAAGGAAAGAGTTCTCTACGAGGTAGTCAATCACTTGCTGGGCTATGCCTGCATCGTCGCACCCCCATGTCGTGAGTTTCTCTCGCACCTCGCTTTCGCAATGCTCCGAGAGACTGCAGTAGGCACTGGCTTTCTGCTGCAAAATCATGTACTGTTCGTTCATCTTGTGGCTCGTATAAATCGTTCTTTTCCTTCCATATCATGGCGTACTGTTAGGGCAGTGTACCCTTCCTCGTGGAGCATCTCTTGCATGGGGGTAGCCATTAGAGGGTTTATCTCAAAGTAGAGCATGGGGGCAAGATGCTGTTGCGCTAAGGCACGGTAAAAGCGGAGTGGGTCGTTGTCTTCGACAAAGAGTGCTTGATGTGGCTCATGACAAAGGACATTGTCGTCCATGGTGACTTGTTCGCTCTTTAGAATGTAGGGTGGGTTTGATACAAGGATGTCGGCGTGTAGGGTATTGGGTAGATGAAGCATGTCGGCTTCTTGCCATATAATGTCAACCTCTTGTCTCTTTCCATTGCGTTGTGCAAGGGCTAAGGCCTCTTGTGAGATGTCGAGGGCTGTTACATGCCATTTTGGTCGTGCTTTCTTGATAGCGATAGCGATGCATCCGCTGCCGGTGCCGGCATCGAGGAGGGAACGGTATTCGTTGGGATTGTCCTCTAAGACCCAATCTACCAGTTCGGAGGTCTCGGGTCGAGGTATGAGTACGGCAGGGTTGACCTCTAACTGCATCCCGCGCCAGTCGGTATGTCCGAAGATATATTGAATGGGTTCGTGTCGCTTGAGGCGTGCGATAGCGGTTTCTGTTTCTGGAATAATCTTCGTACCTTTGCCGCAGAGAATATCCGTGCGGCTGAGACCGGTCGTCTCTTCAAGTATCCAAAGCGCCATGGAGCGTTGCTCCTCGGGCGGGATGAAGCCTTGCAGTTGTTTCTCTATGTTTTCGATAATGTTGTTCATAAACGACGACAAAGGTAGTAAGAAAATGTCAAACGATGAAATGTACATGCGCCGATGCCTAGAGTTGGCACGGCTTGGCGAATATGAAGTGGCGCCCAATCCGATGGTTGGGGCTGTGTTGGTGTTGAATGATCGTATTATAGGTGAGGGTTGGCATCATCGCTTTGGTGAACCTCATGCAGAGGTGGAGACTTTTCGGAGCGTGGATAGAGCGAAGTATCCGTCGTGTGCTGATGCCACTCTGTATGTGTCTTTGGAGCCTTGTAGCCATTATGGCAAGACGCCACCGTGTGTGAATCTCATCCTCAAAGAGGGCGTGAGGCGTGTGGTAGTGGGTTGTCTGGACCCTAATCCGTTGGTGGCAGGTAAGGGCGTGGCGATACTTCGTGAAGCGGGCGTAGAGGTGGAAGTGGGTGTATTGCAGGCTGAGTGTCGGGAACTGAATAAGCGTTTTCTATGTCTTCATGAGAAGCACCGTCCGTATGTGATACTCAAATGGGCTCAGACGGCTGATGGGTATATCGGTTATACGCCGGAACAGGTGACGGCACGGGGTCAGCGGCTGCGGATTTCGACTTCTACGACCAAGCAGATTGTGCATAAGATGCGCGCGGAGAACATGGCTATCATGGTCGGGACAAACACGGCATTGCAAGACAATCCTCGTTTGCTGACTACGCATTGGACCGGTCGCAACCCTATACGGGTGGTTCTGGACCGCCATCATCGTTTGCCTAAGGACTCGCAGGTGCTGTCGGACGAGTCGCAGACGATTGTGTATCAAGATAATACCGATTGGGAGTTTGTTTTGAAGGACCTTGCTCAACGGCAGATACATAGTGTCATGGTGGAAGGTGGTAGGACGCTGTTGCAGGCAATCCTCGACTCGGGTGTGTACGATGAGGTGCATGTGGAGGTGTCGCCTGTGTTGGCACACGAGGGCGTGAAGGCACCTTCGGTAGTGCTGCCGGATGAAGCGTGCCAAGTGATTGAGGGGCATAGGTTGTATGTGTGGAGAAAGTGAGAATTGACAATTAAATTAACAAATTTCAATTGGACAATTGCCAATTTTACAATTGCAGGGTGGAATGACCCTGCTTTTTTTCTGATCGCTGTGCGAGAAATTAAGGGATTGATGTTTGCTATGTTGTTTTGCAATGCGTTGAAGCCCCTTATGAAAGTTCGGTAAGATAAAGGAGTGCTAGGGTAGTGCTAGGGTAGTGCTAGGGTAGTGCTAGGGATATGGTAGGGTTATACGCCCGAGAAGTGCGGCATGCGTGGGGCTTGTGGAGTCGTGTTGGCGTCGGCGGATTATTGGGCGGATGTCGGTGGATTGTCGGGTAGGAGTCTTGGGTTTGTCGGTGGGAATTGCGGAGGGGACATTGTTCTATCGCAAAAATGTTGTACCTTTGCGCGGAGAAAACGGGGCGCAGGAAGCCGATGACGACGAAAATCGTTGGATGTGTTGCGTGGATTGACTGTTGCAGGTATCTGACCGGTGTCGGTGATGTGGGCGGAGGCGTGCCCGTTGTATTAGGAAAAAGATCGATATAGAGTTGTGATATGGCAAAGGTTGCTACGATAGGTTTCTTCGATGGGATGCATCTTGGGCACCGTTATCTCCTGCAGGAGTTGCGTTCGATAGCCCAGCAGGAAGCACTCACGCCGGTGGTTGTTACCTTCCGTCAGCACCCCCGGTCGGTGCTACATTCCGACTATATCCCAGAACTCTTGATGACGCCCGAGGAGCGTTTGGCTGCTATCCACGCGCAAGGCATAGAAGAGGTGGCAATGATGGACTTTGCCGCCGTGCAGACGTGGACACGAAGACAGTTCTTGGTCTTCCTGCGTGACGAACTTGAGGTCGAGGTGCTTCTCATGGGGTATAACCATCGTTTCGGTTCGGACGGCATAGCCGACTTTGCTGACTATCAGCAGGTTGCGGCAGAGGAGCATATTCGCTTGCTGCAAGCCAAGCCGTACGCCGAGGGGAAGGTCTTTGTCAGTTCGACCAAGATACGGTCTCTGCTGCTTGCGCACGAGGTTGAGCAGGCTAATGCCCTTCTGGCGGCACCGTATAGCCTGACGGGAGAGGTGGTGCATGGTAGGCAGATAGGACGAAGTATCGGCTTCCCGACTGCGAACTTGCAACTGCATAATATCGCTAAACTTGTACCGCCTGCAGGGGTTTATGCCGTGGAGGTGACGGTGGAGGGTCGGTCGTATAAGGGGATTCTCAACATAGGGACCAATCCGACGGTCGGTGGGCAGGCGCAGAGTCTGGAGGTTTATATCCACGATTTCTCGGGGGACCTCTATGGCCAATGGCTCACGGTGCGTTTCTTGCATTTTCTTCGTGGCGAGCAGTGTTTCTCATCGCTCGAGGCTTTGCGGCAGCAGATTAAGACCGACTGCGCTGAGGCGTGGGATGAGGATTCAACAAAGTAATTACTAACCTTTTATATCTTCTATGAAACGATTCGAACTATTGTCCTTGTTGCTTTTGTTTGCCTTTGGTTTGTCGGCGGAGACGATTCCTGCTAACGACGGGCGTGTTGTCTATATCGGTCGAACGGCTGTCGATGGCGGTGCGGTGTCATTCGACTGGACCTCCACTACGGTGCGCATTGTCTATTCGGGTAAGACGCTCACGATGCGCGTGTCGGACACGCATAAGAACTACTATAACATGTGGATTGATGCTCCTACGAGCGATGAGCCTAGCCGCGTGATTGCTACTTTTGGGCACGACTCTCTCATCACGCTCGTGGCAGCCGACGATGCGGTCAACAAGACTCGCCGAGGGCGGCACGAAGTGATTCTGCAAAAGCGTACGGAAGGAGAGCAAGGGACTACTACCATCCTCGAGTTCACGGCCGATAGGTTCTACCCAGCGTCGCCTCTTGCCGAGCGGCAGATCGAGTTCATTGGCGATAGTTATACCTGTGGGTATGGCACGGAGAGTAGTGATAGAAACGATCCTTTCACGCCTGAGACAGAGAACTGCAACAAGACTTTTCCGGCTATTGTGGCTCGTTACTTCGGTGCGGACTATGTGGCAGTGGCGCATTCGGGCATGGGTATTGCGCGCAACTACAACTCGAAGTACAGCGGTTGGTGCATGCCCGAACGGTATATGCAGACCTTCGATATGGACTCCACTCAGGCTACGCGTTGGGATGCTTCGAAGTCCGATTTTCGTCCGGCTATGACGGTTATCTACTTGGGCGGTAACGACTTCTCTGTGTCTATGCAGCCAAAGTACGAGACGTTCCGTGACCAATACTACAAACTCCTGCGTGAGATAAAGGCGAACTACGGGGAGGACCATCCTGTGCTGTGCATCACCTCGAAGGCGCACGAGTATCTCTTCACGTATGTGCGTGAGATGGTCAATACCTGCGGCATGAACAATGTCTATTACCTTGGGCTATGTCCTGCTATGCACAATAGCGACTCCGACCTTGGGGCGTCTTGGCACCCAAACTACATCGGTCATCAGAAGATAGCCTACTCAGTTATCCCATACATTGCTACCATCACCGGTTGGGGTTTGCAGGATGCACCTGTCCGCTGAGGCTATTAGTGCAGCGTCCGCATGGCGTTGAGCACGGCTATGACGGTCACGCCTACATCTGCGAGCACCGCCATCCACATATTCGCTATGCCGAGGGCAGCGAGTAACAGCACCAATATCTTGACGGTAATAGAGAAATAGACGTTCTCGTTGGCAATGCGCATGGTCTTTCGGGCGATGCGTACGGACAGTGCAATCTTGCTCGGTTGGTCGTCCATTAGCACTACATCGGCGGCTTCGATAGCGGCTTCCGAACCGAGTGCTCCCATAGCGATGCCTATATCGGCCCGAGCCAACACGGGTGCATCGTTGATACCATCACCTACAAAAGCCAGTGTGCGGTTCGTAGGTTTGGCTTGCAACAACTGTTCTACTTGCGTCACCTTGTCTTGCGGCAGCAGGTCGGCATGGAAAGCGTCTACATGTACCTGCTCTGCTACATACTGAGCCACGGCTTGGTGGTCGCCTGTGAGCATCACACTCTGTCGGACGCCAGCCGCTTTGAGGTCGGTAATAGCACGGGCCGCATCGGGCTTGAGTAGGTCACTTATCACGATATGTCCCACATAGACACCGTCTATTGCCACATGGATGACCGTACCTCGTGCCTGATCTGAACACTCGTGCCAATCGGCACCTATCGCCGTCATCAGTTTGCCATTGCCCACGCATACCTGCTTGCCGTTGACCATGGCTTTCACGCCTTGCCCTGCTATCTCTTCTACTTGCTCCACACGACAGTCGTCGGCTTCGTTGGGGTAGGCTTGACGCAGCGAGATGGCGATAGGATGGTTGCTGTACCGTTCCACATGCGCCGCCAGATGCAGTAACTCGTTCTCCGAGATGTCGTGTGGGTGAACCAATGTGACACAGAATACACCGCGTGTGAGCGTGCCCGTCTTGTCGAACACTACCGTGTCTAAGCGGCTTAGTGCCTCTAAGTAATTCGATCCTTTCACCAAGATACCGTGCCTCGATGCGCCTCCAATGCCGCCAAAGAACGAGAGGGGTACGGATATGACTAACGCACATGGGCAGGAGACTACCAAGAACATCAGTCCTCGATAGAGCCAAGTAGGTAGTGCTGTGAGGTAGGCTTCGGCGGTGAAGAGTGGTGGTATGAACGATAGTAGCATTGCCATTACGACTACGATAGGGGTGTATACTCGTGCGAATCGAGTGACAAAGGTCTCGCTGCGCGACTTGTTCTCGCTGGCGTTCTCCACGAGTTCGAGCACCTTGGCGGCAGTCGACTCGCCTGCTAAACGTGTGGTGCGTACGCGCAACACGCCCGATAGGTTGACGCAACCCGAGATGACACTGTCGCCTACATGCACGCTGCGTGGTACACTCTCGCCCGTGAGGGCAACGGTGTCGAGTGCTGAGTCGCCTTCTATCACTTCGCCATCGATAGGGATACGCTCTCCTGGCTTGACGATTAGCACTTCGCCTATCTGTACCTCGTCGGGGCTGATAGTAAGGACTGCTCCGTCTCGCTCTACGTGTGCCGTGTCGGGACGGATATTCATTAGTGAGGCTATCGATTGGCGGCTCTTGCCTTCGGCTATCGTCTCAAACAACTCGCCTACTTGGAAGAAGAGCATCACGAATACCGCCTCGGGAAACTGGTTATCTACTCCAGGAAAGAAGCCGATACAGAGCGCACCGATAGTGGCTATCGACATTAAGAAGTCCTCGTCAAACACTTCTCCGTGTACGATGTTCTCGACGGCTTCTCGGAGTGTGTCAAAGCCAACAATGAGATACGGAACGAGGTAGATGAGTAGCAGTTGCCAAGTGGGCAGTGCAAGGGTATGTTCTATCACGATGCATGCCACTAAGAGGATAGTGGCTGCGATAATCTTGATTAGCGTGTTGCGAGTCTCTTTTTCCATATTCTGTGCAGTATCCTTTTCCTTTTTGCTGCAAAGGTATGGACTGTGTGTTGCAACTCGGTTGCATTGTGTGACTACTATCGCTCGATGATTAGATGCTGTTGACTATGCTTAACTGTTAATTGTTAATAATTAACTGTTAATCATCCTATTCTCCCGTAGTCTTGTGCTTGGCGGCGCAGGTTGGGCATTCGCCTTTGACGACAAAAGAAATGGAATGAGGCGTAAAGCCTTCGGGTAGGTGAATGGTAGGAATAGGTGTATCTTCGAGACAAAACGACTGTTGACAGGTCTCGCAATAGAAATGCAGATGCCCATCGGTATGGTGGCATTCGCCTTCATGATGGTGACACAACTCGTAATGCAGTATGCCCCGGCCGTCCTCGAAAGCATGCACTACATCGTGCTCCGCAAAGAGCGTCAGTACACGAAAGATACTCGACTTGTCCAGTTCAAGCATCTCTTCCTCCATGTCTCGCAGGCTCACAGGTTTACCCATCTGAGCCAATGCGTTATAGACTAAGATGCGATTGACGGTCGGCTTCACCGACTTGTTCTCTAATCGACTAATAATATCTTTCGTTTCCATGTGCGAGTTGGTTGTCTTTTATAAGGGACGTTCTAAAAATTCCACAAATCATCTCAAAAGCAATTTTTAGAACATCCCATAACAATAGAGCGTCGCCTATTGTGGGCAACGCTCTATTGGAAAGGTTATGTCTTAACCGAGCATACTTAGGAGGATACCAGCTGCTACTGCAGAGCCGATAACACCTGCCACATTTGGTCCCATGGCGTGCATGAGAAGGAAGTTGCTTGGGTCGGCTTTCTGCCCCTCTATCTGGCTCACGCGGGCTGCCATAGGCACTGCCGATACGCCGGCTGAACCAATAAGCGGGTTGATCTTGTCCTTCGAGAAGAGGTTCATTAACTTAGCAAAGAGTACACCACCGGCTGTGGCAATACTAAATGCTACGATACCCATAGCAAGGATAAGCAATGTCTTGACATTGAGGAAGGTAGCACCAGTGGCTGTTGCACCCACCGACAAACCAAGGAAGATGACAACGATGTTCATCAACTCGTTTTGTGCAGTCTTGCTCAGACGGTCTACTACGCCGCACTCTTTCATCAAGTTACCCAACATCAAGCATCCGATAAGCGGTGCTGCATCCGGCAAGATGAGAGACACAATGGCTGTGATAATGATTGGGAAGACAATCTTCTCGGTCTTGCTTACCGAACGCAGCTGTTTCATCTTGATCTTGCGTTCCTTCTCGGTCGTGAGCAGTCGCATGATAGGTGGCTGGATAACCGGTACCAATGCCATATAGGAATATGCTGCAATAGCAATAGGTCCTAAGAGTTGCGGTGCCAATCGGGTAGTCAAGAAGATGGATGTAGGTCCGTCTGCACCACCGATGATACCGATAGAACCTGCCTCTGCGGGAGTAAAACCTAATGCGTTGGCACAAAGGAAGGTAATGAAGATACCTAACTGTGCTGCGGCACCCAACACCAGAGACTTAGGATTGGCAATCAGTGGTCCGAAGTCGGTCATCGCACCTACACCGATGAAGATAAGGCAAGGATACAATCCTGCTTTCACACCGATATAGAGTACATCAAGCAAACCAGCCTCTTTCATCACCGCACCGTAACTATGATACGATGGATTGACAATAGCCGTCATCCCATCCACACTATGTGCGGCATCGACTAACAGTCCGTTACGATAGGCTTCGAGGATACTCGAGATACTGTTGATGTCGACTGTGTTCGGGTCATAGAATAGTTCTTCTGCAAGGAAGAGATCCCACAACTCTTGGTTGAACATGTGCGCATTTGGCAGGTTGGTAAGCAACATACCAAAGGCAATAGGCAAGAGCAATAGTGGCTCGTATTGTTTCTTTATCGCCAAGTACAACAGGAAGAACGACACAAACAGCATCACTATCTGACGCCAATCTGCGTTCATAAATCCCATTGTCCCGAAGAAACTTATTATATCATCATACCACATAGTCCTGCAATTATCCGAGTACAACAAGCAGGTCGTCCTGCATTACATTCTGTCCTGCAGCGACGCACACTTTCGATACGGTACCGTCGCAGTCGGCTTGGATAGCATTCTCCATCTTCATCGATTCGAGTGTAACCAGTGTGTCGCCTCTCTTAACGGCTTGACCCTCGCTCACGAGCACTTTGATGACGCTACCTGGCAGTGGCGATACGATCTTCTTACCGCCAACGGGTGCTTCTGCTTTAGGAGCCTCTGCCTTAGGTGCAGCAGGTGCAGCCTTAGGTGCTGCAGGTGCTGGTTCTGGTGCAGGAGTAGCAGCCACGGCTACTGTCTCTATCTCAACGAGTTTATCGTCTTGCATCACATTTTGTCCGGCTTGTACAAGCACATTCTTAATGGTACCATCGTACTCACTCGTTATCTGGTTCTCCATCTTCATGGACTCCATAGTGAGCAACAAGTCACCTTTCTTAACGGCTTGACCGGCTGCGGCTACTACTTTTACGATGCTGCCTGGCAGTGGGCTCTTTACTAACACAGTGCCTGCTGGTTGTGCGGCACGAGGTGCTGCTGCAGCGCTACGCCCAGCGGCAGGACGAATAGAGGTAGCCTTCTTGGTCTGGTCGATGGTAACATGGAAGGTCGTACCGTTCACGGTTACCTCTGCTACGCTATCTTCTATCTCATTGACAGTCGTCTCATACTTACGACCGTCGATTGTGAACTGAAATGATTTCATCTTTTATCTATGCAGATTATTCATGCCGTACAACTTATTGTTCCATTGTGTACGGTGAGGTTGAACATTTGTTTTGGTATTTTCTTCGTCGTGCACGCCATTGTAGTAGAGATGCAGAGCCAAGGCAATGGCAGCCGTACAGTCGGCTGTCAATGTGATATGCTCTTTCTCTTCCTTCTGTGTGTGTGCAACGCTCTCGGCATGCGTGTCGTTCTCTTGTTTCTTTGCTTTCACGCGTGGTTGCATGATCCAACCCATCAACTTCATGATATACACGAAGACGAATAGTAGGATAATCACTAACAAGAAACCGACACCTGTCACCATCCAGATAAACGAGTTGACGCCCGTTACTTCTGTTGCTGCTAATAGTATCATAATTACAATGGAATATTAGAGTGCTTCTTGAGAGGGTTGGTCAGGCGCTTGGTCTGCAGGTTCTCAAAAGCATGGATGATACGTTTACGAGTGTTACGCGGCTCGATGATATCGTCGATATATCCGCGGTTAGCAGCCTGATAAGGACTTGCGAAGAGGTCTTTGTACTCTGCCTCTTTCTCGGCAATGAACTTCTTCTTCTCCTCTGGGTCTTCAATGGCTTTGAGTGCTTTGGCTTGTAGAACGCCTACAGCACCGCTTGCACCCATTACGGCTATCTCTGCATTGGGCCATGCGTAGCATGCGTCACCGCGTAGTTGCTTGCAACTCATCACGATATGGCTGCCACCATACGACTTACGGATTGTTACGGTTACCTTAGGCACAGTAGCCTCGCCGTAAGCGAACATCAGTTTTGCTCCGTGGTCGATGATACCGGCGTACTCTTGTCCTGTACCGCAGAGGAAACCGGGAACATCAACGAGGGTCAGTATCTGGATGTTGAAAGCATCGCAGAAGCGTACGAAACGGGCTGCCTTACGGCTTGCATCGCAGTCGAGAACACCTGCCAGCCAACTTGGTTGGTTAGCGATGATACCGGTCGAACGGCCGTTGAAACGAGCGAATCCGCAGATGATGTTCTTTGCATAGTCTTTCTGCACCTCCATGAAGTCGCCATTATCCACGATAAGGTTGATGATGTCCTTCATGTTGTATGGCTTGTTAGGATCGTCCGGAACGATTTCGTTCAGTGCCTCTTCTACACGCATTGGATCGTCGGTGCACTGTACGAGAGGAGCCTCTTCCATATTGTTCTGTGGAATGAAACTGATGAGTCGGCGAACCTCCTGCAGAGCCTCCTCTTCGGTGGCTGCTACGAAGTGGGTAACACCTGACTTGGTAGCGTGTACCTTAGCGCCGCCAAGGTCTTCTACGCTCACGTCCTCACCGGTTACTGATTTCACTACCTTTGGTCCGGTGATGAACATGTAGGAGTTCTGCTCGGTCATCATGATGAAGTCGGTTAGTGCAGGGCTATATACAGCACCGCCTGCGCAAGGACCAAAGATGACGCTGATCTGTGGCACGACACCGCTGGCAAGGATGTTACGCTCGAATATCTCTGCATAACCTGCCAGTGCGCATGCACCTTCCTGGATACGTGCTCCACCTGAGTCGTTGAGACCAATGATAGGTGCACCCAGTTTCATGGCTTGGTCCATGACGTTGCATATCTTCTGCGCCATAGTCTCGCTCAGTGAACCACCAATGACGGTAGCATCTTGTGCGAAGACGAATACGAGTCGGCCATCGATAGTACCTGAACCTACGGCAACACCGTCACCGAGGAATACTTTCTTCTCCATACCGAAGTCGTGGCAACGGTGGGTGAGGAACATGTTTACTTCCTCGAACGAACCTTCATCGAGGAGCATATTAATACGCTCACGAGCAGTGTAACTGCCTTTAGCGTGATGTTTTTCTACTGCTGCTTCGCCGCCGCCTGCTTGTGCTTTAGCGCGGTTATCTATCAGCTTTTGCAATTTATTGTTGTCCATCTTTTTTTTTGGTTTATGATTTCATGTTCATGATTTCATGTTTATGATTTCATGTTTATGGTTTCACGTTCGTTAGTTCATGTTTATGATTTCATGTTCATGATTTCATGTTTATGATTTTACGTTCGTAGGCTGTTGTGGTTTGAGTGACTTGATAAGGTTCTCTATCTTAAACTCGATATTTACGCAGTCTTGTCGAAAACGTAGAGCGTCGTTAGCTGTTAGATAACCTAAGTCCTCTGCTAAATAAAGCATACTCTTTACCTCGCCGCACGAGCCATACGAGATTGATAGGTAACTAATGAAAGTCTTGTTGTCTTTGGTGAAACGGTGTTTTTGAAACCCCTCTGCAATATTGTTCATTATCGAAACTGCAGCTCGTTGTATTTGGTCTCGAAAACCCCAATCGTGAGTAGAACTCATAGTGGAATAGATGTCCTTAATGAGTTTTCTCGACATTTGCCAGATAACCAAGTCTTCAAAGTTGTATATAGTCATAATCTATTATCAACGTGCAACCACCAACGTGCAACCACCAACGTGCAACCACCAACGTGCAACCACTAACGTGCGTAGCACCAATTATTTCGGTTGTTGGCAGAGTTCGGTGAGTACGCCTTTCGTGCTCTTTGGGTGAAGGAATGCAATCATGAGATTTTCAGCGCCTTTGCGAGGTGCTTTGTCGATGAGTTGGATACCTGCAGCCTCTGCTTCTTTGAGGGCCTCTTCTACGCTCTCCACGTTGAAGGCTACATGGTGTACACCACCACGTCCGTTGTTCTTCTCAATAAACTTTGCGATAGAAGAATCGGGACTTGTTGCTTCCAACAGTTCAATCTTTGTTTGACCTACCTTGAAGAAGGCGGTACGTACTTTTTGATCGGCTACTTCCTCAATAGAGTAGCATTTTTCACCAGTGAGAAACTCGAAGAAAGGCATTGCCTCTTCTAAACTTGTTACAGCGATACCAAGGTGCTCAATATGAGTTGGTTTCATTGTTGATTAGGTTTTTAATAAGGGTTAGTTATTTATATTCAAAAGGGTCGTCTTTAGGCGGCTTTCCATTGCCTAAATTTGCAGTCTAAATCCGTAAACCCAATTTGGCACAAAGTTACGGCTATTTTCTGAAGTGGCAAAACAAATACGGAAAAATTTCTTTGAACCTCTTCAAATTGTCGTTTTGGCTGTGATTCTCTTGTGCTGGGAACTCGAAAAAGGAACGAAACGAATAGGTAGAGACGATGGCATGAAAAGATGGGCGTTAATGTTTTTCTTGCAAATTGTTAATAGAATAGTGTAAAACAAGTGCATTTTTGGAGTCTTGAGGGCATTTTCGGGTGTCCTCAAAATGAGTCTATCTCTTCGTTATCCCTTCGATATCCCTTCGATAAAACTTGCTCATCGTCTCGACACTGTTTTGTACTATATTCTGTTAAGATATGAGGAAGCGGCTTTTATATTTCGGAATAGTGCCAAAGTAGGTATCTTGATGATGCGTTTTTTATGCGTTTTATGGTTGGAAATAGTAAGGAAGTAGTAAGGAAGTCGTAAGAAGGTCGTCGGTTTCGTTTGTTGTACAGATAATTTCTCGTACCTTTGTCGGTGCAAAGCAAAAAGTGTATGAATATGCAGATGAATCTCTCAAAGCCTTGGCAGATAGTGTTTTTGTTGGTGGCTACCTTCATTGTGGTGGTCTCGATGCTTTTTACCAATCATATTGCCCATTCGTTGGCGCAAGAGGAGCACAACCGTGTGGAGACATGGGCGGAGGCTACTCGGCAACTTATCTTAGCGGACGAGAATACGAATATCGATTTCTTCACTGACATCATCGAACAAAACACCACCATTCCTGTCTATATGGTGGATGCCGAGGGACATCTGCTCTCTTCGCGTAATGTGGACGAGCCCAAGCATAATGTGGAGCAGTTCTATGCGGACAAGATTCGTTACTTGCGCGAGAACAAGACGCCTATCGAGGTACGCATTACGGACAACGATGTGCAGTATATCTACTACGAGGACTCGAAACTGCTCACGCAGTTGTACTATTTCCCGTATATTCAGTTTGCGGTGATATTCATTTTCGTAATCATCGTTATCTACACCCTGCTCATGTCGCAGCGCAGCGAACAGAACATGGTATGGGCAGGATTGAGTAAGGAGACTGCGCACCAATTGGGAACGCCTATCTCGTCGCTTAATGCGTGTAGTGAGTTGTTCAAGATCAATCACCCAGAGGATGCGCTTGTCTTGGAGATGGATAAGGACATCCATCGTTTGCAGGCTATTGCCGATCGCTTCTCGAAGATAGGTTCTGCCCCTGTACTCAAGTCGGGCAATCTCATGGAGGTGCTGATGCGTACGGTCGATTATATGCGAACCCGCACTTCCGAACAGGTGCACTATGTGGTGCAATGCGAAGGGAAAGTGTTGCAGGCAGGTGAACCCTTGCCCGATGTGCAGGTCGAGATGAACGAGACCTTGATGGAGTGGGTGGTAGAGAACCTCTGCAAGAACGCTGTCGATGCCATGGAGAACAAAGGCACTATCACTATCTCTGTGCAAGCCACAGGAGGAAAGCTGATAATGGATGTGACGGACACGGGCAAAGGCATCGAACGCAAACGCATACAGGATGTGTTCAAACCAGGCTATACAACGAAGAAACGTGGTTGGGGCTTAGGACTGTCGTTGGCAAAGCGTATCATCGAACAGTATCACCGTGGGAAGATCTTTGTCAAACAGTCCGTCCAAGGTGAAGGAACGGTTTTCCGGATTGTGCTATAGACTTGTTATTCTTATTCTCAATTGCACCCATTTCCCATCATTATAGTTAGCGTCACACTCACTCTCTTCTCAATGATGGTTTCTATACATCTCTTGAACATCTCAGGTAGTTCTGGGTAAGTGTCAGGTAGGAGTCGGGTTGGAATCGGGTTAGAACTAACTGACTATTTAAAATTAATTTAAGAATAGGTTAAGAGCATTTTCGAACCACCTTCGAACCACCTTCGAATCACCTCCGAAGGATCTCAATAGAAAATCCTTAAAAGATTATTAAGAAATCCTACGCTAAAACGGTGCGGAAAACAAAGCAATTGCTGAAAGGAAGGTCGGTAGGTAGAGTGCCATTCTTGAACAGTCCGAACACGCTTGCACCGCTGCCCGACATGGATGCGTAGAGGGCTCCTAAGGCATACAATGTCTCTTTGACCTCGCCTATAGTCGGATAGGCAGCAAAGACTGAACTCTCAAAATCGTTCACCACGGTATCTCGCCACTGCTCGATAGGCTGCATGATAGCCTCTTGCAGCGACACGGCTGGCGCTTTCGGCACTATCCCTTGATACGCTGTACGCGTGTTCACCGCAATATCGTTTGGCTTGACTAAGACGAACTCATACCCACTGAGCAAGAGTGGGATAGGGTGTAACACATCGCCGATACCCGTTGCAAAAGCGGGACTATTCGCTACGAAAAACGCACAGTCAGCCCCCATCGTTCGTACCTCTTGTTGCAGTTGCTCCGTGCTCAGATGTAGGTCGAACAACCGATCGAGTGCCACGGCTATATAAGCGGCATCGCTACTGCCTCCCCCAAGACCTGCACCGAAGGGTATATGCTTCGTCAACCGAACCCGCACGCCACTCAGTGGGTACTTCGATGCCATCTGCCGATAGACTCGACACACAAGGTTGTCGGCATCCTCGCAGTCGAGACGAAAGTCGCCATCGGCGGTGAAGGCAATACCCTCCACCGTCGAGTCTTTTTCGACCTCCAACGCGTCGCACAATGGAATAGGATAGAAGATCGTCTCAAGATTGTGATAACCGTCTGCGCGACGGGACACAATGTTTAACCCAAGATTGACCTTGGCATTAGGACAAAGCAACATAGCAGTACCGACAATGAAAAGTTACTCTTTGCAGCCTTTGAAGGCGTTCTTTCCTACTTCGATCTCAGAAGGAAGCATAGGTGCAGGAAGGCTTTCGCAGTCTTTGAAAGCCGATGCGCCTATCTTCTTCAACTTGGCTGGGAAGGATATCTTACGCAGATTATTACAATTCATGAACGCCTCTGCACCTATCGTCTGCAGACTATCGCTGAACTGTAGTTCGCGCAAATGACGGCATTCAAAGAACGCCCCATCCTCTATCGTATGAAGTTTCTTATTGAACTTGATCTCTCTTAGACCAGTGCACTGCGAGAACACTCCCTTGCTCAATACGCGTAACTGCTCCGGTAAAACGATGTCCTCAAGAAGTTTGCATTGCTGAAAAGCGCCCTCCTCTATAACATGGATACGGTCCATTAGGAGTATGCCACGCATCGACTGACAGTTGAAAAACGCACGCTTACCGATACGGAAAGTCGACTTAGGCACATTGATACGCTCAAGCGAGATGCAGTTCATGAATGCCTCATCGCCTATGGCGTACGTCCCTTCGGGTAGCGTCACTTTCTCTAAATGCGTGCATGCCTGAAAAGTACCTTTGTTGAGGCTCACCACTTTCTCGGGTATCACTACTTCAAGCAACTTATCACAGCCTGCGAAGGCTAAATCACCTATATACTTAAGAGTAGCGGGGAACTTCAGTTCCTCCAAGTTACCGCATCCGGTGAACGCTCCATTGTCGATCTTCTCAAGATGGTCAGGGAAAGTAATATGCTTGAATGCGTGACAGAGATAGAATGCAGCCTGCGGTATGACGGTTAGGTTGTTCGATAGTACCTGTTCCTGCAGATTACCGCACCCGTAGAAAGCACCCATGCCAAGAGATTGCAAGTTCGTTGGGAGTTTCGCCGTCTTGAGTAACTTACACCCATAAAAGGCGAAGTTACCAACACTCTTGACGCTTGAAGGAATAGTAACCGAAACAAGGTTCTCGCAGTTATAGAAGGCCGCTGCAGGGATAGTGGTGATAGTAGAGGGAATAACCACTTGTGTCACGCGCTTGTTTTCCGCAAACGCACCGGCTGCGATAAGGCGCACTGGGAACTTCGCCTTGAAAACGAACTTCGCAGGGGCCGTCTCGTTTACGGCTATAAGGCACTCGTTAATGTATAACGCACCTTTTTTCCACTTCTTCTCATTGTTCCAGATACCTGTATTGGTGAACGCATCTTCGCCTATCGAAGTGACTGTGTTAGGGATAATAACGCGTGTAAGATTCTTGCAGTCACGGAATGTCTCGTGGTCAATAGCAGTTATTTGAGGCGTTATTTCCACTGCCGTTAGGGTCTTGTTGCCCTGAAAAGCCCCTGCCGCAATAAGACGCACATTCTCGGGAATGACGAAGCGTGCTTTGACGGTCTTGTCGGCAGCAATAAGGCAACTGTCTATGATAAGCAACCCATCTTGCCAGTTGTCTTTATTGATGTAGATACCTGTCCCCTCAAACGCATTTCGGTAGATCTGCTTAAGTGTGTGCGGTAGAACAATACCGGTGAGTCCTTTGCAACCCTTAAAGGCTTTCTCGCAGATTGTTGTCACGGTGTAGGTGGCTTGCTCAATGGTTATAGTCTCGGGAATAAGGAGTTCGCCCGAGGCAAGATGGTTGTCGGTCACTTCAGCGGTGAAGTGGTCAACATCGATCGTGTAATTGACATCTTGGTAAACAACCTTCTCCGCAAAAGTAAAAACGGTGCAAGCAAGAAGGATAAGAGAGATAGATAAGCGTTTCATATAGATGATGTTTAGTTAGTCGTTGTTCTTATGTAGCATGATATCAAGAATAAGGTCGTCGGTCTGAGTCATGCCCTCTCGACCAAGGCGAGTGAGGTTATGTATGGTGCAATCGATGTCCTCTTCCACTATACCCTCTGTGCTGTCGGCATAAGAGTGCTGCATAGCGAGTGTCGCTGAGAGAATAGCGGTGCTCACACCGCTCGTCACTTTAAGTGCGCAGCCTGGCTTAGCGCCGTCGCATATCATTCCGGAGATGTTGGCTATCATGTTCTTGATAGCATAAGTGATCTCTGCATACTGTCCGCCCATAAGATAGGTGATGCCCGCAGCCGAACCCGTTGCCGCTACTACGCACCCACATAGGGCAGAGAGCCGACCCAGCGACTGCTTGATATAGATCACCGTGAGGTTACTCAGTGTGAGTGCTCGCAGCGTCTGCTCTTCTGTGCAGTGGTTCTCTTGCGCATAGAGATAGACGGGCACGGAGCATGATATCCCTTGGTTCCCTGATCCGGAGTTCGACATCACCGGTACCATGGCTCCTGACATACGCGCATCACACGCCCCGCTCGTATAGGCGAGAATCTTAGTATAGAGTGTGTTACCAAATATATTAGTGATTCGATGGTCAGCATCATGAAGAAGCTTACCCAACCCATGACCGTAATGACCTGTGAAAGAGGTCTCGGCTGCCTGTATATTCATGCGTACGCCGTTCAATAACCAGTGGACATCAGCGAGAGGGACGGTGGTTGCATAGTCGTACACATCGCGTAGGCAGAACGAATTATCAGTCTCCGTTGTACTTGCCTCTACGCGTCTCCCCACGCCATTGGCAGTGTCCTCGTCGGTAGGAACAAAATGCGTATGACTACCTTCTATCGTGGCTTGCGCCGTATGTCCGTCTTCGGCTTTGACTTCAACATGGATATAGAGAATATCGGGTGCGTTCGGGTCGATCGATATATCGATAGGCACTCTCTTTAGGAACGCCTTCGCTTCCGTTACGGCTTCGGGACAAACGTCGCACAACACTTCTAACTGATTGCTGCTATGCCCAATCGTAGCCCCAAGGGCGATGGCTATAGACAGACCCGTCATGCCTGTGTTGGGGATACCTACCGATAGCGCATTCTTATAGATATTCTTACTTAGTTGAACCTTTATATCCACGGGCATCGCACCCAACTGCTCCCGTGCTTTGGCGGTGCAGAGTGCAACTGCAATCGGTTCGGTGCAACCAATGGCCGGTACGACTTCTTGTTTAAGTAACGAGAGAAACATACGATACTCTATTGATGGACGAGTTGACCCATGATAGTATAATAGTTCTCGCCTATATGGATAAGGATACCGTTGGGTGTGAGGACTTTCTCTGCTTCGATTCTCTCGGCTTTCACGGTGCTTACAGCAGTGTTCCGGTCGGGTGTAGTCATGCCCAGAAGATAGTAGATGGCGTTTTCTACAAGGCGCATACCATCGTCGGTGAGATGAGCCAGACTATATTCGGAAAGCCCTATCATCACAAGACGCTGCGTGAGTGTAGTGCCGTTGAGAGCAGTGCCTGCCGGTATGTCGGCGATAGTGGTATAACCGCTCTGCGATACGGGAGAGGCGAGGGTCGCTACCTCGGCATTGGTCCATCCGTTGATGGCTGTAACGGCATTCGTGGTGCATGAGGAGAACAATTGAATAGTCTGTTCCTCACCACAGGTGATACCACGAAAGAGGGTGTGGGTAGTGTCGGAGATAGAGATACTCAGGTCCTGTGTATTAACGGCCGTGCCCCAATTCCATCCCGAGTTCTTAAAGAGGAAGGGTTTAAGCACCAACATAGGTTTATCGTATCCTTTCAGACTCGAGAAGGCGGCAGCACCGCTGCTTGGCTTAGGACCTAACACAAGGACTTCGTACGGCGAATAATCGTTCGAGGTACTGGTGGCGTCCAGTTCGGTTATCACAATCGAGTCGCTGCCCTGCAGCCATTGAAGGAGTGCCTTATCTTCCTCGCACGAGAGTGTAGTGACATAGCCAATGCGATGGGCACTGCTGCTTTTCACATAGATAGTGGCTGTGAGGGTGTTCACTTCCTCGGTCTCACTTACTGTGCTGATGCTTATAGTGTGTGTGCCAGCGGCTGTGGGCGATCCCGACAGCGTGAGAGTTCGAGCAGTGGCGTTGATTGCAGAGGTGATGCCTGCAGGTAAGGTGCTGCAAGTAAGCGATGTAGCCGAACCTCCCCATTGGAATATGATGTTGGAGATAGCGCTGTTCTGTTGCACCCATTGCTCCTCGTTGTTTGATGTGCAAGCGATAGTAGGGTGGAGCAGACCGTCGCTCTCGTAGCACCCAAGGTCGGGCGCTGTGCCCATGTAGGACAATCCTACATCTACGCCAGCATCTATGAGCGACGAACCAGAGGCTAAGCGAAAAAGAGTGCCCTCGCTTAGACTGCCGTCCGACTGCCGTGCAGCCAAGATCTGGGTCGTGTCCAACGACTGAAAGTCGGAGGCTGATACCGTGAAGCCATTGGACCAAGTGTTGTTCTTATTGGTCTTGACAATATCTTTATTGAAGGTGTTATTGCTCTTCGACTTGAAACTAATGCAGTTCTCAATGTCGAGCGTACAGCCATTGGAGTTGTAGAAACTGTAGTCCGAATTGTTTAGGTATGCCGTGTTATTGTAGAGCCGAACCGCTCCCGCATCACTGTTCTGATCGTACCCTTTGACGGTATTAGCCACAGAGAGACAGTGGTGTACGAGTACATTATGTACAGTGCTGTTTCCGCCTAACTTAAAGCCATTGCCGTTGCCCATGTTAGGATAGTTGTCCAATGTCACATAGACGCTGTTGCCATCGGCATCGGTCACGGTCTTGCCGTTCGTGAATTGGTCGAACCAAGCCTTGTCGGTGTTGTAGCGAGGGTGATTGCGCATATCATAAGTGGTCGGTCCATTCTTGTAGCATATACATTGCTCGATGATTGTTTCGCCTGTCGTGATACGTTGGAAGAAGTCCCAACCGTCGTCCGAGTTGTTCCAACTGCGGCAACCAATGTAGTGGTTCGGTGCTCCGTCGTGTTGTTTATCGGCAAAGCCATCGGCATTACCGCCGAAGTCACACTGTGTCAAGTTACCTGACTTGTCCAACTCATAGTCGAAGTTATCGTGTGAGTCGACGTTCTTAATCGTGTTGTTTCCACCTACCTTCATCTGACAACCCGTGTCGGCACTGCCATAGATATCGAGGTTTTCGAATAAGCAATAACTACCTTCGTTGTATAGGTTGTTCTTGCCCGAGTATCTGAGGGTGAGGTCTTTGATGTGCAGATAGGAACAACCGCTGTTTATCTGCAGTCCGCGTGTGCCATAAGCCGTTGTGCGGAAGTCGAGTATCGCTTTCTCGCCAGGGTAGGCTGAGATAACGATATAAGCAGTCTTGCTGCCTACTTTGTTGCTTATCTTGGTATTGTCCAAGTCGTATTGCCCACCCAAGAGATAAAGGGAGTCGCCTGCTTGGGATAGTTTATTGATGCCGTTGCTCAGCGAACAAGGTTTGGAATACGAAGTGCCGTTGCCCGAACCCGTAGGCGAAGCGTAATAGGTGGTGGCGCTAGCGGTAACGGTAGTGATAAGCAGAATGAATAGTGTGGATAGTGTATGTTTCATGACTTATAAAAGTGTGATTTGAGTCGGATATATGTATAGATAGTTAATAGTCGCAATCGCCAATCGTGGGTAGTAGCATACCGTTGTCGAATGGCAGCATAGAGTGTCTGCTCGGCGTTACGATTGCGTGTAGAGGTGGTAGAGTGGGGATTGAGTCGGTAGTTATAACCGGTATAGTGCAGCATCTTGTAGATTGGACGAGCATACCAAAGGTCTAACGAAAAGAGCACATCCTCATATATCATGCCCTCGGGAAAGGTGAGGTTATGGCGTGTGAGGAAGTCCCGTCGGTATAGGCGCATACAAGGCGATGTGTATTGATAGAATGTGTTGGGCACTTGCTCTGAGATGACTTGTTCTGCTTGTACTCTGCGGTAGCCTATCTGCACCACATCCGTATCGGGTTGATAGGCGTGGAGTAGGGTCTCATAGAAGTCAGGGTCGATGTAGTCATCGGCATCGATAAATGATAGGTACTCTCCCGAAGCGTGACGCATACCGTTGTTGCGTGCCGCCGACTGCCCTGCGTTGGGCTGTGAATACACCTCGATGCGCGTATCGGTCTGGGCATAATGCTCTGAGATAGCGAGACTGTTGTCGGTAGAACCGTCGTTCACAAGGATAATCTGCAGGTCTCGATGCGTCTGGCAGAGTATAGACTCAAGGCATCGTGCCAAGTAAGGTTCGGCATTGAAAATGGGTACTATGACACTGACTACGGGCATGATTACTTATTGATAAGGGATAGAAACAACTTCTCAAACTGTTCGGCTTGGTGTTGACGCGAGAACTGATCTTTGTTGACGACGGGCTGATGGGTGTAGCCCTTGGCTTGCCACTCGTGGTACTTGTCTAAGATGAATGCCTTGATCTCGTTTAGGTCGGACGAGGCAAGTCCTGCGTGAGTGTCCTTGATAGCCTGCGCAAGGCACTCTTCGTCGGAGGGAGTACATAGTACAGGCTTCTCGCAACCGAGTGCTTCAAAGAACTTAGTGGTCATGACACCATGAGGTGATGTCGAGGAAGGTGCTGCAACAAAGAGTAAACTAATAGATGACTTCTGTAGAAGAGAGAATGCTTCAGTTCGCGGAATGTAGCCGCTAATGTGAAAGTATTTAGCTATACCTAATTGCTTTACCCATTCTTGTAATGTGACAACCATATAAGGCTCAATATGGAACTCAATATGTAGCGAAGTTGGTGATATAAGTTGTACTGTATCTAGGTCTCGTATAGCCTCTAAGAATAGTTGCGGATTGCGTGACTTAAAGTCATAAAGTCTGCCAATGTAACTAATAATACACTGTTGTGTCGGAATACTTGTCGGATAATAAAGGTCAGGATCAAACCCATTATATATAAGAAGGGTATTGGGGTTGAGGTTGCGCAAAAACTGCTGATGCCAAGGCGAGATAGTAGTCACACAATCGGCATGTTGCAGAATGGTATTGCGTGTTCTTATGCACTTGTTTTCATAGAGATGTACCAATTGACTCTTTAACCGACGAGATAGGTGTATTTTAGAAGCAATATAACTATCCGAATTCCATTGTTCTGTTATGTCCCGCAAGTCCACAATAAACGGGACTTGTTCCTCTATTGCTATGCGATAAGCCGTTGGCAGTGGAAATAGGTTAAATGAACTGCATAGTATCAATGAGAAATTGTCTTTTGAGAGTTTTTTCTTGGCAAAGGAATAAAGACGGTAATCTTTAAATCCGAATAACTTATCTAACAACCACTGTATATACTTGATAAAATGGTTCTTAGAGTAGTATGGCATAGTCATAAACCGACAATTGGGTACAGCATAGTTTTCTCCATTGATTTGTTCCGTTATGAGTGTGATATCCCATCCCTTGGCATTAAGGAACTTGCATAGTTGGGTCATTCGAGGTCCATACAACGGACGATTGAAGCCATCGGATATGATTAGTAGTTTTTTTGGCATAGTATATCAACAATTGCTTGTGCGGTGTGTCCATTGCCATATTCGGTAATTGGAACTTGTGGCATAGATTTATGATAGGCAGCTATGATATGTAATGGGTCAGTGCCAGCAATGATGTTCCATCCTGCTTGCACAGTCTCTGTCCATTCTGTCTCGTCACGTAAGGTAATACATGGCACACGGTGGAAGTATGCCTCTTTCTGTACTCCGCCGGAGTCGGTAAGTATATGTGTGGCATTGCGCTCTAACATTATCATATCAAGATATCCAACAGGGCCAATACAGTGGATATGTGGTGCTTGTGATATGATGTCTTGCAGTTCCGTATGCTCTTGGAGAATATGTGCCGTGCGTGGGTGGGTGGGTAAGATGATGTCCTCGTCTATCTGCGCAAGAGCCGTGAGTATGTTGTGTAACCGTGTAAGATCGTTAGTGTTCTCGGCACGGTGAATGGTGCAGAGGATATATTGCTTGGGAGTGAGGCTGAGCTGTGAGAGTATGGTCGATTTAGACTCTGCTATCTCTCCAAAGACCATGGCGGCATCATGCATAATATCTCCCACATAATGAACGCCGTCTATGATGCTTTCTTCTTGTAGGTTGTGTACAGCTTGGTGTGTGGGACAGAATAGCAGGGAAGATAGTTGGTCTGTCGCAATACGGTTGTTCTCTTCGGGCATACCGAGGTTATGGCTACGCAATCCAGCTTCTATGTGCGCAATGGGAATAGAGCATTGGTGTGCTGCGAGTGCTCCAGCAAGAGTTGAGTTGGTGTCTCCGAAAACGACGACATAGTCAGGTCTCTCTTGTTCTAATATAGGAACGATGTGTTCTGCCATCTGTTGTGGTGGTAGAGTGCATCCAAGATTGTATGCAGGTGCAGGGATATGCAGTTCGTTGAAGAAGGTCTCGCTCATGAGATAATCGTAGTGCTGTCCGGTATGGATTATCTTTTCCTCAAGGTTTATCTCAGTGTGCCTCTCAGCATACTGCTGCACCGCTCTGCTGAACATAGCGGCTTTGATGAACTGAGGTCGTGCACCTACGATAGTGAGTATTTTGAACTGGCGGCTATGCATGTCTATTCCTGTTCTTCGTGGTGAGAGTAGTGACGCAGACCCTTGAGTAACTTTACATACAACGACTGCTGATACGGCACGTTAGCAAAGGTACTATTATGCCAAAGCAACACGACATCTCCGGCATAGCGACGCACTCGGTCGAGGAGTTCCTCGGACGAGAAATAGGCTTCGTCTTCGTTGAGGTTCATGTAGTTAGCGTTACTCAGTGTGCAATCCATGATGGTCAGTGGGTGAAGCGTGAGGTTAGTCAGCATCATCGTCTTGGGATTGATCCAACGCACTGCGCGTGAGGTCTGCAGACGGAAACCTATTCGGTCGGGGAAGCCCATGGTAAAGTCATCGGAGACACCGGCTTCGGCAAGGCGCTGCATCTGGTCGATAGAGCAACGCAGATAGTGACTGCGATGGTATTGCCAGTTAGGGATATCCGTAAACTTATCCATCGATGGCAGACCGCCGTAGTAACTCGAGTGAAGCCCGAGAATAGCATTATTGCTTTGTAGGACTGACTTTAGTTGTTGGTAGTCATGCCCTCTAAGACAGTATTGCGGATAGTCATAGCCCCGTCCGTGTGTGCGTTTCACAAAGTAAACCTGCGTTGCGTTTGGCAGTTGGTTATCTTGCTCCATCAGCCAAGGGAAGGTGTAGATAGGGTCTTGGTATATATCGTGCAAGGACTGGATAACCTGCTTTATCTTTCCTCGTTTGATGCCGCCAAGTACGCCACGCAGGTGTCGATAGCATGCAATAGAGTCAATGTCATGCGTGAGATAGATATGGCTATAACAAGGCGCAGGCGAGGGTAGGTTGAGCAACTTCATCAGCAGATGTGCGTACTCGTCAACGAGCGGAATAAGCAGTCGGTTGTTATGCCCAAGGATAGAGTTCTTAGCAGAGAAACGACCATGTTCGTCACGCTCAGGATTGATCAGTTCTTCGGCACGCGAGATGAAAAAGAAGGTGTTGTATACGATGTCGGTATGGATGACATGCGTCTTGCCTACTTGTTCCACCACGGGACTATCGAAATCGGGATAGACAAGGTCTTTGCCTAGGTGATGATTAGGCACAATAACCACTTCATACTGCTCAAAGAGCGTAGCGTCATCGGTATAACCGACACGCTTGGCGGCTTCGGTGTCGCCATAGAGTAAGAAAGACAAGATGTAGTCGATGATATCGTTCATACTATTGTTGGAATGGATGTCGTTGTTGCCTAAATAAACTGTTCTAAGGGTGAGCCAATCCCTTTATACCTCTTCGCTAAGGATCTCCCACTCATACATACGTTGTTCTATCTCGTGTTTGATCTTCTCATAACGTTTAAAGTTCTCTTGTGTCTGTTGGTCTGGAGAAGCCATCAAGTCCTCTAATTGCTTCTGCTCAGCCTCTAACTTGGCAATAGCCGCCTCCGTCTCAGCAATCTGTTTCTCGCGCTTACGCCGTGCCGCTGCTTCCGCTTTCTGAGTGGCATAGTCCTGCGCACCGGTAGTGACGGTAACCTGTTTCTGCTGCGAAGGGACAGCGCTTTTCTTCTCTAACTCCTGCAAAGAGTCAATCTTCTTCGCCTGCAGGAAGTCGTATATGCCACCGAGGTGTTCCTTCACCTTGCCGCCACCGAACTCATACACTTTGCTGACCAAGCCGTCAAGGAAGTCACGGTCGTGACTGACGCAGATGACTGTCCCGTTGAAGTCTTGCAATGCGGCTTTCAGTACGTCCTTGGAGGGTATATCGAGGTGGTTAGTAGGCTCATCGAGGATAAGTAGATTGCAAGGCTCGAGTAGCAGACGAATCATCGCCAGTCGACTGCGCTCTCCGCCTGAGAGTACCTTCACCTTTTTCTCACTTGCCTCTCCGCCAAACATAAACGCACCGAGGATATCGCGTATCTTCGTGCGTATGTCGCCCACGGCTACACGGTCGATGGTGTCGAAGACAGTCGCCTCTCCGTCAAGCAACGACGCTTGGTTCTGTGCGAAATAACCTATCTTCACATTATGTCCCACCTTGAGTGAACCCATGTAGTCCAA
Organism: uncultured Clostridium sp.; assembly: GCA_963651555.1. GTDB lineage: Bacteria > Bacteroidota > Bacteroidia > Bacteroidales > Paludibacteraceae > Colicola. Next base: position 27,762 of record CAVJQD010000001.1, on the reverse strand, counting down.
CTGTCCCATGATACATTTGACCAGCGTCGACTTACCCTCGCCGTTCTTTCCTACAAACGCCACTTTCTCTCCTCGGCGGATCGTAAAAGTGACACCTGAGAAGACGGTGTGGTCGCCGAAGTCCTTGCGCAGGTCCTCCACAATGAGAGGGAAGTCCCCGCTTCGTGGTGCGGGTGGAAAACGCAGGTTCAGCCGAGAGGTGTCCTCTGTGTCAACCTCCAATCGCTCTAACTTCTCCAACTGCTTGATGCGTGACTGCACTTGCACCGACTTAGTGGCTTTATACCGGAAGCGTTCGATGAACTCTTCCGTCTCTTGGATCATCTTTTGCTGATTGAGATAGGCACGCACCTGTTGCTCATGCCTTTCTTTACGCAGTTCGAGGAAATGCGAATAGTTCACATTATAGTCATATATACGCCCTAGAGTAATCTCGATAGTGCGATTGGTCACATTGTCAATGAACTTCTTATCGTGACTAACCAACAGTACTGCGCTCTGCGATGCCTTCAAGAAATCCTCCAACCACTGTATCGACTCTATATCGAGGTGGTTGGTTGGCTCATCCAGTAGTAACAAGTCGGGATGCTGCAATAGTATCTTAGCCAACTCGATGCGCATGCGCCACCCACCGGAGAACTCTGAACAGGGCCGGTCAAAGTCTTTGCGCTCAAACCCTAAGCCCATAAGAGTCTTCTCCATCTCTCCATCAAAGTTCTGTTCACCCAACAACTGCAGTAACTCATTGTTGTAGGTCAGTTGGTCAATCAGCCTCTGATAGTCCTCCGACTCATAATCATCCCTCTTGCCTAACTCCTCCGTCTGTTGGGCTATCGTCTTCTTAACGTCCAGCACATGCTGAAAAGCCTTTCGCACTTCCTCCTTTACCGTCGTTCCTTCGGCATGCTGCATCTGCTGAGGCAGATAGCCAATACTGATGTTCTTATCATAAGAGATACTACCAGCCGTAGGCTCATACTCCCCTTTGATTAACCTAAGCAACGTGGTCTTCCCCGCACCGTTCTTACCGACAATAGCAATCTTGTCCTTCCTGTTGACGAGGAAAGAGATATCCTCTAAGATTGACTTAGAGTAGAACTCTAAACTGACGTGCTCAACGCTAATCATGCTCTTGTGCAGTTTTCTTGTCCACCACTCGCCAGAGTATCCATGTCAGCAGCATGCATAAGGCAAAGTCGACCCCAAACAGCAGCCAGACATTCCAATTGCGCCCAATAAACGAAAGCCCCACAAACACTAACGATACGCTAAGCAACACGCATGTCGTCTGTAGGTGGTTCAAACCAATACGCAACAACAAGTGATGTACATGGTTCTTGTCGGGCAAGAAAGGCGAATGCTTATGCTTGATACGAGTGAACATCACTCGTACGGTGTCGAACAAAGGAATAGTCAGTATGCATATAGCCACTGACGGTGCTGCCTTGCACAACATCTCGTCCGGCACCTCGTGATACGCATTCATCTCACAGAAGTGGAATACAAACGCCGTCAAGATATATCCCAGCAGCAACGAACCACAATCCCCCATGAATATCTTACGCTTCTTACGCCCAAACACATTGTATAGGAAGAACACCGCTAGACTACCAATCATGCTATACGCCAGCGCAGCCCAATGTAGGTTGCCGCACAGGTGGAAATAGATTCCGAAACAGGCGCAGTATAGTATGCCCAAGCCTGAAGCCAACCCGTCGATACCGTCAATCAAGTTCAGTGCATTCACAATAGCCGCCAACACAAAGAACGACAGTAGGTAACTCCACACAATGTTGATCTCTCCGATACCAAAGAACCCATGCAGGTGGGTCAGTCGTATATCCGCAAACACAATCAGCGCAATACCTGCCAACATCTCGCCTAATAACTTGCTCAACGGACTGAGGTCCAAGATATCATCCGTGAACCCAATCATAGTAATCGTCAGTACACCAATCATGATAAACTGCGACTGCCTAACAAGCGTCGTGTCCACCTCAAACAATAGGTAGGCTGTAAGGAAACTGAAACATATATCCAGTCCCCCAATACTTGGTATCTCCCCTGTGTGACTCGTTCGCTTATTGGGCTTTACCACAAACTGTTTCTTCTTGGCAATCTCGCGCACCACAGGCATACAGCACAAACCAACCAAGAAACTGATTGCAATAAGCGTCTGTGGATACTGAGTGAATAGATCGATTAGCATAGTCTGTCTTAGCCGTTTGCGTGTGAACCGTCTAACTGTTCGTAGATACTGTTTTGACTGATATATTCCGGTACAATCTGCTTCATGTGCGTTACCGTCAAGAAAGGCTTCTCCTCATGACTCAGACGGATCAACTCATCCACCTCTTTCTCTACCTCATCGAAAGGAAACTCTCTCACTTTCGCTATCATGATCTTGGGGTTAGCCGTCGGCAAGGTCGTCTCTTTCTTGTTGAGCAACTCCTCATACAACTTCTCGCCAGGACGCAACCCCGTGAATACGATCTGTATATCCTGTTCCGGAACGAAACCTGCCAACCGGATCATGTTCTTGGCCAAGTCGAGAATCTTCACCGGATGGCCCATGTCGAACACAAATATCTCACCCCCATTCCCAAGCGTACCTGCCTCAAGCACTAAGCAACACGCCTCGGCTATCGTCATAAAATAACGGATGATGTCAGGGTGAGTCACTGTTACCGGACCGCCCGCTGCTATCTGCTTCTTGAAGTACGGAATGACACTTCCATTGCTCCCCAACACATTCCCAAAGCGAGTAGTGATAAACTTCGTGCAATTCGGATTCTCCTTAACTAACTTCTTGAACAACGACTGAACGTATATCTCCGCAATACGCTTGCTTGCACCCATGATGTTTGTTGGGTTCACCGCCTTGTCTGTGGAGATCATTACAAAACGCTCCACGCCATACTTCACCGCCATATCCGCCACATTCTTCGTACCGCTCACATTGGCGCGTATGGCCTCGTTCGGATGGTCCTCCATCAATGGCACATGCTTATACGCAGCCGCATGATAGATAACATCCGGACGATAGTTACGTATCACCTCCTCCACACGCTCCCTGTCGCGCACATCAGCGATAGTCGCTACCAAGTGCTGGTTAGGAAACTGATGCCTCAACTCCAAGGTCAAGTCGTGCAAAGGCGACTCTGCCTGCTCCAATAACACAACCGAATACGGCTCAAAAGAAAGCACTTGCCTAACTAACTCGCTGCCGATACTACCCGCTGCACCAGTCACCAGCACCGTCTTTCCTTTCAGTGTGTTACGCACATTCTCCGTATTGATGTGTATCTCCGGACGCTCCAGCAGGTCCTCTATCTGTATCGAGTTAATAGCAAGCAACCGTTTACTCTGCTCCTTCGCATCGTCACCCTCGTGCCATTCGCTCACATTCGGAGCCGTCAGCACATGGATATTGTTGTTCAAGAAGATTGCCAAGTCCCTACTTGGCACAATGCTCTTCATCTTAAGCGGAGACACTATCACGTCCTTCACACCCTTCGCATCCATCTTACGTATCAACTTGTCGTCCATGTGATACACACTCATGCCCAACAGCGTATGCAAATCCCGCTTCTTGTCGTCCTCGATGAATCCCACAGGCCGATAATGTGCGTCCATCGAACTGCGAAGCATCTTGGCTATCGCTATCCCTGCCGACTGCGTACCGTATATCAGTACCTTCGTGTTGTTGTTCTTGCTGACCGTCTCGTACAGTGTCTTCACGCCCACACGCAGGCAAAATAGCAGCAAAAACGCCACAAAGATGTACATAATAGGCAACGTGTTCAGCAGTACTGTCTGCCCTGTTGCGTGCGCTATCACGCCGTTCACGATGAGGTTACTTACACCCGCCAAGACCACCGAGAGCAATACATGGATCGTGTCCACGAATGTCGAGTAACGAAGTATGCCCGAATAGGTTCTAAACACGATGAAAAACAGCAACTGAAAGCCCATCAATAGGCACATCTGCTGCCACAATGGCCAAGACGACTCGAAACCGTAGTGGAACAAGTTCTGCCCAATGGCGTAACTAACTATGTACGCCACCGCGCATAAGAAGAGGTCTAATAGCAACACGCCCCAGCGAGGCATGTACGCTGATGTGAATATTCGGGAAATACCTTGGTAATAAGATGCACCTGAGGTCTTACTCTTGCCCATATCTTTTCGTCGCTTTACGCTGATTTAGTGTTGTTTATATAGGAGGACTCCCCGCACCTCGCCCCGTCGATTATCCGACTCCTCCGCAACTCGCAAAGGTACACAAAAGATTTATTCCCTGCAAATATCCTGCACTTATTCTATCAATCAGCCAGCCTTTCCAAAACAATCTCCCACCAACAACCTCCCCGCCCTTTAGACCCGCGCAGGGGGTAGGCATCTCCCCACCTCCCTTCCCCTCAGGTACGTGCAGAGGATATACATCTTCTATCCTCCCGTCCTTCAGGGAGAGGGCAGTGGGTAGGCATCTTCTATCCTCCCGTCCTTCAGGGAGAGGGCAGTGGGTAGGCATATTTCCCCCAACTTGCCCCGAGCATGTCTGCGGCTTATGACGAAACAAACACGGTACATACACGGTAGATACACGGTAGATACAGCTTACCTTATGCTACTTTCTCCCTACTCTTAAGCCGCTTCCAGACTGCCTTTACGCCGATTTTTACCTGCTTTTCACGAAGAACCCCCAAATTATCGTCTTTTCGACCTAAAAACGACCCCAAAACGACCTCAAAACAAACCCATTCCAAACCCCAATTTCCACCCAAATTCCAACGACCCCAGACCGTCCTTTTGGGGACGTGGGCGCCTCGCCCGCGGAAACGAAAACAACAATGCTGGGGACGCGGGCGCCTCGCCCGCGGGAAAGCAGCTACGATTGTGGAGACGACACGCCCCCGTGTCGTCCGAGCCCTCAGGCTCGTTTGTATCAACCGTGTTGTTAATTGTTAACTGTTAATTGTTAATTCATCCACACCATACTTGCCACCATTTTCTTCACCTTCTCCCATGTCGGGAACGGCTTCAACTCACGCCGAGCGGGCATATCATGGAACAGCAGCAGCAGGAAGAAGAACAGACTCACTATCACCAGCCAACCCAGTATCTCTTTCACCGATATCACCTGCATCTGCTCCATATAATGACCCACAAACTCCCCAAACTCCGCCGCCGTACGACTCTCTGCCGATGCCGTATCCAGCAACTCACCGTAACGACTGATGTTGTCATTAACCGTATACCGAACCCAAGTCGAATACAGTGCCGAACCCAACACACCGCCTACATACAAGTGTATCGCTTGAAACACCGACAACGCCTGAAAGAAGAGCATAAAGTTCATCATATCATGTAGTGCAACCATCATCGTTACACCCGTCACAGCCGATGCAAAGCCCCTGCAGAACACCGGCAGGTACATCCGTTCAATGTTGATATCGGTCGATATAGTCGTGTAAAAAAGTAGCAGATAAGCCACAATACCCGCCACACCTATCGTTATCAAACGGAAATACGACTGTTGCCAACGGTGCATCCATAGCCAACAGAACAAGCACCCACAAGTGATACCGCCCACTGCCAACCAGTCCAATCGAGCCGTCGACATCTCCTCGTAGTGCATGCCGCTCTCAAAGAATATCTCCTCCAGCACCGACTCACACCCCAGTATCACTTCTATGATGCAAGCCAATATCAGCAAGTGAAAATAACGTGGGTGAAAGCGCCACATCTCCCGAGCGTAGTATGGGTGTCGAATAACCCGCATACGCCAGATGCACGCCCCAAAGGTTAACACCGAACTCGTTGCTAACCAAGGTAGTGCATCCCAATCCAACCAGTTATAGTGGTCGCCATAGTTGAACAGATAAGTCACCTGTAAGAAAAACGCTGCCCACATCAAGGCGCCCAACCAGTCTATCCCATACAACGGCATCGCCTTACCGATGTGCACATGCCTCGTGCAGGTAGCAAGAAACAACAGGTTGCAGAGCATCAGACCAATCATCAACCAGTGCGAGCAACTCCAATGCAGATATTCCGTGAAGCATGTCGCAAAGTAATCGCTCACTTGAATGCTGTTCAGCACAATGATGTGCAATATCGGAAAGAAGATAGTGAAATCCCGTTTAGGTGTCATCCACAACTGTATCGTACTCATGCACTCAAAAGTACCTTGTATCTTGCAACATCCCTCGATAAAACATATCAACCATAGTAGTGGCAAGAACTCGACATACATGGTCGCTATATCACACACAATAACACCCAACGCTGCACCCATAAGCAGCGTCTTATTCGTGAAACGAAACTTCATGCGGAACAGCATAGGGAAATACAATGCCATTCCCGCTAAGTTACAATATAAGCACATAGTGAGGTCCTCACGCAGCAGCGAATGCTCACCAACCATCGTGCTCATCCCGCCCATATACAGTCCCGACGATAACTGAAAGGTACAAGCCATCAATATATATATCCACGGCTGTATCTTGCGAGGAACAAACTCCCGCATCGCTGGGATGCTAAAAGGCTGAGACACCTGTGGTCCTTCCATACGCAACAGTTAATAAAGCACCTCACACTCTACATTCAATCCGCTACGCAAACGACTCAATACACTCGAATCGTTTTCTGCCAGACTGATACGAACAGGTACCCTTTGCTCCACTTTGATGAAGTTACCCGTCGCATTATCACTCGGATTGAGTACCATACTCGCACCCGTAGCCTGACTCAACCGTTCCACATGCCCAGTCAAACGAACATCGGGTAGGGCATCTACCTTCACCCGTACCTCTGCGCCCTCTTCTATATGGCGCAACTGACGCTCACGATAGTTGGCGGTAACCCATGCATTCTTGGTATCGACCACATTAAGGAGCAGCATACCAGGCTGAACCAACTGCCCTACTTGTATTTTCTTTTTGTCCGTCACCCCATCACAAGGCGCCAGCACTACCGTATACGACAAGTTAAGACGAGCCAAGTCTACTGCTGCCTCTGCCATGGCTATCGTTGCCACATTCTGGTCCAACCGAACCGTCTGCTCGTCCTTTGCCAAAGAGGTACTCGTCTTTTGTCTACTCAACATGTCATACCTTGCCTTCGCTGCCTCGTAGTCTGCCTTAGCGTTGTCCAACTGTTGCTGAGTAACAGCCCGTTTCTCACACAAGGTTTGGTATCGTTGATAGTCCTTCTCGGCTTGCTTTAGTCGTATCTGTGCCTCTTCTATCGTAGCATCCGACACTGCCAAGTTGTTAGCGGTTGTCGAGATAGACGCACTCGTAACTACCTTACCTGCTAACGCATTCTGATAGTTAGCCTCAGCCTGCGCTACCTGTAGCCGGTAAGGAGCACTCTCTATGATAACCAAAGTGTCCCCCTTTTTCACATGCTGATAATCATCAAACCGTACCTCTTCAATAAAGCCTTGTACACGAGCATTAACAGGAGCAATATCCTGCCTAATCTGGGCATTGTCCGTATATTCTACCTTGCCAAAATGTACAAAATGGCACACGGTCCATACTATACCACCTACCAAACAGATGATAATAACACAATTGTAGATAATCTTCTTTGTATGACGTTTCATAATAACTTGAATTTTCAAAGGATTAAAAATTAAACATTAAAAATTAAACATAGACCCTTACAGCGTGTTCGACACATACCGCAGCGTATAGTAGTTGCAGACAATATCTATCTGCGCATTAGTCAGACCTACCTCTGCCGATAACTTTGCATTACTTGCATCTATCAAGTCCGTTATCACCACCAATCCATTGTCGTATCGATCGGCTATCACATTGTAGTTATCCGTTGCCAGTTCCACACTCTTCTGCTGAGTACGCAACTGCTCAAACGACTCGATATAGCGAGTATACGCTGCCTGAACAGCCAAGTCAACCTGCTCTTCCACTACCGCCTGTTGATCCTTAGCGCTTTGCAAAGCAACCTCGCTATGCTTCACCTCGCGAGTAGTCTTATACCAACTGCCAATGTCGTAACTAAGACCTATACCCACATACCATACATTCACGTTCTTATCTATCGCAGGCATATCATAGGTGAAAGGCCCATCCAAATGGTTCGATGCAACCAAACCGATCTTGGGTATCCACCCCGATTTACTCAATTTCTCGGCTCGCTCACTGATCTCCACACCCTTAGCCGCACTCTTTATAACGTTCGAGTTAACATCTGCCTTCTCTTGCCAACTGCTCTCATCACTCACCGCCTGTTCTTGAGCAAGCAATCCTTCATCCGGCATAATCTCTGTCCCTGTCGGCAATCCAAGAGTCACGACCAACTGATTATTCAATATCGCAATCGTCCCCTGTAACTGAGTACGAAGGTAGATAAGGTTCTGCTTCTGCAACTCATAACGAACAATATCATTGTCCAACGCAATACCTGCCTCCGCCTTTGCCCGCATGTCATCTATCACTTGCTGCATCAACTCGATGTTGTTGTCATACACCTTCAATACATTACGGCACTTGTATAAATCAAGATAGTGCCCCACAAGCAAGTTACGCACTTCTTGTGTCTGTTTCTCAATGTTCAACTTAGCCAACTCTGCCCGCAACTCACTGATCTTAACACTGTTCATTACCGCCCCACCAGCATACAGCACTTGCTCTACATCGATCGCAAACTGATTACCTAAGTGTGGACTTTCGTAGGTCTGACCGTTCTTGAAGTCTCGGTCTGCCACCCACACATTACCAATGTAACTCGCCGATGCCGAGAAGTGAATGTCCGGCATATAACCGTTCTTACTCACCTTCACTGCTTGCTCGGCTTCTTGGGCTGCTGTCCGACTTGCACGAATAGCAACACTATTCTGGTCCGCTATCTCGAACATCTCTTCTATGCCCAATACACGAACCTCTGCTACTGCATAACTTATACAGCAACAGACTATTAACAAACTAAAATACCTTCTATACATACCTTTATTAGTTAGAAATACGAACTATTTACAATGGATACAATTAGTTAGAAATACGAACTATTTATTGGGGAAGTAACAATATGGAGACGACACGCACTCGTGTCGTTCGGCTCGCAAGACCCGTATGGGTTAACTGTTAATTGTTACATTTGATCTTCTCAATAGTCTTGAGAAACGACTCAATCTGTCGTGACGATATTCCACGTAACAATTGACGAGTTAATGCCTTCTCCATCTCATAGTGCGCAGCAAACACTTCCTCACCCTCTGGGGTGATGATAAGATGATTCTCTCTATGGTCTTTGGGATTAACGGCTCGATGTAGTAAACCTTTCTGCTCTATCGAGTCTACAATATGCAACACAGTCGATTTGCTCTTGCCAGTCAAATCGACTAAGTCTTGTAAGATTGTGCTTTCTTTCTCCTTCTGTATTCGGTACAGTAAGATATACTCCTCTACCGTCAAATGTACGCCTTCATATTGAGCAAAACGGCGTCGCAAGTTCTGTGTGATAACATCCCGCAACTTACCTACTGTGCTGCCCAATTCAGGCATTTCTTCTTCTTTCATGATGACTAAAGGTAGTCTGTATAACTACCCAACCTTTTGCGCCTGCGAAGGTACGACTTTTTCTTGAATAATAGTTCGCATATCGAACCGTTTTTTTTCGTTTAAGCATACAATAAAAAAGCAATAGCCTACGACGTATGCCGTAGGCTATTGCCTTTAAGTATCAAATACTCAACTATTTCCTTCTATCCCAGAAACCCTTTATACTGCTCTGAGAAATGTATGTTCCATCATACTCATAGTTGTATGCATTCTCCGTGGAGAAATCACGAATGACATCTGCAGTGAGTTGGCTCTTATAAGCTCCCTTCCCACGAAGGTCGATATACCCAAACTCTCGATAAGTGTACTCTGTGTTATACCCTTCTTTGTAGACATCACGGAAACCATATTTGACATACATATAGGCACCGTTCGTCTCATCGAACACAGAATCAGCCAAGTCATCAGGTAACGTAACCCCTGCCTTAGGCTCCATCGTTAGACGAATACCGAATACACCTTTCGTTGCTTCATAAGCTTCGCTCTCCCATGCACCCGTCAGGTTTATACTCTTGATACTGTTAGAGTCCGGATACTCAATGTACTCTAACTTAACATCTACATACTGGAACAGAGCCTCGTTGCATTCTACTTGATACTTCAAAGCCTGAGATACCAAGGTGGAATCCTGTTTCGGAGCATTAGGCTCGTTCTTTCCTGTCTTGTTGCACGATATCATACTCAATGCAACCACCGCCATAAAGGCATAAATAATCTTCTTCATAATGATAAGAATTAAATTATTGAATAATGTTGATTAGTGGCAATATGTATATACCTATAAACTTCTAAACTCCTAAACATCTAACTCCCTCGATGCTCCAGCAATACCACATTCTCCACATGCTGAGTATGAGGGAACATATCAACCGGCTGAACCCGTGTCACTTGGTAGTCTGCATCCAATAAAGCCAAGTCCCTTGCCTGTGTCGCTGGATTGCAACTGACATACACTATCCTGCGAGGAGCAGCCAGCAGTATCGTACGAATCACATCCTCATGCATACCAGCCCGTGGTGGGTCGGTTATGATAACATCAGGACGACCATGACGCTGCAAGAACTCTTCCGTTAAGATATCCTTCATGTCGCCTGCATAGAACTCTGTGTTGTCTATCTTATTCAGTTGCGAATTGACCTTCGCATCCTCTATCGCCTCAGGTACATACTCTATGCCAACCACATACTTCGCCATACCAGCCACAAAGTTAGCAATAGTACCCGTTCCCGTATACAAGTCGAACACTAACTCTTCCCCTCGCAACTGAGCAAACTGACGAACCACTTGGTATAGTATATGCGCTTGCTCCGTATTCGTCTGGTAGAACGACTTCGGACCTACCTTAAACTGCAACCCCTCCATCTCCTCAAGGATATAATCCTTACCATAATAAGTCACCACATCCAAGTCATTGATTACGTCATTGCACTTTGTGTTAATCACATACAGCAGCGACACAATCTCCGGAAAGGTATCATGTAGCATGCTCATCAAACCCTCTCGCTCCGCCTTCCTATCCTCACCGAACACCACAATAACCATGTACTCACCCTTGTGATTGTTGCGGATAACAAGATTGCGCAACAACCCTGACTGTAGTTTAAGGTCAAAGAACGATAGGCTATGTTCATTGGCATAATCTCGTATCGTATTGCGTATCCTGTTGTTGGTGTCGTCCATCAAGTGGCACTCTGTGATATCCAGCACCTTATCGAAGCAGTTAGGGATATGAAACCCTACACCATTGTCCTTCACTACATTCTCGATACCTCCCGCTTCGTGTATCTTTTCCCAACTAACCCATCGTTTATCCGAGAAGGTGAACTCCAGTTTGTTACGGTAACCATAGATGTGCTTCGACCCTAAGATAGGCGATATGGTAGGCAACTGTATCTTACCAATACGAGTCAGGTTATCTACTATCTGCTTCTGCTTATAGCGCAACTGGGCTTCGTAAGGCAATATCTGCCACTTGCAACCGCCACACTCGCCATAATGCTTACATACTGCCTCACAACGCTCTTCCGAATAACGAACATAACGCTCCACACGCCCTTCCATGTAGTTATGCTTCTTCTTCGTTATCTGTATATCAACTACATCCCCTGGTACACAATACGGAACAAACACCACACAGTCGTCTATCCGTGCCATCGCCTTACCCTCTGCTGCCACATCCGTTATCTCTACCGACTCGTACAGCGGCAACTCCTTTTTCTTCTTCGTCATAATCTCTTTAATGGAATAAATATTGAATACACTCAGAGTATATACTCTCAAACTCCTGCACGCTCTCCAATGGAAACCCAAACATCAATGTCCTATTATTCCCCTTATACGATACGCCAGCGCATACACCACTATCCACATACCGTGCCGCAACAGCAGCACCCTTTCCCTTATCCGTTAGCCCTTCCATCTCTTCACAATATAAGATGCTCTCCGAAGGCTCCATCTGCAAGTGGTATTGCTTACCGCCAAACTGTACGACCCCCGACCGTGACCCATGCTTCATCCTATGTTCACAATGCAACACCTTAAGCAAGAACTGCCTATCCTCACTCGTAGCACTAAGCCCATGCTGCAACTCCTCACTGATATGCGAACCGCTGACAAGTAGACGCCCGCCCTGTGACGTATAACCACAAATAGCCTTTCTCAGCCCTGCCTCAAACGGCTTAAACATAACCATCTGCTTCTCTGTACCAAACACGGTCTCTTTCTGCAAACCCATGATGACATCCACTAAGTCAAACTCCCCCGATATACTATCCACTGCCGACGCTGCACACGAGAGATAACTATAACCAAGCGATTGAAGCACCTTGCCATGCATAGTGGGGTAGGCAAAAGTGTTACCGATAAACAACTGGTCCTGCTTATCAGCATAACTGGAACCAAAACCGGCATTGTTGTCATCCTTATAAATCTTATCACGGTCAAACTCCCACTGTTCGCCGATGTAGGCAATATCCGTTCCCCAAGGCACACCATATCCCCCATGGAAACCGGCATAAGTCGAGTCCAACTCGAAACTGTTAGGTGCACCTACACGCGTAAAACCATTGACAATCAATACACGCCCCCGCTCCTCATGGGCAAGATAAGCCGACAAAGTCTCCGACGGAAGCGACACACCCCCTTTATTGGCTGCCACAATACGGAAATCGTAACGCACACCACGCTCCAACGGCATTGTATAAGATGTGTTATAAGTCACAACCCCATTGTCCCAATCCCCATCATTCGTCCTTGTATATAGGATATAATACTCCGGCCGAGCCGTTGCCTCAAGGCTATCCACCCGTTCTGCCCAACGTAAGCAGATACTGTCCGAACCCTGCCGAACATACTGCATACCAAAATCCTGCACAGGCAATGGCTGTATGCAGTATGGAGTACCATATTGAGCATGGATATACCGAACAATCCCCTTATAAACCGCCCGACTTGCAACAAAACGGAAACGAGGGTCTAAACCGTAACGCATATCCGCAAAGTTCTGATGCGACAGCAACTCTAATATGATAGCCGGTACCTCGGGTATCCTTGTCTCTGCATAATTCGCTTCTCGCAAAGCCCTCCGGCTCCACTCAGGCGCAAAACAACGATGCACATCCTCTACTACTTGCGACTGAACCCAATCTCCCAAGTCAAGTGCAGCCAACCTATTAACGCCCGTCGGATATACCTTTTGCCCTTCATTATTAGAACCCGTGCGGATAATAAGCGACCCAATAACACTGTCTCCCTTGCGAACGCCGGCATCGGTATGGAACCCCAAAGAAAGATGAATAGGAATACATAAACCCTCCTGCCGAGGATTAACCTCCGAACCGCCCGACAAGTAGTTAACCCAACGCCCACGACCTCCGCAGTCGTCCGCATAATCAAAGGTACTATGCCGAATGTTATACACCGAATCAGGCATCCCTGCGTACTGCAACCAGTATCTCGCACCCTCCATATATCGAGGCATCCCGCTTGTGTAAAGCAGCGTCGTATCGATCGGCAACTGATAAGCAGGCATCTTCTTGAGACGCTTCTTCTGCTTATCATCGAAGTCTTTACCTGTTAGATACTCACTCTTATAACGAGCCACACTACCCATTCCCCCACCAATCTTCACGGCATCCGTACTCACCACCGATGCCCCATCGCCCAGTGTACTGACTTCTATCTTATTCTCCTCGCGCTCTTTCCCAAACGCAAAACTGCCCAGATAGATCCAAGTCCCTCCGCCCATGCGTTGGTTCACCTCAAAAGAAGTGGCCACTCCGCAATGGTAAACGGTATAATGCGCCTTCTCTGTGCTATTTGGAAACGACTTATAAGAAACATACACCGCATACTCGCCCGCCTTTGGTGCATCCACTAAGTAGGTAAACACCTCCGCATTCCCTGCATCCTTCGTAGTCTTTGCCTGCGCATAACCACCCATCCGGAAAGGATTATCCCCCTCAATCAAAGGCTTGCCCTCAGGCTTACGACCCCAACCACTGTCCTTCGCCAAGGTCCACGCGGTCCCATAGCGCACCTGCGCCCCATCGCTCTCGTCAATCACTACCTCCTCCCGCCGTATATCACGCTCTCTCGGCTGAAGCACCACCGCACCCGCATTCTCCAACATAGGCACTAAGAACGGCATCGTAAACGACGAAGTAAAGAGGTCCTCCACGGTCGTGAACAACTTCGGCCGCTGATATATCCATAGTTCACGCGGCTGATTAAAGTACAATCCGTGACTCCCCCACACCGCAAGATGTATCCCCGCCAAACCCTCCTCGGGACTGTTCAGTAGAGATGTGTTATGTACCAAAGGAATCGTTCGATGCAGTGTATAAGGCGTCCGCTGTTGTGATGCCGGAAGATACCTATTGAGCACCAACTCCGATACCTCGAATCCGTTACTCATCACCAGCACCTTGCCTTTTTGCCCCCCAAAAACATAGTGCCGAGCAATAGCATGTATCGTATCTACCATGCCAGGACGCATAGGCACCCAACTAAGATTCTGCGTGAAGTCTACTACGGCCGTCTGATTCTTTACGCGAATCTTATTGACCTTCATCTTACCCACCGACGCATAAGGTGCGACATAGCGACCAACGCTGTCCGCCAGTGCCAATATGTCTACCGCCATCGTTTCGTAATGAACTAATAGACACATCAATACTATCACCCAAATCCGTTGTTTCATCATGCCTCTTTCCTTACTTCTATCTCGCACAATTTTGCGTACAAAGGTAAAACAAAAAACCTTCTTCCACAAAACTTTTTCCCATAAACTTCCCTTAAACCTTACGCCCCGCAGCAAAAAATGTAACATCCTCTCCCCGTCCTTGTCGATTGTTAATCGTTAATTGTTAATTGTTACTTGCCCACTTCTCCCCTCCAATCCGCAACACTCGCCGATAACAACTAAGATGTTAATCGTTAATTGTTAATTGTTAATTGCACCCAACCCCCTACCTATCCCCTACCTATCCCCAATCTGCCCCCTACTTGTCTGCGGCCTATGACGAAACAAACACGGTACATACACGGTAGATACACGGTAGATACAGCTTACCTTATGCTACTTTCTCCCTACTTTTAAGCCACTCTCATAGGGCTTTCAGAGCGGCTTCAGACACTGTTTACCCCTCCAAAAGACGAACCTGCCCCGTAACAATCCGTAAAAATGTCCCAAACCACGAGGAATTCCCTCCAACCCCCCTCCAAACCCCCTCCAAATTCCCTCCAACCTCCCTTGCAAATTCCACCCATTCCCCCTATCTTTGCAGAGTAAAACAAAACCCAAGAAATGATGAAGAAAGTATTAGTAATCTCCACGAGTCTACGCCCGCACAGCAACTCCGAAGTACTGGCTCGTGCGTTTGCTCAAGGTGCCGAAGAAACCGGACACCAAGTAGAATACATCTCCCTCCGCGGAAAAGATATCCACTTCTGCCGAGGCTGTTATGCCTGCGAACAAACCTTCCAATGTGCCGTCAAAGACGATGCCCCTGCTATCGTCGAACAGATCAACAACGCCGATGTCATCGCTTTTGCTACCCCTATCTACTACTATGAGATGGCTGGGCAACTCAAAGCCTTACTCGACCGTACCGTCTCGAAGTACTATGCACCACATAAACCGCAGGATATCTATCTCTTGACCGCTGCTGCCGAGAACGAACCCACTACCCCCGAAGGTGCAGAGCATGGACTGCAAGGATGGATTGCTTGCTACGACGATGTCCGTCTCGCAGGACATGTATTCGCAGGCGGAGTACAAAACCAAGGCGATATAGAAGGCCATCCGGCCATACAAAAAGCGTATAATTCCGGAAAGGCTTGTTGATTGGTATGGAGTTTGTATTCATTGAGGCATGTTTAGGAACAACGAATGGGATGTTCTAAAAATTGCTTTTGAGATGATTTGTGGAATTTTATTTAGTAGATGGTTGGCGCAACGAAGGAGCAATGCAAGCATTGTGACTGAGTGAAAGTCAAGCAGATACAAATAAAAACCACAAAGCGCTCAAAAAGTGGAGGAACACCCAATTAGTAAAATAACGAAACGTGGAATTTTTAGAACATCCCGAACAACACAATGAAGAGAACAATACTATTCTTGTCTTTCATCTGCTTAGCCCTATGCGTTAAGGCACAGCCGCCAAGACCGCCTTTCAGTGGATGTACTGCGGAGGAAGAAGCCGAGAAACAGACCGTCATGATGCAGTATGAACTAAAACTCACACAAGAGCAGAGGGATACTATCTATCAGATCAACCTCAAGTATGCCAAGGCACGCCGTGTCTCCAATACAAGAGCCGAGATGATTGAGCGAATCAACCAAAAGATGCAAGAGTTCAAAGGTGTACTGACCAAGGAGCAGTATAACCAGTATATGAATTGTCAACTTGAGGACGGCAATAACAAGCGTTGTGCTCCTATCTTCCGGCACCCTAACGACTCCGGTGCTATGCCAAGCAACACACCACGCAGGTTATAACCAAGGTCATACAAGGTAACCAGTCGTAGACACGAGAGTAAGAACCTCTCTCAACGAATATTCCTTTTTTCTTAGAGAGACAAAAATAACCAAGCAATGCGAGGGCTGTTCCAATGAGCAGTCCTCCTATTATATCTGCAGGATAGTGGGCGCCTAAGTACATACGCGACCAGCATACAAGCACCGTCCACACACCCAGACTAATCGAAGAAATCTTATCCCGCCATACCAAAGAAAAAAGAAGAGTGCAGCAGATTGTATTGGCTGCATGCGAGGAAACAAAGCCGTATAACCCACCGTGGTAGTTATTCACTATATGCAATAAGCCTTCTATTCCCTCACTATGTGTCGGGCGAGGACGACCCACAATGTTCTTAATGATACCCGATGAGATATAGTCTGATAGCCCTACACACACGGCAAAAGCAAGCATTATCCAAAGACTCTGCTTCCCATAACGACGAACAATACATAGCAAAAGCACTACATAGAGGGGTATCCATGTAGCCGGCACCGATATGTTCCAAAGGAAGTTGTCAAGAAAAGGCGTGTGAGCCCCATTGATTGCCAATAGCAACTGCTCATCTGCATGGATAAGACTGCTCCATACAGAGGATAAGAGAACCAAGATTGAACCTGTTGTCAGCATTATATACGCTCGATGCACGACAACCGTATCCAACCTACATTATCTGCTACTTGTATCTCTGCCCAATCAGATAGCGTGGTGCGGATATGTACCTTCGTCCCTTCATGAAGCACAAAGATATCCGTGCCCGACTTATCAGGACTGCTCTTTACGCTCACTATGCTCTGCATCACAATCGCATCACGACGCTCCGTGTCCTGCTTATGCTCTACACCCGCAAAGGTAAAAGAGATAATACTGAAGATGATAGCAACGCATGCTACATAAAAGCCCGTTTTTCGTACTCCTACCGTGCGAACAAACGAGAACACTATCATCCCCACTAAGAATAGAAGAAAAGCCGTTAGACTAAAGATAATCCAACCTTGTTCCGACAAAGAACGAATAAGATGCATAGTCCAAACCGACAATAACGTCTCGTTCTCGTTCTTAAGGTCATCTATGATACGACCCTCTGCGATATGAAGGTTATACTTCGCATCTGCATAATTAGGACGAAGACGCAACGCTCTCTCGTAGTGTAAGATACTACTTCCCAACTCGCCTGACTTGAAGTAGGTATTCCCTAAGTTATACTCTACCTCTGCCGAGGGTTGCACTGTCAATAACGAATCGTATACACTGACTGCAGCCGCATAATCGCCTGCGTCGTAGTACTTTCGTGCCTGCGATAGGGGGTCTTGGCCGTAGCACAACACCGTCAAGCACAATATATTGATGATTGTATATAGTCTCTTTTTCATACTCATAGCTTGCATGTCTCTAACCTATCAATGAGTTGTATCGTATCTTGATAGATGTCTTGCATCTCATGTCCTACTGCGGCAGGGGCATAACGCGCAAACTCTGCCGTAGAGAGAAGGTCTAATACCTCTTTCACTACATCATCTGCCACTCCCTTATGACTCAGTATCTGTGATATATTCTCCTTGTTAAGGTCTGCCGTAGGAATAGACAAACGGTCACTTAGGTAACTCCATGCTGCACGCTCTATCTCTTCATAGAACTGTTCTTTGTTACCTTGCCCCATCAATGCCTTTGCCTTACGAAGACGACGCTGTGCCGTCTTGTTGGCTTTCTTATAACGAACCTTCACAAGGTCTGCATTCTCCCGTATCTGACGGCGGAAGATGACAAACACAATAGTGGCTAAGAGCAATGGGATAAGATAGCACAACCAAAATACCAAGTCTCCGAAGTGGAACACCGTCTTTCTTGCTGCCGGCAGCGCACCTACATAGAGGTATCGTATATCCGAGTTCAGTTGCTTGATATCCTCTTTCTCTATATGGTCGCCTACTACCACAGCCCCATTGTTATCCTCCGTACCACGCTGCACATGCAGTGTATATTCGGGAGTAGTGAGAGTCTCGTAGGAATCGGTTTGCGTATTGAAGTAAGCAAACTCAATTGCGGGTACAGTAAACTCACCTGCAGCACGAGGAATAGCGAGATACTCAATGACTTTAGTGCCTGTTGTACCATTGGTTGTGGTCTTGAAGTTATTCGTCACCTTAGGGTCGTATACCTCAAACCCTTCGGGCCATTCTACCGCTGGCGTCTTGAGTAACTTGAGGTTACCATTGCCCTTTATCTCAAGACGCAAGGTAACGGCTTCATTGGTATGCAGTTGGTCGGTAGTAATAGAAGAGGATATCTGGAACTGTCCTACACCTCCAAGGAACGACTTCGGTTTACCTGCGGGCAGAGCATCTACGTGTATCGTTACCCCAGGCGCTTTCAAGGCACGGGTCACATTAGAGTAAGTGTCAAAGAAACTGTTGAAGATACTATGTGTCTGCACTCTGTTGCGTACACGAATGACGGCTTCAAACGAGGCAGGCTCAATCTTTATCGTACCACTATGCTGGGGATAGAGTAGGGTCTGATAGAGTACTGCCGTCTGATAGTTCTTCCCGTTGTAATGCTCCAACTCGGTCTGTATCTCGCCTAAGTCAATCTCTTGCTTCATAAACCCTTTGAAGTCGGGTATGGTAGTGTTGTTAGTGAACTGCGCTACATCAACTCCGGCAAAGTATAGTTTATACGAAAGCAATATACACTCTTGCTCGTGTACTTTGGTCTTGGTAGCAATAGTTCGGATGAATATATCGTTCCCTTGTGAACTACTTGACGATGCCGAAGCCGACTGCTTCTGTTGTTGATTATTGCTCTGTGTGTTGTCGTTAGAAGGAGTCTGGTCGGGTGGAAGAACGGTTATCTTGAGTCCGTTGGAGGTATAGGTCTCCTTGTCGATACGAATAGTAGCAGGGCGAATAGAGTATGTCCCCTCTTTCTTGGCATTCAGTGTATAAGTGAACGTCTTACTATAGGTAGAAGTACGCTTGCCGTTTATCCATTGGGTACTATTGCTTACACTCGTGTAGGGGCCTGCCAATATGTCGAATGACTCGAACTCAGGAATACGCAGGTCCTTACCATCGTGGTTGACGGAGTAAGATACTTGAAAGGGTTGTCCCACTATCACTTGAGCAGGGGCTGAGGCTCGAAACTCAATGTCCTCTGCGAATGCCGTAACGGCTATCAGCGTGAGAGATAGAACTATATTTAGTAGTCGTTTCATGCTCTTGTTGTTATGTATTACCAGTCTTTTTCTAATCGCTTACCGCCTTGTGCCTCTTGACGCTTTACCTTCTCTTGTGTCTCTTGCTCGTCTTGTTCAAGTGCCTGCAATAGTTGCTCGGCGGTCTTTTTATCGATGTTCGATTGCTCTTGCTGCTGCTGTTGTTGCTGCTCCTGATCTTGTTGGTCTTGTTGCTGCTGTTGTTGTTGCTGCTGTTGATTCTGGTCCTTGTTCTTATCTTGATTCTGCTGCTGCTGTTGCTCTTGTTGTTGCAGAAACTGCATGGCTTTTACAAGATTATATCGAGTATCGTTGTCTTTAGGATTATTCTTGAGTGCTTGCTTA
The DNA here is from genome assembly GCA_963651555.1 of uncultured Clostridium sp. GTDB lineage: Bacteria > Bacteroidota > Bacteroidia > Bacteroidales > Paludibacteraceae > Colicola. The sequence continues at coordinate 7,591 of CAVJQD010000001.1, read as the reverse complement.
TAGGCTTCAATAGCCTCGGAGTATTGCTGCTGCGCAAAGTGAGCATTGCCAATATTATGGTCGATGGCTGCTTGGCGTTTCTTGTCCCCATCGGTATAGTGACTGGCAGCCTTGTATTCCTCAATAGCATCGGCATACTTCTCTTGTTTGAAGAGTGCATTGCCCAAATTGAAGTGTGCCTCAAAAGCCTCTTTGTTCTTATCAAGACCTTTGCGGTAGTCTACTTCTGCTTCTACATAGTTTTCTTTGTTATAGGCTTTGTTACCACGCCTTACATCCGAACTCTCTTTCTGTGCGTACGATAGAGTAGGTATGAGAAGTAGTGCAATATATAGTATTATTTGTTTACTGTTCATCGAGTCTTAGTTTTTGTGTGTTTCTCGCCAAAGATATTCATCTGACTGAGACGCTTATTCTTACGGTTGAAGATAAAGAAGTCGATAATGAGTATGAGCAAAGCAAGTGCCACAAAGGTCTGGTATTGTTCGTTGTAACTCGTAGTCACTTTGGCTTCCAATTCTGCCTTCGATAGGTCGTCTAACCGGTTCTCTATCACTCTCTTTGCTGTATTGGAGTTGTCGCAACGGACATAGATACCTCCTCCGGCTTGGGCTATTTTCTGGCACATCTCTTCATTGAGGCGAGATACGACTACATTACCTTGCCTGTCTTTACGGAAACCATTAGTACCTGGTACGGGTATAGGAGACCCTTCGGGTTTACCGATACCTACTACAATAATCTCAGCACCTTGCTCTTTGATCTGTTGAGCAATAGATTCAGCATCATCGTCATGGTCTTCACCATCCGTAATAAGGATGATAACCCGAGAAGCCTCATCTTTCTCTCCAAACGCCTGCATAGAGGTTTGCAAGGCTCGTCCTATGACCGTACCTTGCGTCTTTATCATATCAGGTGAGATTGACTGAAGGAACATCTTTGCCGATACATAGTCGCAGGTGATAGGCAGTTGTGTAAAGGCTTCCCCTGCAAAGACTACAAGTCCGACCTTATCGTCCTGCATGTTATCAATCAGTTTAGAGAATATTTGCTTAGCCCGCTCAAGACGGTTAGGCGCTACATCCTCTGCCAACATAGAATTGCTGACATCGAGAGCGAACATCACTTTGATGCCGTTACGCTTCTGTATCTCCTCTTTCTCGCCATATTGAGGTCGAGCAAGGGCAAAGATAAGGCAAGTCAATGCCAACATATTGAGGCAGAACTTAATCACGGGGCGTACCCGAGAGGCGTTCGGCATAAGGTCCTTCAGTAGTTGTTCATCACCAAAAGCCTGCAGTTGGCGGTGCTTATAGCGTGTGATGAGGATAAAGGCTACTGCTAATAGGGGTATCAGGAGTAGTAACCAGAGTGCTTGTATGTTTGCAAAACGGAACATGATGGTCAGTTGCTTATTGTTCGTAGGACAAAATAACGGAGTAGGATACTAACGAGTAAGCACCCGAGAGCCGCCCAAAGGAATGCAGGAAAGAAGTCGGTACGCTTGGAGTACTCTCGTACTTGCATCTTCGTCTTTTCCATTTGGTCTATCTCTTGGTAGATAGCCTGCAGTTTCTGGTTATCCGTAGCACGGAAGTAGGCACCATCGGTGGTCTGTGCTATCTGGCGTAGAGTATTCTCGTCGAACTCGTTTTGTATCTCTACATACTGCTTGCCAATAGGAGTTTGCACGGGTACTCGTGCTGTACCATAACTACCTACACCAATGGCGTAGATACGAATACCATAAGTCTTAGCAATCTCTGCTGCAGTAAGAGGGTCAATGTCGCCTCGGTTATTCGAACCATCAGTCAGAAGGATAATCACCTTTGACTTTGTTTGCGAGTCTTTCATACGATTGACTGCATTAGCAATACCGAGTCCGATAGCAGTACCATCGTCAATCATACCGAACTGTACGGCACTAAAGAGGTTAACCAGTACATTATGGTCGGTAGTCATAGGGCACTGTGTGAAACTCTCGCCGGCAAAGACTACCAATCCGATGTTATCGTCGGGTCGGTTATTGATAAAGTCGCACGCTACAGCCTTGGCTGCATCGATACGGTTAGGACGAAGGTCCTCGGCTTGCATAGTACCGGAGATGTCCATCACCATCATGATATCGATGCCCTCGGTAGACTCTTGGTGTAGTTTATTAGTCAGTTGGGGTCGTGCAAGGGCAATGATAAGTAGCGTGATAGCCGCTATCAATAGTACGAAAGGAACATGCAGTAGATAGAGCCGCCATGTGCGCTTGCGCTGCAAGGCATAAGTAGAGGACACTTGAAGACTGGCATCGTTCTTTCGCATCTCCCAGATATACCAGAAGATGATAGGTAACAGCACCAGCAACAAGAATAGATAATATGGGTTTTGAAAGGTCATGATTGTGTGTTCGTGTCTTTGTTAGTAGCACTCTCGGACTTTTGTCCTTGTGTCTCCTCCTGCTTAGTGGGGGTAGTCTGTTCCACAAAGCGATAAGCAAAGCGTAGTGCTTGTTCGTTCTCTTCGGGCAGTGGCATCCACTTAGCGAACTTTACTAAGTCAGCAAGCGAGAGCGTCTGCTTGAGTGCACTGAAGAGGTCCTTATCGATCAGTTGCTTCATCTGTGAGAGTATCTCCATGGAGGTATTCTCTTGGGTAGTAATATTGAAGCGCCGTGCCATATAGTAACGCAGTACATCGGTCAGTTCGGTATGGTACTCTTTTGCGCGACCCTGTTGCCATATCTTCTGCTCTTTTATCTTATCAAGCCGTTCAATAGCCACCTCTTCTGCAGGACGTATATCCTCTTCTGCTATCGGTTGTTCGGTCTGCTTAGCCGCACGCTTCTTGAAGTAACGAACAAGGAAGTAGATACCAATACCTAAGCCTATTATGCCGATACCTAAGAGTATCCAACGGATAATGCCCCACCACCAGATAGGTGCTTTATAGATAGGCTTGATGTCGGTGATAGCATTGTCGGCAGTATCGATAACGAAAGGCTGTACGATGTTTATAGACAGTGGGTCGGTATAAAGTGTATCTGTGCCGCAGACGAATGGGATAGGGGGTACAAGGAATAGCGAGTCCTTAAAAGCAGTGAGGGTGATGTCTTGCGTGATGGTTAGTGAGCCATTATCTTGCTTGACGGTATCACGGGGTGCTTGTTCCACTATGTCTAAGCCATCGATAAGGGTAGTGCCATATTGCGGGAACTGCACTTGCTCGTTGGCAGATGTAGTAGCAGAGAGATGTAGTTGCGTCTGGTCACCAATCCATAACTCTGTGGAGTCGATGCTTGCGCTGACTACTATGCTTAATATCAATAACGATAGACCCATGTTATATCCTAAATAATCGAATCAATCCTTTTACATAATCCTCTTCGGTGCGTATACTCACATTGCGTGTACCTAACTTGGTGAATATACTATCCCATGCTTTCTGTTGCATATCCCATTGCTGAGCATAATCATCTCGTACGGCTTTCGAAGAGGTGTCGACCCATATACGTTTGCCGCTCTCTGCATCTTTAAGTTTGAGTAGTCCTACATTAGGAATAGAGGCATCTCGTTGGTCGTATATCTGTATAGCAGATAGGTCATGCTTTTGCGAGGCAATGATGAGAGGCTTCTCTGCGGCTGCAATACCTTGTGTACCTTCAACGGGTACATCGAGGTCGGATATGAGGAAAGCCGTGCAGCGACGCTTCTGTGCATTGGTGAAGTACTGCAAACAGTTGGCTATATCGGTACCAGAGGAGGTTGGCTCAAAGTCGATGAGTTCACGAATGATATGCAGCACATGCTTACGTCCTTTCTTAGGTGGGATGTATTTCTCTATCTTATCGGAGAAGAAAATGACGCCTATCTTATCGTTGTTCTCGATGGTAGAGAATGCAAGCGTTGCAGCAACCTCTGCCATCATGTCTCTTTTGGTCTGTGAGATAGAACCGAAGTTGCGGCTACCGGATACATCAACAAGGAGCATGACGGTCATCTCTCGCTCCTCTTCAAAGACCTTGATATAAGGCTTATTGAGTCGTGCTGTTACATTCCAATCGATAGAGCGTACATCATCGCCAGGTTGGTACTCTCGTACCTCTGCGAAAGTCATACCACGCCCTTTGAACTGACTATGGTATTCGCCTGCAAAGATGTTTCGTGATAGTCCACGAGTCTTTATCTCTATGCGTCGGACCTTCTGTAATAACTCTTCGTTTGTCATGTACTCTGTTGCTTAGCGAACTTAAGGTACTTGTACTTTGTTCAGTATCTCGGTGATGACATCTTCGGTGGTCATGTTCTGTGCTTCGGCTTCATAAGTAAGTCCGATACGGTGACGGAGTACATCGTAGCATACGGCACGAACATCTTCTGGTACGACATATCCACGGCGGTGAATAAAGGCATAAGCGCGTGCAGCCAAGGCAAGGTTGATACTTGCACGAGGACTACCACCGAACTGTATCATACCCTTGAGAGAATCTAACTCGTAGGTCTCTGGGTAACGCGTAGCAAAGACGATGTCAACAATATACTTCTCGATTTTCTCGTCAAGGTATACTTCTCTTACTATCTGTCGTGCTTTGCGTATATCTTCAGTGGACAGGATAGGCAGTATCTGCTTCTGCGTACCGCTTATATTCTGTCGTATGATCTGTTGCTCTTCCTCTTTCTTGGGGTAGCCAATAACCACCTTTAGCATGAAACGGTCGGTTTGTGCTTCAGGCAGAGGGTAGGTGCCTTCTTGTTCGATAGGGTTCTGTGTAGCCAATACGAGGAACGGGTCATCGAGTTTGAAGGTCTCTTCTCCAATAGTTATCTGTCGCTCTTGCATAGCCTCGAGTAGGGCGGACTGCACCTTTGCCGGAGCACGGTTTATCTCATCGGCAAGTACGAAGTTAGCGAAGATAGGTCCTTTCTTTATGCGGAACTCTTCGTTTTTCTGGGAGTATATCTGAGTACCCAATACATCGGCAGGCAATAGGTCTGGGGTGAATTGGATACGAGAGAAGTCGGCTTTAATAAGGTCCGCCAGTGTCTTAATGGCTAATGTCTTAGCCAGACCAGGAACGCCTTCAAGAAGAATATGTCCATCGCTGAGAAGACCAATCAATAGGCTCTCTACTAAGTGTTTCTGTCCTACGATGACTTGATTCATGCCCATGGTAAGAGCATCAACGAAAGAACTCTCACGCTCGATGCGTTCTTGCAATTCTCGAATATCTACAGTGTTATCCATTTTGTATAGTTTGATATTTATACACCGGAATGGTGCAAATTCTGTGCCAAAAGCGCTCTCTTGCTATTAAAACGAAGTAGCCCCTCTGTGTGGAACAGAGAGGCTACTTGGTAATGTTGTAATCTCTTACTTATTCAGTGCCAACGCTACATTGACAGCGCAAGCCACGGTGCAGCCAACCATTGGGTTGTTACCGATACCGAGGAAGCCCATCATCTCAACGTGTGCAGGAACAGAAGACGAACCTGCAAACTGTGCATCGCTGTGCATACGACCCATGGTGTCGGTCATACCATACGAAGCAGGACCTGCTGCCATGTTATCTGGGTGCAGCGTACGACCTGTACCACCACCGGATGCTACAGAGAAGTAAGGTTTACCGGCTAAGATACGCTCTTTCTTATAGGTACCAGCCACTGGGTGTTGGAAACGAGTAGGGTTAGTAGAGTTACCTGTGATCGATACATCTACATTCTCGTGCCACATGATAGCCACGCCCTCACGAACATCGTCAGCACCGTAGCAGTTGACTTTTGCACGAGGACCATTGCTGTAGGCTTTGGTCTTAACAATCTTCAACTCACCGGTGTAGTAGTCGAACTGAGTCTGTACATAGGTGAAGCCATTGATACGGCTGATAATCATAGCAGCGTCTTTACCGAGACCATTAAGGATGATACGCAGTGGTTTCTGACGTACCTTGTTAGCCATCTCGGCAATCTTGATAGCACCTTCAGCAGCAGCGAAGGACTCGTGACCTGCCAAGAAAGCAAAACACTCGGTCTCCTCACGGAGTAGACGAGCAGCCAAGTTACCGTGTCCCAAACCTACCTTACGGTCGTCTGCTACAGAACCTGGAATGCAGAACGACTGCAGTCCGATACCGATAGCCTCGGCAGCATCAGCAGCATTCTTGCAACCTTTCTTCAGGGCGATAGCGCTACCTACTACATAAGCCCACTTAGCGTTCTCGAAGCAGATACGCTGCGTGTCTTCACATGTCTGATATGGGTCGAGACCATATTGCTCGCATATTTGATTAGCCTCTTCAATAGAAGCGATACCATTAGCGTTGAGTGCAGCGAGGATTTGTTTCTCGCGGCGGTCTTGTGATTCAAATTGAACTGGACGTATCATAGTATTACTCCTTTCTTGGGTCAATAGATTTAACTGCGCCTTGCTCCTTAGTCGTACGACCATAGGTGCCGGTTACTTGTTTCAGAGCCTCATCTGCAGGTACGCCTTTCTTGATAGCATCCATGAACTTGCCCATGTGAACATACTCGTAGCCACAAATCTCGTTGTCCTCGTCGAGGAACTGTTTGGTGATGTAGCCTTCGGTCAGTTGCAGGTAGCGAGCACCTTTAGCCTTTGTTGAGAACAGTGTGCCTGTCTGGCTAACTAGTCCCTTGCCAAGGTCTTCCAGTCCTGCACCGATAGCCAACCCGCCTTCAGAGAAAGCCGATTGCGTACGACCGTAGACGATTTGGAGGAACAACTCACGCATAGCGGTGTTGATAGCATCGCATACGAGGTCGGTGTTCAACGCCTCAAGGATAGTCTTACCTGGCAGAATCTCTGCTGCCATAGCAGCGGAGTGAGTCATACCTGAGCATCCGATAGTCTCTACCAATGCCTCTTCGATGACACCATCCTTGACATTCAAACTCAGTTTGCATGCACCCTGTTGAGGAGCGCACCAACCGATACCATGCGTCATACCCGAGATGTCTTTAATCTCTTTGGCTTTCACCCATTTACCCTCTTCAGGTATAGGTGCTGGTCCATGATGAGGACCTTTAGCCACTTGACACATGTTTTCCACTTCTTTACTGTAAATCATGTTTGTATGTGTTTTTAGTTAATGTATGTTTGTGCCTAACTTGTAAAGGTGCGCAAAGGTACGGAGATTTTTTTTTTCGTGCAAGGGGTGTATTATGTATGGATGTATTATGTATTGATGTATGATGTATTAGACTTCGATGAGGTATTGGCGGAACTCGGTAAAGTCATTTTCGAGGTCGCAGAACTTGTGGTATGTGCCCTTGGGGATATAGACGGCTTTGAGTTTAGGACAATCATAGAAACATTCGGGGGCTATGTACTCAATCGTGGCAGGGAGGGTAATGCTGGTTAGATTCGGGCAGGAACCGAAGTTGTGAAAACCAATTTTTTTTACTCCGTTGGGTAGGGTGATTTCTGTAATATCATCTAAGTTATTGAATATACCCTCTCCAATGTATGTAATGCCATTTGGTATAGTGGAATTGCTACAAAAACAGAGAAGCGCATTGTCTTTAGTACTTATTATGGCATTGCAATTGTCTCTGCTGTCATATTCTTTGTTGTTTGCATCCAC